>JAGRLL010000327.1 GCA_020441855.1 Nitratireductor sp.
TCGCATCACACCATGAACGCCATGGGCCACGACGTGCCGACCTTCATCGGCGTCGACAAGCGGCTCGTCGCCCAGAAGATCCGCGCGCTCCAGCCGGGCTATATGCCGATGGGATCGACCGGCATGGCCGAGATGGGTGCGATGGAGATGCCGCTGCCCGACAACACCATCCCGATGATGACCGGCTGGGGGCCGCACGGCCCCATCGAAATGGGCGGCATGTTTTCCGTCCTGAAGGTCAGGGAAGGCCTGGCCACGGGAGACTACGCCGATCCGGGCTGGTTCGAGAATCCGCCCGGCACCCAAGCCTATGAATGGACCGGCGACCTGCCTGACGCCAACGGCAATTCAAGTTCCCAAGACGGCATGCCTGGCGCTCCGGCATCCGGACACAAGCACTGACCACCAGTCGAAACCCGCACAACCTCGATGGAGAACGAACATGGACATCCGCATCCTCACCCTCGCAGCACTTGCCTTCGCTACCCTCGCCTCGCCCTCGCTGGCCGAGACATTCGTCAAAGGCATCGTCCAGAAGGTCGACGCCAAGACGCAGAAACTGACCATCGCGCATGAAGATCTGGTCGACCTCGACATGCCTGCCATGACCATGGTCTTCGCTGCCGGGGAGCCTACGATGGTCGAAAACCTGAAGGAAGGCGATCAGATCGAGTTCGTCGCCGCGCGCGTGAATGGCAGATTGACGGTAACTCGAATAAAATGAGTTGCAGCCGGGCGATGCTGCGGTCGCATCATTCCAGATGAAGGACATGGCTGGAACCATCAACCTGCTTTCCAAGCTTCGTTGAAACCATGCTTTCGGGCAAGCTCCCCGGCAAGCGGGTTGAACTCTCCATGTGCCCTGGCGCCGAAATTGATGCGACCTGCAATCGCTTCACCAATCAGCGCACATTCCAGTTCCATCCATGTACACACGGCACCAGGATTTGGGGATGACAGATTGGGTAGCGCGCATCGGTTCTCCATCGCCATTTGATGGTGAACCGCCGGCATTCTTGTTGGCATTGCGAAGGGAGTGTCAGCGTGACGCGACCATGTGATGCGGTTTTCCAACAGGGGTCGAGTACATGCATACGGCGCGTGTCCCTGCCGCCCGTTTCCCTTCACGCGTTCGGAATTCAGGATGGACGGCGCCTTGTGCGGAGTACGGCCGCAATTCTGGACAATCGATCCCTGAACCGGTCCTGCCATTCCGGTTCCTCCGGCAATTCAAGGACAACCTGGGAGACGGCGTCACCGGCAAGTTCCACGGCAACCAATTCAACGCCCCCCAGATCGAGTCGATCGCCAACATTCAGAACATTGCCGAATTCGATCTCGAAGGCCTGGGTTGCGGTCAACTCGCGCAATTGGTTGGGCAGGTTGAACTTGTACTGTTCCGCAAGCGACCGCAGGTCAACGCCGCCGTCAAACGCGAAACCCAGAAGATCGCTCGCCTTGAGGGGCGTGGCGGATGTGTCGAACAACGCATCGACGCGTCCGACCTTGTCCGGCGGAACCAGGAAATACCCATAATCGCCCGGGGTCAGGGGACCGGCCTGTTCAGCCGAAACAACCTCATCGCCCCTCACGACGAAGACCGGCTTGAGCCAGACCGCCGAATAGGTCGCCGACAGATAAGGGCAACCTGCCTCCACGGGATAAGCCACCAGTTCCAGTTGCTGTTGGCCCGGCAGGTCGATCTCAAAACGGTTCACCGAATGCGCCGTATCCGGCAATGCCAGCTTCAGTCGTCTCGCCGCCCAGCCAAGGGATGAACCTTGCGCAAGCAACGAAATCAGCACAACCACGAATGTCAGGTTGAAAAACAACTGCGCGCCGGGCAGGCCCGCGAGCACCGGCAAGGTCGCCAGAAAGATCGAAACGGCACCTCTCAGGCCAACCCATGACACGTAGGTGGTTTCTGTGATTGTGAAGCGAAACGGTGCCAGCGAAGCCAGCACGCCAAGCGGGCGAGCCACAAAAATCAGAAAAATTGCAACAACGAGGGCGGTGTAGGCATAGTCTGCCATTTTGCTGGGGGTCACCAGCAATCCGAGCACGACGAACATGACCAGTTGCGCCATCCATGTTGAGCTGTCCATGAATCTCATGAGCGTTGGAAATGCCCGAACCGGACGGTTGCCCAGAACCAGACCCGCCAGATAGACCGCCAGGAACCCGCTGGCATTCAGGATCGTCGACACCGAAAATATTGTGATCGCGGTAGCAAGGACAAAGAGCGGTTGCAGTCCTGCCGGCAAGGGCATCCGCGACAGCATCGATACGAGCACAAATCCGCTGGCGACCCCGATCAGGGCTCCCAGCGCAAATTGCTGGAAGAACAGCAAGACAGTTCCAGCAAACGGACTGGCAGTGTTGGGTGCCGCGCCGAGCAAGGCCAAATCCAGAAGTGCCAGCGTCAGAAACAACGCCATGGGATCGTTTGTGGCCGATTCCGTTTCAAGCACGGTTCCGACCCTGCCACGAAGTTTGAGCCCCCCGGACTTCAGCAGGAAGAACACTGCCGCTGCATCGGTGGACGCCACAATGGACCCAAGCAGGAAGCTTATGATCCAGCCGAGACCGATGACATAATGGGCAAACAGGCCGGTGAGACCGGCAGTCAGGAGCACGCCAATTGTGGAAAGCGCCAGGGCCGGTGCAGCCACGGAGCGAATCGCGGAAAGGCGGGTCCGCATGCCGCCATCGAAAAGGATCACTGCCAGTGCGGCAGAGCCGATCAGGTAGGCGATGACATAGCTGTCGAACCTCAGCCCCCCAGGTCCATCTTCTCCGAGCAGCATGCCGATACCCAGGAAGACGAGGAGCAAGGGCGCCCCAAAGCGCAACGCCGCAATGCTCGACAATATGCCGAGCAGGACAATGGCTGCCACGTACAACAGGAAGACGTTATTGACGACAAGGTCTTGCATTGATTGCCGCGGTTCCCGTGCGCTTGATGATCCATTACGACGGCAGCGCCGTCTCGATTCTGACGACCCACTTGTGCTGACTGACCCAGCCTCGGCAAGAGAAAGTTGGGGCTCTGCTCGCACTTATTTCTGATCGTGTCGTGCATCGCTCAAGATAGGTGGACCGGGGAGCACTTTCCGGGAAAAGGGTCAACCTGCCACAGGTCCGGGTCCATGCCGGATTTCAACCGTCGGGCCGCACCACCAATGGGACCCGGGTCACGATGTGCATGTCGACATGTGATTTCGTTCACGCCGACATGCGGGCGCCGCATTCGGTGCAGAACAGATGTCCAGGTTTGATTTTCGTGCCACAAGCCGGGCACTGGCTCGCCGTGGGCGGATTGGCCTTGCGCGGCGGGGTGCTGTGTTTGCCGGACATCCGCCCTGGTTTCGGCGAGGCCTCTGGAACGGGCGACGGCGCGGCATTCGGGGCGATGTCGGCGTCCGCCACTTCCAGCATGCGCCCGATCACGTTGAAGACGAGATTGCCGGCATCCCGGCCGCTGGTACTTTCAAGAAGGATCCCGTCTTCGTGGCGCCGCATCACCCAGGGCGTCCCGCCGGACAGAAGCATCGCCCTGTAGGACAGATTGTCCGCCACCAGCAGCATGGCCGGCAAGGGGATCAGCAGATCGAGCGCTGCGCCAACCAGCGCATCGGACGGGCGGAACAATCGGCTTCGTCCTGCTTTCACCACGTGCAAATAGCCCTGTTCGACAAGCGACTCGCATCCGGCCTTCAGGCCTTTGCGTCCGATGGGTTTGTCGAGCAAATGGCTGTGGAGCGCGCAGAACCACCGGTTGTCTGCGCCGTCGCCGGCGGCATCGAGCTGAGCCTCCAGATCCGCCATGTCGAATGTGGCCGATCGCAGGCCTACCCGCTCGACAAGGCTGGCGAAAGTCAGAAGCCGAACGTGGTCGAGCGCCGCGAAAAAGGCGCTCGCGGCATCCGCCGTCAGATCGAACTTCGCGGCGGAGGCGCTTACGCCATCTGCCAGTCCCGCCAGTCCCACGAGCGTTACCACCAGTTCCGGCCCGGTGATGCCCGACACGAGACTGGCGCGGTCCCCGACCGTCGAGAACAGGCTGAAACGGCCCGGCTCGACATCGCGCAGGATGTGACGGTCCTCCACGGCATCGGCGGCGAAGGTGCGCACCCGACCGATCGGCTCACCCGAGAGAGCCGCCAGGCAGTTTTCCGCATCAAGGTTTTCCGGCCACACAATCGGCTCCGGCTTTTTTCTGGCCTTGGGGCCACGGGGCGCGAGAAACCGCGAAAGAAATCCGCCGTCCGGAACAGCGATGCCGGCACCTGACAATTCGGCGGCAAGCTGGGGAGCAGACATCGAGGCGAACACAGCCATTCAAACCTTCCCTTCGCGTATTGCGGTCACGTCCACCTGCCTATTCGGTTTTCGGGCCGGAGCCCTGATAGAATGTTCCGGCAGCGCGTGGCGGAGACATACCGGGCCTTCCGCTGAACACCGCCATCGCTTCCCCTCCCGGCTTGACCCTGTCGAGGATGCGTCCATTGATCTCGATCGCGCGCTCGCGGTCTGTCTTGCCGTCATGACCGATCTTGCTGTCGTCGAGCGAAGCGATGTCCCAGCCCAGATGTTCGCTGTGCATCACGGTCGATCCGGTGGTCTTCCCCGGCTCGCCCTCAGCGCGGATCAGATCGTTCATGACCTGGTTGGTGACAGCGCTTGGAAGGGGTTCGTCATGCAGCCCTGTAACCGCAAGCACGTCCATGTCACCGGCAATGGGCAGGCCGGTCCTGGTGTCGCGGACCAGTTGCCCGTCGAGAGAGAACTTTCCGCCCTTGGCGAGCTTTGCCGAATATTCATCATATTGATCACGACGCATCTGGTGGCGTTCCTGCAGCCCTTTCCACTGCGCGTCCGATAGCGGCGTCTTGTCGAGGTTTCGGACGGCAGCGCGGTCGGGCAGTTCCGAAGGAAAGACCACCACGCGGTTCTTGTGCGCGGGGTCCATGCCGAGCAGCACATCGATGTCCTTCCCGGTATTGGCCTTCATGTCTGGGGGTTTGGGCAACGCCTCTCCCTTCGTGATCGCCTCCGAGCCCTCCAAGTCTACGGTTCGCGCGACCAACTTCACGCCGTGGCTGTCGGCCACGGCCTGAACATGGCGCTGCGCCTCCGACGTGAAATTGCCGTTGTTATCCAGACTGTCGCTGGCCGGAACGTAGTCATCGCGATCGACGCCCTTCGAACTCAGATGGGAATCGTAGTCGGGCGTGATCCCCGGAGCCCTGGCCGTGCCGGCGCGCTCCGCCTCCAGTCTGGCGATCACTGCCCGCTGACGCTCGGTCAACTTGTCGCCGGTGTCCGCGGCGGAAACGATCTTGCCTGTTGCAAGCTCATGGGCCTCGCTTTTGACCGCCTGCCAGCCGGCCTCCGCGGTCGTGAGATCCTTGTCCGACGAGGCAATGTTGCCGAGCGTCTTTCCGACGATGTTGCCGGCCGACTTGGCCGCCGCGATGCGGGTCAGGCTGGCCTGGGTACGCTCTTCGACAGTCTGGGCGACCCATTTACCGTCCAGATCGGGGTCGCCCATCGTGCCGTCGATCTTCTGCGCCTCGCCACGCTGGCTCGTGCGGCTCGACAACTCGTCCAGGGCTTCACCGCCCAGGGTCTTGAGCGCATCGGCGCCAGCCGCCAATGTGGCCCGGCTGTGCGCGAGATCGCGGTCGCCGGTCACGTTATGGGTATCGGCAAAGGTTCGGCCATAGGTCGACGTCGCCGCGAAGACCGTCTTGGCGGCCGCGACCAGCGGGTTGCGATTGGTGCCGACACCACCGACAAGCGCCCCGGCAGCATCGAGCGCGCCGCGTGCCGCCCCCCGCGTCGCTTCCCAGCCGTCGAAGCCAACTTCTCCGTTATTGGCCTGCAGCCCACCCTCGATCGCACCGGTGCCGATCAGTGTACCCGAACCGATGGCGGCCGCCGCCACACCCTGAACGGCCGAGGCCCCACCGCCCGTCGCAACCCCAAGCCCCAACGCGCCGGCCACCTTGGCGGTGTCGCGGACAAAGGTTGCGGCAGTCTCTCCTCCACCGTGCAGGGTGGCCCAGGCGTTGTCCCACCAGGCATCGTTTTCGGTCCCGCGTATCTGCGCCTGCCGCTGCTCGCGCACCTGATCCCACAGATCTTCCAGTGCCCACCGGTTCTTGTTGCGGGCAGCGTCTTCGAGTTGCGCAGCAAGTTCGTCGCGGTGCGCGCCGGGCGGCATGCCGGCAAGTGCGTTGTGAACGCCGGTCTCCAGTTGCCGCCGCCGACGCTCTTCTGCGGGGTCGACGGGGGGTGCTGGCTCCGGCTCGGGCGCTATGGTCTCAGCGTCGTTTTCCTCATCATCTGCGGCGGCATTTGACTTCGGCAGTTCAGCCTCGTCACCGGACGACGCATCGTCATCGGTTTCGGCTTTGCGCCCCACCATTTCGCGCAGCGCGTCGGCGATGGCGCGCTGCATCTCTTCCGCGCTCAATTGCACGCCCGACTGGAGCGCATTGGCCAGCGCGGCGGCAATTGCCTGCGCAACATTGGCGGCAAGCCCCGCGGCGATCAGGATGGTGGCGATCGCAGCCGTCGCCGCTGCTGCCTCTTCGGTCGAGACGGCCGGTCCGTCGCCACCGGGAGCTGTGCCCGACACCGACGGGCGGTCAGGTCGCGCGATGTCGCTGGAAATGTCGACGCACCCGTACCCCTCGCCGGAGCCCAGCCCGAAAGTCCCGCTGCCATTGGCAATCGGCATCTGCCCGGGTGGACAGATCGTGGGCCCTCCCGTGCCCGCAGGTGTTCGTTGCTGCGTGGCTGCGGGCTGTTGCGGCCTGGCCGCACCCGCCGGGGCACCAGGCAATTCCGCGCAAATGCCGCTCGTGACAAACCAGCTCGACTGGCCGCCGCGCGCGCGATCGGGAAAGGTCGCCTTGCCGCTGTTCTGGGGTGCGCCAATGACCTGGGTGCAGGATGCCACGACACGGCAGGAAGGATCGTTGAGCGATCGTCCGGGAACAGGCACTATATGGCCGTCCGCACTGGCGGTCCAGCAAAATGGCGTGTCGATATTCAAACCGTCCGCGCGCACTTGTGGTGCGGGCCGCTGATAGTCGCATTGTTTCATGAGACGGGCCAGCTGGGTGCGGCTGAAGAGCCCGTCCTTCAGAACCCGGAATTCACCGCAGCCCTGCATCGCAAGGTTGAAGCATTGACAATCATCTTTGCCAAAATTCCAACAAGTCAATCTAGCATTGCGGCAAGGATCGTTGTTCGGCTTGAGGAACTTCATGAAACCGCGCTTGTCGTCTTGCGCGTATGCGGTGTCGCCGGCTGCAAGCATCACGGTGAGGATGGCGAATAGCGAAAAGGTCAGTCGCGCGATCATCGACCCACCTCCCCGGCCGGACCGACCTGTGCAGGCTGCAGCGATCTGAATTGCCGCCAGATCACGATACTGACCATGGCAAGCATCGCCGTCGAGAATGCGCCCGTCAGAAGGCCGGCGCGGACCGCGAGCGTGCCGGTCGCGATCAGTCCGAGCGCCTGCGTCACCGCGTAGGCGGCGACCCAGACGAACAGGTAACCGATGGTCCGCTCCGCGATGATCCCACCGTCCTCGCTGCGGGTCACGTGATGCGTTTGCGCACGCCAGTGGCCGACCGCCAATCCGGCCAGGACCGCTCCGCCCACGAAGAGAAGCGGCGGTGCCGCCCCGCCAAACACCAGCAATTGCACCATGTAGCAGGCCGCCGCGGCGGCAGGCGGAACGAGACAGGCGATCACGCCAAGACGCCATGGCTTGCGGTAGGTCCATGCCATCATGGCGAAGGAGCCGCAGAACAGCCAGATCATGCCCTCAATGGCCATGCCCATCATCAGCATCACGAAACCGGGACCGAGCACGGCAATGCTGAGCGCGATGCTCTTCGCGATACCGAGGGCGGCCGCGCGCGCGATGGTCCTGATCACCGCAGACCTTGAGGCAGGTCGCACGCCTGCGGTGGCGTCCGGTGTGCTTTGCAGCTTTCGATCCCTCGCGGGCTCGGCTTCGCTCGCATGCGGCGGCGCCTTGCCGGAAAACGCGACACCGAACATTTCGTTGCCGGCAAGTTTGCGGAACACGCCGGCAATATCGCCGACATCAAGCGCTCTGCCCTTGTTCCTTTGCGGCAGTACGCGTCCACACTCCGTGCAGAACTGCATGCCGTCCTTGTGGTCGGTTCCGCAATTCTCGCATCGGGACATTGTTTGCGCTCCAAAAGGTGTCCGACGGGCCGGCCTGACGGACTATTGCAGCGGGCCGCCGCCGCTGATCGAACAGTCGATGATCCCGGTGCGCAACGCAGCTGGCACATCCGCGAAGGCAAGGACTTGCGGGCTGCCGCCGGCGCGCTGGACAAGCGCGCGCCCTTCGGCCGAGGCGGCCCTGACCTTCCTCCCCCGCAGCTCGGAAGCGGACTTCAACGGCTGCGTGCAGTAGATCAGGTAAGGCTGGCAGGTTGCGCAACTGGTAAGGGCAAGCCGCAAGGGCGCAATGGATGTCACACCAGCCTTCTGGTTATTGGCCTTCAAACTGCGCATGGCATTGGCCTGGTCCGGAGACAGCAATCCGTTGCCTCCCGTTGACGAAGGTGGCGGTGTGGACGGGGGCGGCGCAGAAACAGGCCGCTGCACCTGCGGAACGGCAGTGGAGGTCCTGGAGGTGGTGATGACCGGCGCACCGGCTTTCGATCCCGACGACCCCTGCTGCGATATGAAGTAAAGTCCACCGACGAAAATGCCCGTCGCGGCCATGGCGATCCAGATGGCCATATTGGAGGACGGCCTTGATGACGCCGAAGGCGGAGGGCTCGATAGGCGCGGCGCAGCTGCGGCGGGCGCGGGCCGTTCCTGCGGCTTGGGAGGCGATGAAGAAGGAACTGCCGCCGCGACAGGCGCCCCGCATTTGCCGCAGAATTTTTCGCCACCCGCGAGTGTCGCTCCGCAAGCTCCGCAGTGAACCGTCATCGCAAACTCCGTTTGGGCGAATTTTGCGGATTCCGCTGGAATGGACCATTGTTGCGAGTACCCAATATTTAGGTATGTTTGCCTAGCGGGCTCGGTACCCGGCCATCGGCGTGTTGGGCGGTCCGGTTATGTGCCGGTTTCGAAAACGGGAGGCCGGCATCGGTGGGTGCGTCAAGCTGTAGCCCCTTGTGCAAGGGGCTTGGTCAAGTCCTGGTGCTGCTGATCCTCCTGGTCACCGCCCCGGCCGTTCATGCGGACGAGAGCGGCGGAAAGCCGCTCCGGTTTCACGTGGCGCATCAGATGCCGCCGGAATCCGGCATTTCGGAAATCTGCTGCAACAGCTCGATTGCAACACACCTGACTCCAGTTTCGCGAACGCTCTCGACGGCGGGCAGGAACGTCGTCTGGTTGCGCGTCGCGGACCCGCTTCCTCCCGGAATGCTGCAAATCACCCCGGTCGTCGACCGGGCGACATTGTTCGTTCCGGCAGACCACGGCGGCTGGAACACGATCGAAACCGGCGACACGATCGCCGGCGCCTCCCGATCCCATCTCTCGCCCTTCATGACACTGCCCGTCGCAGAAGGTATCCGGGACCGCCCCGCTTTCATCAGGATTGCCCAGGAAATCCCGGAAACGATCGAGCTAAAGCATTGGGACCTTGTCTCGTTCTCGCAGATGCAGTCGCGGGACCGAACGATCAAGATGTTCCTGCTCGGCTTCCTCGTTGCAATGATCGTCTACAATCTGGTCGTCTCGGTGCTGGTGCGCGACCCGGCTTTCGCCCTCAACGCCTGCACCATCTCCGCGCTTCTGGCGATGGCGCTATACCTGTCCGGCTATGGCGCGGCCTATGTCTGGCCGCAAGTGGCGGGGTTGAGCAATGTGGTGCAGCTGGGCGCGATCATTGCCGGCGTCGTCTTCGGCAGCATGTTCATGTGGCTGTTCATCAAGAGCAAGGGCGAGCCGGTCACTCGTGGCTGGCCGATGCTGGTGCCTGCCGCGCTCTCCATGATCCTGCCCGCTGCCCTGCTCTTTGTGCCAATGTGGCTGGTGACCATGGCGGCGCTGGCGATCTCATTCGCGCTGTTTGCCACCGCGTTGGTCCTTTGCTCCCGGCGCGCGTTCATGGGTGAACCCAAGGCGCGGGTCCTGTTGATCCCGCTCCTGTTCGCCATGATCCCCGGAGTGGGGCTCGTGGCACTCGACAAGTATTTTGGCATCAGGTTTGTCGATCTGGGCAATAACGGAATGGAGATCACGCTGTGCCTGGAGGCCGTGCTGTTCTCGCTTGCACTGGCGTCGCGCATCCGTCTCACCGAGCAGGAATCCATGCTGGCCCGTGACCGCATCGTTTTGCTGCAGAACGAAGCCGCCATAAGGACCATCGTGGCGCAGGACGACGAGCGCCGCCGACTGGCGAAGGAACTGCACGACGGCGTCGGTCAGGATTTCCTCGTCGTCCTTGGCGGTCTGAAGCGGCTGGCGGGCAACCCCGACGGTGAAAACGTTCCATCCCGGCTTGGCGCATTGGCGGACGCGGCGGGAAGCGCATTGACCAATCTGCGCCGGATATCGCGCGACATGCACCCCGCAAGCCTTGAACATCTGGGGCTTTCGGGGTCCATTGAGGAACTCGTCAGGCAAACGCGGACCGCGAACAATCTGGATATTACGCTGGACATGAACATCGAGGAGGAGCGGCTGAACCCCGATCAGCGCCTGCATCTATACCGCATCGTGCAGGAATGCCTCTCCAACGTGCTTCGCCATGCCGAAGCCGACGGCTGCCTCGTGAGGCTGGTCACGGATGCCGGAAGTGTCAAACTTACCGTAGAGGACGATGGCCGAGGGTTCGACGAGGCAAGCGTCGAAAGGTTGCCAGGCCTGGGCCTCGTCTCCATCGACGAACGGGTGCGGGCGTGCGGCGGGCAATGGTCAAGATCACCTTCAAAGCCGGATGGCGCACGCATTGAAGTGGTCCTTCCGCTCGCTGGGCAGGCCGCGGAGATCCGATGACGAAGAAAACCGGAATATTGGTGTGCGACGATCACCCCCTGTTTCGTGCAGGTGTGGTGAGCTGCTTTGCAGGTCGGCCGGATCTCGAAGTGGTCGCCGAGGCTGCCGACGGAGCGGCTTGCATCGCCAAGCTGGAACTGTTCGCGCCGGACATCCTGATCGCCGATTTGTCGATGCCGCAAATCGACGGTTTCCGGATTCTCGAATGGGTTGGAGAGAGCCGGCTGGCGACGCGCGTCTACATCCTTTCGATGCACACCGAACTGGCCTATGTGCGGCGTGCCCGCTCGCTTGGCGCTGCGGGTTTCCTTGCCAAGGA
This sequence comes from Nitratireductor sp., assembly GCA_020441855.1. Classification (GTDB taxonomy): domain Bacteria; phylum Pseudomonadota; class Alphaproteobacteria; order Rhizobiales; family Rhizobiaceae; genus BOKV01. The sequence goes on from JAGRLL010000327.1 coordinate 11,339, forward strand.
GGATACCCAGTCGGAATTGCTTGCCGCGATTGACCAGACCAGGGACGATTTCTACACGAGCAGTTCGATCGGCCGACCTTCCGACGCCGGGGAATTGTCGCCCGCAGACGAGAATTTCCGCGCATTGCTGCGTTCGGTCTCGAAAGCCGAGATGCGGGTTCTGCAATTGCTTACAGAAAACCTCACGAGCCGCGAAATCGCCGAGAGACTGAAACTGAGCGTGCGCACAGTTCAGGCGCATCGGATCAGGCTGGTGGAGATATTCGGCGTCCGCGGCTCCAACAAGCTGCTCGGTCTGGCAATCCGCAACGCGGCGACTATTCGAAGCTACCGCAACAATGGATAGCCCAGGCTGCCTCAAATACGAGGCAAATCCGCCGTTTCCGGCGCATCATGCGAAAATTCCCTGTTCGGTCGCGCAGAACGCAAGATGAGCGCTCGGCCATGGTAGTGATGTTCTTCTACCGCCAGCAGCCGAGCGCCTTCCGCATCAAAACGCGACAGCACACCAGGATGTTTGCAACTGGAAATTCTGAATATCGAAAGCCGGTGGGCAGCAAGAGTTCGTCCACCGGCTTTTACGAGGGCCATGTCAGGCTTAGGCGAACCACCAACGCTCCATGGCGCGGTTGCCATCCATCTCGCGATTGCCCGCAACTTCGGTACCGTGGGCGAGCTTGTCGGTGTAGGCATCCATCGAATTGGCGAACATCGGAATGATGGTGGCCGCGTCGTCGCGCACGATCTGCTGCATCTCGCGATAGATTTCGCGCCGCAGGGCGGCATCGATGGTGCGGCGACCCTCGAGCATGAGCTTGTCGAAGCGCTCGTTCGACCAGCCGGTGTCGTTCCAGGGCGCATCGCCAGCATAGATGGTCGAGAAAAGCTGATCCTCGACCGGCCGACCGGTCCAGTAGCTGGCGCACCAGGGTTTCTTGGTCCAGACATCGGACCAGTAGCCATCGGCGGGTTCGCGCACCACCTTGATGTCGATTCCGGCCGGCGCCGCGTGCTCGCGATAGAGCGTCGCCATGTCCACTGCGCCGACAAACGCCGCGTCGGAGACCGACAGGCTCAGCGACAAGCTCTCCTGCCCGGCCTGCTTGAGATAGTGGCGGGCCTTGTCGGGATCGTAGGCAAACGGTTCGAGATCGTCGGCATGGTAGCGGTTGACCGGCGAGATCGGCTGATCGTTGCCCAGCATGCCATAGCCGCCGAGGATCTTTTCCAGAACCTCCTCGCGGTTCAGCGCATGCTTGAGCGCGAGACGCACATTGACGTCGCCGAACGGCGCGGCCTCGACACGCATCGGCAGCGCGTAATGGGTGCCCGAGGGCTTGGAGTTCATAACGATGCCGTCGCGTCCGCCGAGCAGCTTCGCCGTCTTCGGGTCGACCCGGTCGATCAGGTCCACGCGGCCACTCATCAGTGCAGCCTGGCGCGCCGTCGGATCGGCAATGACGAGCATCTCGACCGCGTCAAACCAGGCACGGTCGGTTTTCCAGTAATTCTCGTTTCTGGCCAGTTGCGCGCGCACGCCCGGCTCGAACTCCTTCAACACATAGCCGCCCGCACCAACGCCGGTGACGTCGACCTTGCCGTCGACGGAAGCCAGGACCGGGATCTGCGCCTCGGACATCAGATAGGCGAAATCGGCGTTCGGCCCTTCCAGCGTGACCACGAGGCGGTCGCCGTCGGCCTTGATCTCCGTGACCTGCTTTAGAATACCCGCCGCGCCCGATTTCGAATCCGGTCCGCGATGATGATCGATGCTGGCGGCCATGTCGGCGGCCGTGACCGTCTTGCCGTTGTGGAAGGCCACACCCGGACGTACCTTGAAGGTCCAGACGCTGGCATCGGCATTGCTCGACCATTCCTCGGCCAGTTCCGGCGCCAGTTCGTTGCGCTCGTCGATCGCGGTGATGTAGTTGTGAATACCACCCAGCGCGAGGAAGGTCTGGAAGCCATTGGAGTAGGTCGCCGGATCGAGGGAGTCGGTGGATGCTCCATGCGCGCTGCCGACACGCAGTACGCCGCCACGGCTGGGGGTCTGGGCCCGCGCGAACCCGGACGGCAACGCAAGCACCGCGCCGATGCTGCCGCCGATCGCCAGAACGCTGCGGCGCGTCAATTCCCGTGATGAACCCGTGGGCAATCCAACCATTGACCCTCTCCTTCGCTATGGTTATTTACCTTTATTACAAAGCTATAATTGCATGTCAAGCAGAGTCGATTCAACACCTGCTGCGGGCTGTTTCGCCTATGAAATGCTGAAGTTCCTATCGTTCTAGAAGACGCACCCGCGCCCGTATGGACAGGTCGATCGAGCTACAATAAGCTTTCACTAAAAGCTATATTGAAATATTGAAATTGGACGACAACTCTCCCGGCCGCGCCCAGATCCAGCGCGCCCGAAAACCTGCGGTTCAGCGAATATGAAGATCAAGGCTGTCGACACTTTCATCCTGCGCGGCAACGGCAAGCAGGGCGCCTATGGCGACCTGCACGCCTTCCTCGTGCGGGTCGCGACGGATGACGGGCTGGTCGGATGGGGCGAGGCCGACAGCCATCCGCACATGCTGCGCGCGGCGGTCGAGGCGCCGATGCTCAACGATGTCACCAGCGGTCTTGCCGCCGCGATCATCGGCAGGCCGGCCCTCGATATTTCCGGCGCCTGGCACGCCATGGAACGGACCACATCCTATGCTGCGCGCGATGGTGTAACGCGTATTGCCATGGCGGCCATCGACCTTGCGCTGTGGGACCTTCGCGGCAAGGAAGCGGGCAAGCCGGTCCATGCGCTCATTGGCGCGGCGCGGCGCAAGAAACTGCCCTATTACATGACCTATCGCCTCGGTGAGACGCCGGAAGAAACCGAAGCCAATGCACGCTTCGTGCGCGATTACGGCGCGCCGGCGGGCAAGTTCGGCTGGCACCCTCTGGGCCGCGGCGCGCGCGAGGACGAGGCGATCGTCGAAGCTCTGCGCTCCGGTCTGGGCGCGGATCGCGCCCTGCTCGTCGACGGCTGTAACGTGTACGATGTCGAAAGCGCCATCGCGCGTGCGGAAATGATGGCGCGCTACGATGTGTACTGGTTCGAGGAACCTCTGCGGCCATACGACATCGAGGGGTACAGACAGCTTCGGCGCAAGGCCAGACTGCCGATCACGGCGGGCGAGGTTGCATCCGACGTTGAGGAATTGTCGCGGCTTATCGAGGGAGAATGCGTCGACATTGTGCAGATTGACCTCGCACGGACCGGCATGACCCAGGCACTTCGCGTCGCCGAACTGGCCGAGAAGCACGGCGTGCGCTGCGTGAACCACACCTACACGCTCGACATCAATCTCGCCGCGAGCATGCACCTGATGGCCGTTCTGCCGCAGATCGATCTGCTGGAATGCCAGTTGAACGCCAATGAGTTGCGCGACAAGTTGCTTGCACCGAAGTTCGTGCTGGAAAACGGCCACGCACTGGTGCCCGACCTTCCGGGCCTCGGCGTCGAACCGGACGCGGAAGCCTTGGATCGCTTCTCGATTGACTGAACCGCCCGCCCGGGGCGCCCTGCCCTTTTTCTGGCCTCGGCAGCGCGTCCGCACGAACGCGCCCGTACGCATGCGCCTCGCATTCTTCACAATTAGATTGACATAATAGCTTTTAATGTTAGCTTTTTATCAGTGATCTTGATCGTACAAACGGAGACAACCGGGCGCATGCCGGAATGCACGACATCCCTGACAGGCGCGCAGGCCGGGCATCCGAAAGGCAATTCGGTCTTTGCCTCATGAACGGAGGCGATGCGCGACAATTGCGGGCCGCTCTCGGCCAGTTCCCTACCGGTGTGTGCATCGTCACCTGCGCGGTGGGTGGCGAACGATTTGGCATGACCATGAGTTCGTTCAACGCGCTGTCGCTGCGGCCGCCGCTCGTGCTCTTCAGTATCGACAGGCAGGCAAAGGGCCTGCCGGCGTGGGAACGCGCCGAGGGCTTTGCCATCCACGTGTTGAGCGAGAACCAGAGCGCCCTGTCCAACCGCTTTGCCGGGCGTGGCGCCGACAAGTGGTCCGGCCTCGACACGCGCGTCTCATTGCATGGCGCGCCATTGCTGGCCGGTGTGGCGGCCTGCTTCGAATGCGCCGCACATCAGGTTCACGACGCCGGCGACCACCGCCTTTTCATCGCGCGTATCGAGCAATTTTCACGCGACGCCGACCGCCGACCGCTGGTCTTCGCGCAGGGCCGTTACGCGACGCTTCACCGGCAGGACGAAGAGGCCCCGATCTGGCCCGCGCCCGTTCATTACTGACATTTGCGACAGGAGATTTCCTATGCTGACCGAAGGCCTGAAGACAGGCGCGCAACACACCGAGAGCCTGCGTGACGCAAGAAAGATCTATCTCGACGGCGCGCTTGTCGACGACGTGACCGTGCACCCCGCCTATCGCAACGCGGTCGGCTCAGTCGCTGCACTTTACGACTTCCAGTCCGCGCCGGAGAACGTCGACCTGATGACCTTTGCGGTACCCGGCAGCGGCGGCGCGCGGGCCAACCGCATCTGGCAATTGCCGGAATGCCACGCCGATCTGGTCGAACGCCGCAAGGCGCTGGAGACCTGGACGGAACTGCATGGCGGCTTCCTGGGCCGCGCGCCCGATCACGTCGCGTCCTGCATCGCCGGCATCTTCATGGGCCGCGAGGTCCTCGAGGCTTACGACCCAGCCCGCGCAAAGGCGCTGGAGGATTATTACCACTACGCCCGCGACAACGAACTCTACCTAACCTATGTCATCATCAACCCGCAGGCGGACCGTTCCAAGGCGGCGCACGAACAGGCAGATCCCTGGCTGACTGCTGGCGTGGTCGACGAGGACGCCGAAGGCCTGACCATACGCGGTGCGAAAATGCTGGCGACCGGCGGCGTTCTCGCAAACGAGGTCTTCGTCACCTGCATCCAGCCGCTACGCGAGGGTGAGGAACCCTATGCCGTTTCCTTCGCCGTGCCGATGAACGCGAAGGGCCTCAGCATCCTGTCGCGCAAATCCTACGAGGCTGCTGCGCCTAGCGTGTTCGACAACCCGCTCGCCAGTCGTTTCGACGAGAACGACGCCGTGCTCCATTTCGACGACGTCAAGGTTCCCTGGGACCGGGTCTTCATCAATCAGGACAGGGAGATGTGCGCGAGGCAGTTCCATGCCACGCCTGCCCATGTGTACCAGAACTACCAAGCGCAGATCCGGCTGATGGTGAAGATGCGCTTTCTCATGGGCATCGCGCGCAAGACCGCCGAAACCAATGGCGTCATCCAGTTCCCGCAGGTCCGCGAGACGCTCGGGCAGCTTGCCGCACAGAATGCAATGGTCGATGCGCTGGTTCACGCCATGGAAATCAAGGGGTCACACCGCGGGCAGTATTTCGTGCCGGACAACCACACGCTTTATGCCGCGCAGGTGCTGACCCAGCAGATGTACAACGACATCATCGCCACGCTGCGCGACCTCGCCGGGGGCGGGCTCATCATGCTGCCCTCCTCGATCGCCGATTTCGGCAATCCCGGCCTGCGCACACTGATCGGCAAGACCCAGCAATCGCCGACCACTTCCTCGGAAGGGCGGGTGAAGTTCTTCAAGCTCGCCTGGGACGCCGTCGGGTCTGAATTCGCCTCCCGCCATGCGCAGTACGAGATGTTCTATGCCGGTGCATCCTTCGTCACCAAAGGGCACTCGTTCCGCACTTTTGACTGGGACCGCTGCACCAATCTCGTGGACCGCATGCTCGACGGCTACGACCTCGATACCGAACTTGCCGCGATGGACGCGTAGGAGACAGGCAGCCATGACGATCAACAAGGAACACCTGGAGTTTTTTCCCGTCGACATGGGCAGGGAGGGCTGGCACACGCCGCCGGGTTATCCCGCCGGCATTCAGCAGAAGATCCTTTCCGGCGCGCTCGACGAAGAAAACGGCAGGGGCACCCGCACGCGGCTGCTCCGCTTCGATCCCGGCGTCTTCACGACCGCGCCCTTCGTGCATGAGTATTGGGAAGAGGTCTATCTCGTTTCCGGCGACCTGACGGTCGGCAACGACGAGAAAGGCGAAGGTGGCGAGAAGTTCGCGCCGAACACCTATGCCTGCCGCCCGCCGGGGGTTTATCATGGCCCATTCAAATCGGAGGACGGCTGCGTGCTGATGGAAATCCACTATTACGACGAAACCGCATGACAACGGTCGCGGAGCTGGCAAGCCGATTGGCGGCGGGCAAGAACTCGTCCGTCGAACTCGTCACCGACTGCCTTGCCCGGATTGACGATCCGGCCAGCGAAGGCGCGCGCACCTTTACCGCGATCTTCGCGGACGAGGCCCTGGCCGATGCGGAACGGATGGACCGTCTGAGGCAGGGCGGCGGCGCCCCCTCGCCCTTCGCCGGCATTCCCGTTTCGGTCAAATGCCTGTTCGATATCGAGGGCAAGGTAACGACGGCCGGCTCCAAAGTACTCGCCGACGCGGCCCCGGCGACGGATGATGCCGAAGCCATCGCCAGGTTGCGCAAGGCCGGTCTCGTCGTGGTCGGCCACACCAACATGACAGAGTTCGCCTATTCGGGGCTCGGCATGAACCCGCATTGCGGCACGCCCGGCAATCCGGCCGACCGAAGCCGCATTCCCGGCGGTTCGTCGTCGGGCGCAGCCGTTTCGGTCGCCGACGGCATGTCGGCCTTGGGCATCGGCACGGATACCGGCGGCTCGTGCCGCATCCCGGCTGCCTTTTGCGGCGTTACCGGCTACAAACCGACGGCGCGGCGCATCCCGACCGGAGGGACCTTCCCCCTCTCGCCGACCTTCGATTCCATCGGTTCGCTGGCCCGTTCCGTGACCTGCTGCGCACTGGCCGACGCGCTCTTGGCCGGTCAGACGCCACGCCTTCCGCAGCCACTGGACGTGGCGTCGCTGAAGCTTGCCGTGCTCGACAATTACGTCCTCGAGAACTTGACGCCCCGTGTGGCTGCTGCCTTCGACGCCGCGCTCGCAACGCTTTCGTCCGCCGGGGCGCAATTGACCCGCATCACGCTTAAGGACATCGAGAGATTGCCCGAACTCAATGCCCGTGGCGGCATTTTAGGCGGCGAGGCCTTTGCGATCCATCGCGACATGCTGAATGCCCATGAGCAGGATTACGATCCGCGCGTCGCGGTGCGCCTGCGCAAGGCCGAGGCGATGGAGCCGGGCGAGATTGCGGCACTGCGCGCCATCCGTGCCGAGATGACTGCCAGGGCAGACGCGATCACCCGGCCTTTCGATGCGGTGATCATGCCGACGGTCGCCATGGAGGCACCGGTCTTCGCCGATCTCGATGCGGATGACGGAATTTACGGAAGACAGAACCTGCTGGCGCTGCGCAACACCGCGGTTGGCAATTTCCTCGACCGTTGCGCGATCTCTCTTCCCCTGCCCGTCGACGGCCTGCCCGTTGGCCTGATGCTGATGGGCGAAACGATGGGCGACGAAAAACTGTTCGACGTGGCGATGACGGTCGAACGCGTCCTCGCCATGTGATCGCGCTGCAACGGGATCAGCCGTTTTCGGCGGGCTCGGGCCGGGTGTGGTCCTCGTTCTGGTTGACCAGATATTCGCCGAGCGTCAACGCCTGGGCGCCATTCGGCACCAGGCGCTTCATCAGGCCGGCCATTAGCACGAACTCCTCTGGCGTCAGGCCCTGAAACAGGCAGTCATTGACCGGCGCGATGATGGGGCGAAGACGGGCCAGGACCTTCTCGCCCTTCTCGGTGACGCGCAAAATCACCCGGCGGCGATCGGCCTCGCTGCCCTGCTTGTCGATCAGCCCTTCCTTGACCAGCTTGTTTACCTCGATGGTAACATAGGCGCCGGACAGGCTGAGATGCTCGGCCACCCGGCTGACACCGACCTCGCCGGAACGGTTGAGATGCGCGATCGACACCAGCGTGGAATAGGTGCTGCCCGACAGCCCCGCATGCATTCCGAACAGGGAGCGGCACTGGGAGATGTGCGCGGCGAATGCCTGGAAATCCTGGATGAACTCACGGAAAACCTTGTCATCGCCACCCGGCATGAGCGCCGGAGACGTTACGGTATATTTGCCCCCCGATTTGACTGGCCTGTCGGGCATGCGCCTTCTCCTCGTGACCGTTTGCGGAGCACAGGCTCTTTTGCCGGCCGGTTGACTAGTTGTCAAAGCTATTCTGGCGCGTTCTCACAGTACCCCATTGGCATCGTTTGCGGTTACGGGGCGTCGCCGCCGGGCACCTTCCGGCCATTGTGATACGCAGCAAACGTCGTCGAAACATTTTCCCTCTCGACATGATATTGATTTGTAAGTTACCTTTTCTACAAAGGTATTATGCCACCTCGCCGACCGCTTCTTAGGCGGTCCGGCGAGTTCACATCGAGAAGGTGCCCTGATGTTGCTTGATCTCACCGTCCGTTCGCTGAACGCCGAAACCGGACTCCGTTTCGACCCGCGCGCGCTGGTCATCGCCGGCTGGGCCGGCCGCGACAAGGAGGCAATGGAACACCATATCCGCGAACTGGAAGCGCTCGGCGTGGCAAGGCCGGCCGTGACGCCAACCTATTACCGGGTTTCCGCTGCACGCCTGACCACGGCGGGAACCGTAGAGGCAAGCGGCGAACAGTCGAGCGGTGAGGTCGAGCCGTTGATCCTCGCCCATGACGGCCGGCTCTATGTCGGCGTCGGCTCGGACCACACAGACCGGGAAGTGGAGACCTATGGCGTCGCTGTTTCCAAGCAGATGTGCGACAAGCCTATCGCGGCGGAGGTCTGGCCCTTCGAAGAGGTCGCGCCGCACTGGGACAGCCTGGTCCTGCGCAGCTGGCTCACCCGCGACGGCGAGCGGACCCTCTATCAGGAAGGAACCGTCGCCAACCTGCTCCGCCCCGCCGACGTGATCTCCCGCCTCACCGGTGGGCCGGCGCTGCCGGACGGGACGGCACTCTTCGGTGGCACGACGCCGGCCATCGGCGGCATCCGCCCGGGCGAGCGCTTCGAATGCGAGCTCGAGGACCCGGTGCTTTCCCGCCGGCTCCGCTTGGCCTATGAGGTGGTGACGCTGCCCGTGGTGGGCTGAATTATGAGCGGATCTGGCGTATCGATGGCGATGGACACGAGCACGACTCCGGAGCCGGCGCCGGCGCGGGGAGGCCGCAGGGTCTCCCTGCGCGACCAGGCCTACGAGGCGATCAAGCAGCGCATCGTACGCTGCGACCTTCGGCCTGGCGAGGTCATAACGGTCGTCGATCTGGCCGAGCAGCTTCGCCTCGGCCGGACGCCGATTCTGCAGGCCATCGATCGCCTGACCGTCGACGGGCTGGTCTCGGTGATGCCGCGCAAGGGCATCGTCGTCGCGCCCGTGAGCCTCGACGAACTGGTCGAGATCGTCGAGGTCCGGCTCCTGAACGAAGGCCAGGCGGCGCGCTGGGCCGCCGACCGCGCCTCGCCCGGGGACGTCGGCAGGCTCGACGCCAACCTCGATGCCACCTGGAAGGCGGCACGGAGCAATGACGTCGATGCGATGATCGGCCTCGACCGCGAGTTCCATCGCCTGCTCAGCGCGGCCGCCGGCAACGCCATCCTGGCCGAGTTCCTGGCCAATCTTCACGATCGGTCGCTGCGCTTCTGGTTCATTTCCCTGCGCTCGCCGGACCACAACATCCGCGTCTGCGAACAGCATGCCGCAATCGTCGAGGGCGTGCGGAAGCATGACCCTGAGCAGGCGGAAGCGGCGATGCGCGCTCATATCACTGCCTTCCGACAGAACCTCACGGGACAGGTCTCGCGCAACTGACTGCGGGTCCGGCGACCGGTGCGACGCACCGGCGTCAGTCGCCGAAGACCTGTTCGCCCTCGAAGTAGGTCTGCAGCACCCTGGCCTCGCCGACCGAGGTCGCCGGAAGCTCGAAGAGGTTCCTGTCCAGCACCACCAGATCGGCTTTCTTCCCGGGCTCGATCGAGCCGCGGTCGCGCTCGTCGAAGATCATGTAGGCGCCGTTGATCGTGTAGCTCGCGATCATCTCCTCGAGGCTCGCCCTTTCCTCGGGCTGCGGAATCCCCGCGAGCTCCGCCTCCGTCGCGGTGTCGGGGTCGAGCCGCGTCATTCCGACCTCGAGCCCGGTCAGCGGGTACATGTCGCGCTCGAAGGTGTCCGTCGAAGGGAAGTCGCTCGACGACACCNNTTTCCAAGCAGATGTGCGACAAGCCGATCGCCGCAACCGTGTGGCCTTTCGAAGAAGTCGCAGACCATTGGGACGAACTCGTCCTGCGCAGCTTCATCCATGAGGATGGCGTCCGGGTCACCTACCAGGAGGGCAAGGTGAGCGCTCTGCTCGATCCGCGCGACACCATCGCCGGCTTCGGCGGCGGCAAGCCGCTGGCCGACGGCTTGGCGATGCTCTGCGGCACGCTCCCGGCCATCGGCGGAGTTCGCGCTTCTTCGCGCTTCGAAGCGGAACTCGATGATCCTGTCCTCGGCCGGACCCTGTCCTTCGGCTACGCGATCGAACCCCTGCCGATCGCGGGTTGACCTTTGCCGGCGTCAGGCCCTGAAATCCTGTCCGGCGCCATAGTGGCGGCACGAACCAATCGATACGGCACCACATTGCTTGACAGGCACCCCGTACAGGACATCCTGCCGAGACTGGAAGCGGGCGCTTCACAAAACCTGAAAAAGGAGGAACGATGCGAACGCTGGCGACCTATCTCGTGGAAATCCTCCATGCCAATGGCGTGGAAATGGTCTTCGGCATACCCGGCGTCCATACGGTGGAGCTTTACCGGGGTCTGGGAAATAGCGCGATCCGGCACGTCACGCCGCGCCACGAACAGGGCGCCGGCTTCATGGCCGATGGCTACGCCCGCGTCACCGGCAAGCCGGGCGTGTGCTTCATCATCACCGGTCCCGGCATGACCAACATCGCGACCGCGATGGGACAGGCCCATGCCGATTCCATTCCCATGCTGGTAATCTCGACGGTCAACTCGCCCGGCGCCGATGCCATCGAAGAAGCCGCGAGCCGGCTGTCGGTGGCGACGCGCCCGCTGATCGTCGCAGGTGGCGGCGCAAAGCATGGTGCGGCATCGATCCGCGAGTTGGCGCACCGGCTGAACGCCCCGGTCATGATGACCGTCAACGGTCGCGGCATCCTGGCGGGAGACGATCCGCTGGCGCTCCCCTTTTCGGGCGAAGCGCCCGGCGTGGCGGGACTGATTTGCGACGCCGACGTGATCCTGGCGCTGGGCACCGAACTCGGTCCGACCGATTTCTGGGGCACGCTTCCCTCGCGCGCGCAAGTGGATGGCTGGCTGATCCGCGTCGACCTCGATCCCGAATCCGTGATGCGGGGCATCCTGCCCGACCAGCCGATCCTCGCCGATGCCGCCGCGACCGCCGCCGGCCTCGCCGGGCATGTTCAGGAGACCAGGACAGCAGCGGAAAATTGGGGCGCAATGCGGGTCGAGAAGCTGCGCAAGTCAGCCGTCGCCAGCATGCGGCCGGCCTTCGCCGCCGGGCTTGCGGCCATGGACGAGATTGCCCGCGCCCAACCCGACACGATCATCGTTGGCGATTCCTGCCAGCCCGCCTATGCCGGCTGCATGGCCTTCGGCGCGCCGAAGCCTGGCAGCTGGTTCTGCTCGTCGACCGGCTTCGGCACGCTGGGCTACGGCCTTCCCGCCGCCATCGGCGCCGCACTCGGCGCACCCGATCGCCCGGTATGCGGCCTGATCGGCGATGGCGGCATTCAGTTCACGCTCGCAGAACTGGGCTCGGCCACCGAGGCCGGCACCGCCATGCGCATGATCCTGTGGAACAATCAGGGCTATCAGGAGATCAAGCGATTCATGATGGAATGCGGCATCGCCCCGCTGGGCGTTGATATCTTCACCCCCGATTTCCAGGCCATCCTTGCCGCCTATGGCTGGCGCTACCACAGGGCCGGCGACCTTGCTTCCCTGCGCGAACTCCTGGCCGCGCCGGCCGAGAGCAACGAATTGATCGAGATCGACGAAGCCACCTTCGTGGCGAGCCTGAACAAGATGGACAATCCCGACTAGATGGACCCAGGGCCGGACTGGCCTGCCGCCGGTCAATTCGAATACCGGGTCAGGTCAACACAGCGTTCTCCCAGGCACCTGGGCATGCAAAATGTTCGCACCATCGGCGATGTATCGGCGCAAGAAGCGGCCGATCAACAAGCATTCAGCATGCCCGAATAGCCAGCACCCGAGTTGGCCAAGGTTATCGGTCGCTTCGCCCGCAAATGTCGTTCAGCGGAGGAGGTGATCCACTCCATTGCGGCGATCTGCGCGAAGAGAGGCCTGCCGAGTATGCATCATTTCAGCATGAGTTCGACTTCACGCCTGGCCGGCATCGATGGAGCTGCACCGCTTCGGGTGGTCGAAATTCCCGCAGCGCTGTTCGCCATTCTCACCGCTGCCTCCAGATTCTCTCCGTTCGCCAGACAGGCGGCCATCACCCCGCAAAAGCAATCTCCCGCTCCCGTGGTGTCGATCGACTTCACCGTCAATGCCTCGATCTGAACATGCGTATCCGCGCCCACGATCACTGCTCCTCTCGACCCGAGGGTGACCACGATGTGTTGTTGACGGGTCGAAAGCAATTTCCTCGCAGACCGGACGACCCCAATGTCATCGCTCTTTTCAACATGGGCACCTGAGTATGTGGCGAGTTCCGTCTCGTTCATCACGAGGATGTCAGCCAACGCAAAAAGCCTGTCCCCTCCAATGACGGCAGGAGCAGTGTTGATGATGCTGATGCTCTGAGGGTTTTTCTTCTCGAGAAACTGCCGAACCTGCTCGAGCGGCATTTCGAATTGCGCAAGGTGTACTTTCGCCTCCGTTCCACAACCGGCGCCGCTGGTTCCTCTACCCGCATGGTTCGCACCGGGAACCACTACAATGGTGTTTTCACCCTGTGCGGACACGCAGATATGCGCTTGCCCGGTCGCCTGATTTTCAAGGGTTTCGAGTCCGGCCGTATCGACGAAATTGTCTTTCAAATAGCAGACCAACGAAGCACCGAAATCATCATCCCCAATCGAACCGATCATCGAGGTTGCGACGCCGTACCGCGCACACGCGATCGCCTGGTTTGCACCCTTCCCGCCCGGCATTCGCATTATGCTGGATGCGTTTACCGTTTCGCCGGCAACCGGTAGGCGGTCGACCGACAGGACGATGTCCATGTTGACACTGCCGAACACGACGACTGTCATTTGCCCGCAGCCTCACTTTGCACGATGAGCGACAGGAACTGATCTAACTCTTCGGACGCCATCGATACGGTTTCGCTTGCTGCCGGAAACGAACCATCCCCAACAGCTTCCCGGAACCGGGTGAGTGCGGCGACGCGCTCCTGCGACATTGCATTGCGAAGCTGCAACAGATCGCCGAAAGCCCTGGCATGGCGTGGGCGTTTCGCATCCTCTCCGCAAATGTCGCGCATGAACAGGAAGGCGACATCGCCATCCGGACCCGAACCAAGCGAGATCGTCACCAGACCGGTTCTCGGTGAAATCGCCGCCAGAACGTTTGCCGGCACCACCTCGACTTCGACAATCCAGGCACCGGCATCCTCGAAACGCTTCATTTGCTCGAGCAGAACGAGTCCCTCGCGAGATGTCTTCCCGAACGCCCTGAGCCCGCCAATCCAGCCCGATTTCCTGGGGACGAGCCCGACATGGCCCGCGGTCGGAATTCCCGCACGCGCGAGAACTTCGACTATCGCGGGCTCACGCTGCGTGAACACGCCATCTGCACCATCGGCCATTGCAGCAAACGCAGCCCGAAGAACATCGTCTGCGCTCGGCAATTGCGCGAGTGGCAGTACGGCGGTAAGAAACAGCTCCGGAGCACTCTGGCGCGCTTCGCGTATCATTGTGCGGTCGCAGATGACCATGTCGATCCCCGCCGCATTCGCGGCCGCGGCTTCTTCTTCCGAACTCGCGTTGACCTGCGTGAACTTTCGTTTGCCCTTTGCCGCGATGATGTCGCCGACGGTGAGCTTGCGCGTAACGGCTTCGGGGCTGGACCAGGTGTAGATTTGCGGCATCAGTTGACCCCTCCCGCAGTCCGTTCCCCGAGGCGGCGATCCGTTTCAATGATTGTCGCGATGACGAAATCGACGATCTCCCGGCTTGCGCAGGCAACCGCGACCCGCGTGTTGGCGGGTTTCGACGGGCGAATATGTGAAACCGTCTGCGAATGCACCATCCGGAAATCGCATACTGTCATTCCCCGGGTGAGTTCTCCGCTCGTCTCGACCGCGACGTGAGCCGGTCGATAGGTGAACAGTTCGGGCCTGATAAACGCCAGAACGGCACAGGGGTCATGGAAAGGCGCAATGTGGCGATCGTAGATTTCGATCTGACGGCGGCGGTAGAAATCGAGCATGCCGGACAACGCAGCGGCGACGCGGCCGCCGCTCTGCCGCAGCATGTCGATATCCGGCTGATCCGCGCCGACGGTCGTCGTTACGTTGAGCCCTGCCATGATCAATGGGATGGCGGACTCGAACACCACCTTCGCAGCTTCGGGATCGGCGTAAATGTTCAACTCGGCGGCCGGCGTCACGTTGCCGTTTTCGGTGCTGCCACCCATCAGTGAAATGGACTTGATGAACCGACCCGCATTTGGCCAATCGGTCAGGAGATTCGCGATATTCGTAAGCGGTCCTGTCGCAATCAGGTCGATGGACCAGCCATTTCTCTCCAGCAGATCCGGAAGATAAGTCGCCAGCGGCGCTTCAACCGGCACCGCACGCGGCGGCGGAAGTTCGGCGCCGTCGATCCCCGTTTTACCGTGAACGTCCGATCCGTCTATGACCTTGCCGATCAGAGGTCCGGCCGCACCGCGAACAACGGGAACATCGATCCCGGCCAGCGCGCTGATGCTGAGGGCATTGATTGTGGTCTTGTCGACCGACTGGTTCCCGAAAACGGTCGATATTCCGATCAGGTCGAGATGCTCGTGCGCGAGAATGATCGCCAGCGCATCATCGTGGCCCGGATCACAGTCGATCCATATGCGGCGTCTTTCTGCTCCGGAGTCAGGATCAGACAAGATCGCCTCCATGACAGATGGCGGATTGGGTTTCGACATCGAAGAAATGCGCCCTCGACAGATCTGGAACTGCAACGACCGTCTGGCCGATTTCCACCGGATCGACGGGGCCGAGACGCACCTGCAGCACGAAGCCGTCACACTCGACATCCACGAGCGTCTCGGTTCCAAGTCGTTCGACGAGCTGGATTACACCTGGAATTCCTGTCTTGCCCGATGAAGGGTCATCGAGGCTGACATCATGCGGCCTGATGCCAAAAATGACGGTTGAGGAACCATGGCCGCCAAGCACGCTGCGGAGCGGCGCAGGCATGAGCAACTGGTTCTGTCCGAACCGCAAAGCGAGGTTCTCACCGGTCACGGCCAATTCCGTTTTGACCATGTTCATCGGAGGCGCTCCGATGAAGGAGGCTACGAAGACATTGTTGGGCCGGTTGAAAACCTCGAGCGGCGCCCCGTGCTGCTGGATACGACCATCGCGCATTACCACGATGACATCTCCCATGGTCATTGCCTCGATCTGATCGTGGGTGACGTAGATCATCGTGGCTTGCAGACGCTTGTGAAGTTGAATCAATTCCTTGCGCATGGACCCGCGCAAATGGGCATCGAGATTGGAAAGCGGTTCGTC
>JAGRLL010000328.1 GCA_020441855.1 Nitratireductor sp.
CCAGCAGGTCTGCGGCTTCGAATGCGCGCCCGTCGCCGGCGAACTGACCTACGGGCTCGAACGCCTCGCCATGTATGTGCAGGACGTCGACAATGTCTACGATCTCAATTTCAACGGACGCCAAGGCAACGACAAGGTCACCTATGGCGAGGTCTTCCAGCAGACCGAACGCGAATATTCGCGCTGGAATTTTGACGTCGCCGACACCGAGACGCTGCTCAGGCATTTCGAGGACGCCGAGGCAGAATGCCAGCGCATCCTTGAGCAGCCTGCCGTCGACCCGAAGACCGGCAAGACCATCGTCATGGCGCACCCCGCCTACGACCAGACCATCAAGGCCAGCCATGTCTTCAACCTGCTCGACGCGCGCGGCGTGATCTCCGTAACGGAACGCCAGAGCTACATCCTTCGCGTGCGCGCACTCGCCAAGGCATGCGGCGAGGCGTTTCTGAAGACGGAAGCCGGCGGCGCGCTCGAAGCGGCGGAATAAGCGCCCTTTCAGGCGTTTTGCCTGCCGGGATGTGACCGAAAGCACATGACAATCCGGCGCTACCCGGCTAGCCTCCGCGCGGAGCGCAAGCTGGAGGCTGCACATGTCCACTACACTTGTCATTGCCATCATCCTGGTCGCGGTGATCGGCTACGTCATCATGATCTACAACGCTCTGGTGCGTTCGCGGCAGATGGTCGAGGAAGCCTGGTCCGGCATCGACGTGCAGTTGAAGCGCCGCGCCGACCTGATCCCCAATCTGGTCGAGACGGTGAAGGGCTATGCCAGCCATGAAAAGGACACGCTGCGCGAGGTGACGGAGATGCGCACCCGAGCGCAGAACGTGGCACCCGGCGACATCGCCGGGCGTGCGGCGGCCGAAGGCATGCTGGGGGCCGCGCTTGGCAGGCTGATGGCGGTGGCCGAAGCCTATCCCGACCTCAAGGCCAACGAGAACTTCCGCGATCTGCAGGGCACGCTCGACAAGATCGAGAGCGAGATTCAGATGTCGCGGCGCTATTACAATGGCTCGGCGCGCGAGATGAACGTCAAGGTCGAAAGCTTCCCGTCAAACCTTGTCGCGAACAATTTCGGCTTCCGTCAGGCCACCTATTTCGAACTGGAAAATCCGGCGGACCGCCAGAATCCGCAGGTCAAGTTCGGCGATTGAGGACACTTGCATGATGCGCACCTTCGTGCGTCTTGCTGCGTTGCTGGCGTTCATTGTCGCGGCCTTGCCCGCGCTCGTGGCGCCGGCCTTTGCGGCCGAGGAGATCCTGTCCTTCGATTCCGGCGTGAAGGTCGAGAAGAACGGCGACCTGATCGTCACCGAGACCATCCGGGTGCGCGTCGAGGGTGACCAGATCCGCCGAGGCATCTATCGAGACTTCCCGACCACCCACGAGAACCCCGAAGGCGGCATCTCGCGCAATTCCTTCGAACTCCTGTCGGTCAGGCGCGACGGGCAGAGCGAATCCTATCGCACCGAATCCGGCGGCAATTTCGTCCGTGTCTATTTCGGCCGTGCCGATTTCTTCCTCCCCCATGGTGTCCACACCTACGAGCTGATCTATCGCAGCGACCGCCAGATCCGGTTTTTCCGGGATCACGACGAGGTCTACTGGAACGCGACCGGCACCGAATGGGTGTTTCCGATCCTGGAGGCGACGGCTGAAATTCGCCTGCCCGAAGGGGCGCTGGCGATGGACGCCAAGGCCTATACCGGCGGTTATGGCTCGACCTCCGAGAACGCCCGCTACGACTACACCGAGCGCGGCAATGTCGTGCGCTTCGAGACGACGAGGCCGCTCGGCCCGCGCCAGGGCCTATCCGTCGTCGTCGCCTTCCCCAAAGGTTTCATAGCAGAGCCGTCCTTCCAACAGAAACTGGCCTGGTTCTTCCGCGACCACAAGGGAGCGATACTCGCCTTTGTCGGGCTGGTCGTGGTTTTCGGTTACTACATTATTGGCTGGTTGCGTGTTGGCCGCGACCCGCCCAGGGACATCGTCGTGCCGCGCTGGGACCTGCCGCAGGGCGTTTCTCCTGCGCTGACCCACTACATCTATAATCGTGGTCTGAAGAAGCAGGGTTTTACGGCGATCTCTGCCGCTGCTCTCAATCTGGCCGTCAAGGGCTACATCGTGCTGGAGGATATCGGCAAGACCGTCTCGCTGCGCCGTACCGACAAGAAGCTTGGGGCCGAGCGCCTGCCAACCGGGGAGTCGATCCTCTACACGCGGCTCAGCCCCCAGCGCACGCCGTTCAAGATCGACAAGGCCAATGGCACCATGGTGGCCTCGCTCGGCAACGCGTTCCGCTCCGGCATGGCAAAGGAACACCGCGCTTCCTTCTACCAGCACAATGGCGGCTGGATCGCCGGTGGCATAGCGTTGTCGGCGATCTTCATCCTCGCAATCCTGTTCGTCGGCGGCATCAATGGCGAGACCGTCGGCGCCATCATTCCGATCGTCTTCTTCGGTATCATTCTCACGGTGATGACGGTCACGGTCAGCAAGCGCGCGAGTTCCGGCCTGGGTGGCAAGCTGCGCTTCGTCTTCATGGGTTTCTTCATCGTCGTCATGCTGATCAATTCCGGTGCGCTCGCCGTTGCCGGGCTTTGGGGCATATTCGATGATCCGCTGCTCATCGGTTCCTTCGTATCGCTCGTTCTCGTCAATATCCTGTTCTTTTTCCTCATGGGCGCGCCTACCCCGCTCGGGCAGAAACGCATGGCCGAGATCGAGGGGCTGAAGCGTTACCTTACCGTTGCCGAGAAGGACCGCATGAACATGGCCGGCGCGCCGCAGATGTCGCCGAGCCATTATGAGACGTTGCTGCCCTATGCCGTGGCGCTTGGTGTCGAGGAGCAATGGTCGAAGGCCTTCCAGGCATGGCTGGTGACGGCGGCGGCGGCAGGCGTCGCGGCGGCCGCGACCTATCACGGTCCGTCCTGGTATCGCGGCCGCGACCCCTTCGACACCGGAACGATCGGCAACCGCATGGGCGGGCTGGCCAACTCGATGGCAGACAGCTTCACCGCATCGCTGCCGAGGCCGAAATCTTCGTCCTCCGGATTTTCGAGTGGCGGCGGAGGTGGCGGCTTCTCGGGCGGCGGCGGCGGTGGCGGCGGCGGCGGCGGCTGGTAGAAACCGCCTGACTTCGCACCCCGCAAGGCGCATATCCGGGTGACATTTGCCGCCCGGATTGCTATTCGCCTGCGCAACAGGCGAAATCCCGCCAAAGTTTCCGGAATACTCCATGCCCGATCTTCTCCTTGAACTCCTGTCGGAAGAAATTCCGGCGAGAATGCAACGCAAAGCCGCCGGCGACCTGCGCGCCAGGGTCACCGACGCGCTGGTCGATGCGGGCCTTACCTATGAGGGTGCGAAGGAATACTGGACGCCGCGCCGCCTGACGCTCGACATTCGCGGTCTCACGCCGCGTTCGGCCGACATCCGCGAGGAGAAAAAAGGGCCGCGAACCGACGCCCCGGAACAGGCGATCGCCGGCTTCCTGCGCGGTGCGGGCCTTGCCTCCGTCGATCAGGCCGAAGTGCGCACCGATCCGAAGAAGGGCGATTTCTATGTAGCCGTGATCGAAAAGCCCGGCCGTGACGCAAAGGATATCATCGCGGAAACCATGCCCGGCATCATCAGCGATTTTCCCTGGCCGAAATCCATGCGCTGGGGTGAGGCCTCGCGTGCGCCGGGTTCGCTGCGCTGGGTGCGCCCGCTGCAATCGATCGTCTGCACTTTCGGCCCGGAAACCGAGGAGCCGGAAGTGATCCCCTTCCAGGTCGATGGCGTTGTCGCTTCCAACGTCACGCGCGGCCACCGCTTCATGGCGCCGGATACTTTCGAGGTGAAGCGCTTCGACGATTATGTGGCGAAGCTCGAGGCTGCGAAAGTCGTGCTCGATGCCGAGCGACGCAGGGAGACAATCCTCGCCGACGCGCGCAACCTCGCTTTCGCGCAGGGCTTCGAACTGGTCGAGGACAATGCACTGGCCGAGGAAGTCGCCAATCTGGTCGAATGGCCGGTCGTGCTGATGGGCGAGTTCGAGGAGGAATTTCTCGCCATCCCCGACGAGGTCATCCGCCTCACCATTCGCGAAAACCAGAAATGTTTTGTCCTTTCCAACAAGGACGGCGCGCTGACGAACAAGTTCATGCTCGTCGCCAATGTCGAGGCTTCCGACGGTGGCAAGGAAATTGCACGCGGCAATGGCAAGGTCGTTCGCGCGCGCCTTTCCGATGCGCGCTATTTCTGGGAGACCGATCTTCAGGTCGCGAAATCGGATGGCGGCTTCGACCGCTGGATCGGCAAGCTCGATGACGTCACCTTCCACGCCAAGCTCGGCTCGCAGGGCGAGCGCGTGAAGCGCATCGTCGCGCTGGCAAAGGAACTCGCGACCCACGTCGGCGCCGACCGTGAAAAGGTCACCCGTGCCGCCCAACTTGCCAAGGCCGATCTGCAGTCGCAGATGGTGTTCGAATTTCCCGAATTGCAGGGCCGCATGGGTCGGCGCTATGCCGAGGAAGCGGGCGAGGGTGCCTCTGTCGCTGCGGCAATAGAGGAGCATTATTCCCCGCTCGGCCCATCAGACGCCGTACCTACCGACCCGGTCTCGGTCGCGGTGGCGCTGGCCGACAAGCTCGACACGCTGGTCGGCTTCTGGGCCATCGATGAAAAACCAACCGGCTCCAAGGACCCTTACGCGCTCAGAAGGGCGGCGCTCGGTGTCATCCGGCTGGTGCTTGAAAGTCGAGCTAGGGTTGGATTGGAACGCCTCCTAAGGTGGCATCTGTTGAATGCGCTGGCGCTGCTTCGCACAAATGGATCACATGAAATTTGGGGGCGCGACTCTGACGATCCCTCATCTAATCCTGCGCAGGGTACAACCACCGGAAATATTGTGGTCGTTGATAATCCGACACCAATCATTTTCGACCTGCTCTCCTTCTTCCACGACCGCCTGAAAGTGTTCCTGCGTGACACCGGCGCGCGCCACGATCTGATCGACGCGGTGGTGACGCCCGAATCCGATGATCTGCTGATCGTCGTCGAAAAGGTCCGGGCACTCCAAAAACTGATCGAATCCGAGGACGGCCAGAACCTGCTCGCCGGCTACAAGCGCGCCGCCAACATTCTGGCCGCCGAGGAAAAGAAGGGTACGGCGATTGCCGACTCTGTCTCGTCGGCGCTGTTCGCCGAGGCCGAGGAAAAGGCGCTGTACGAGGCCATTGAAACGGCGGAAGCCGAAGCGGCAAAGGCCGTCGCCTCGGAGGATTTCGAGGGTGCGATGAGCGCGCTGGCGAAGCTTCGCTCACCCGTAGACGCCTTCTTCGAAAAAGTGCTGGTCAATGCTGAGGACGAGAAGGTGCGCGCCAATCGTCTGGCGCTGCTCTCCCGTATCCGTACCGCCACGTCGACGGTTGCTGATCTGGGCAAGATTGGCGGATAAGCGAGCGAAGAGCGAGCCGGCGCTGGCACCGCGCCTGCGCAGCCGATGCCTGGCATTGGCGTGAGCCAACAAAATGCACGCATTCCCGCCGCGACGGCGAAGGTCGTCGATTTTCTGAAGATCGCGGGCTGAGCTTCAGCTCATCGCCAGCGCCATGAGCGCCGCCGCGAGGAACAGGAGCGTCGCGCCGACCACCAGCAGGGTGCTGGAGAAAGCGTGGCCGCGCCGCGCCGGGGAATGCTTGCCTTTCGGCGCGTGGCTCCAGGCCGGCGAAAAGGTCTCCGCCAGATAGCATTCCTCCGCCATGCCGAGATCGTCGCCGAACGGCTTTCGCGGGCTGTGCGGGAAGGGGATCACCCTGACCGCAGGCTTGTCGGCTGACCGGGACGTCTCGTCCTCCGTCAAGGCAAAATCCTGCGTGCGGAGTGCCTGAGCCATCTCTTGCTGGTCCCGATCGGTTGCGTTCGGGCGCAATCAGGTATGATTCTGGGTTAACGAAAGGTTAACGGCAGCCTACGCGACCAGGTTCAGCCGAAGGCGGCAACGGCGAACAGTACCGCCAGCAACAGGCTTGTTGCCCCGGCAACATGCAGCGCCGGAACATAGGAAGGCGGCCCGCCGCGCCGCGCCCAGCGCGCCGACATCCAGTTCAGATAGAAGATGATCGCGAGCAGCAGACCGGCAAGCGCCACCTTGGCATTGAAGGCGAAACCCTCGACGCGCCAGCCATGTTTCATCGGGGTCATGACAAGGCCCGTTGCCCACAGCGTCACGATCGCGCCGAGCGCGGTTAGCCGGTACCATTTGCGCAACGCGCCGACGAGTGCCGGCGCTGGCAGGTCTGCCGGTCCCCTGGCGAGCAGAAGGTAGATGTTGCCGAGGCTCGCCGCCGCGCCGAAGACCAGCGCCAGCAGGTGCACCGTCTTGAGAACAAGAAAGATCACACTTCCTCCCGCATTTACCCCTATCTTCATTGAGTCCATCCGGCGTGCTGCCGTCAAGAAGGAGATGCGTGAATGGCGAGACGGATCGCGGGAACCCTGATTGCATTGGTGGCGCTCCTGGTCGCCGCGCCCCAACCGAAAGCGCAGGATCGTGCCGGTGCGCTCGCGCAGGCCTACAACCGGACCGGTTCTGCGCTGTTCGCCAGACTGGCGCGGGAAGGCGGCAATATCGTCCTGTCGCCCTACAGTATCGGCGCGGCCATGGCGATGGCCTCATCCGGGGCGAGGGAGGAGACCGCCGCCCAGATGGCCGAAGTGCTTGGCTACCCGGTCGCGCCCGCCGAACTCGACGCCGAACTTCCGGATCTTGCCGCCGCGCTGGAAAGCGAAATCGCGCAACAGGAAGGCGATACCGCCGTCGAGATCGCCAACGCCCTGCATCTGACCGGCCGCGGCGATCTTGTCTCCGGCGACTACAGGCATTTGCTGGAGCGCAAGTTTTCGGCGGAGATTTTCGAAGGTTCCGATCTCGACGCGATCAACGATTGGGTGTCCGGCAAGACGCACGGGAAGATCGAAAAGATCCTGTCGCGTCTCGATCCGCTATCGGTCTGCGTGCTGCTCAACGCCGTCTATTTCAAGGGCGAATGGAGCCAGCCCTTCGCCGCCCGCGCCACCGCGCCCGCGCCATTTCATCTCTCCACCGCCGAGACCGTGAACGTGCCCACCATGCACAAGGCGGGCGTCTACAAGCTGATGCAATTCCGGGGCGCCGATATTGTCGAACTTCCCTACAAAGGCGGTCGGCTGTCGATGCTGGTCGTGGTCCCGTCTCAGGCAGGCGGTGCCGGCCATGTGCCGGTCGATCTGGATGCCGCAACAATCGAGGCGGTCGTCGAAGGCATGGGTTCGGCGCAGCCGCAGCGTCTCGCACTCGCCATGCCGAAATTCAGGACCGAATTCGGCACGAACCTGATCCCGCCCTTCAGGGACATGGGCATGCAATTGCCTTTCGATCAGAACAGGGCCGATTTCGCCGGTATCGTCGAAAGCACCGAGGACAAGGACCGTATCCATATCTCGCAGATCGCCCACAAGGCGTTCATCGAGGTCGATGAAAACGGCACGGAGGCGGCGGCGAGCACCGCGATCGAATTCGCGGTGCGCTCTGCCGCGCCGGCCGCAACCGAGTTCAGGATCGACCGGCCCTTTGCCTACCTCATCGTCGACCAAGCCAATGGCGCGATATTGTTCATGGGGCAGGTGAGCGATCCACGCAAATAAACTGGGCCAATAGCGGGGCCAGTAGCGGCGAAATGGCGCGTTCAGTCCGTCGCAAATCTGCCATGCCGACCCGTGCCGGCGGTAAAGCGCGCCGCGCCGGCCTTGCTCTCGCCGCTGTCGAGCGTCGCCATGCCCAGACGCGTTTCGTTGAGGATCGCGTCGTCATTGCCCAGCCCCCATTGCTCGATTGCCGAGCGCCGGTCGTTGCGCATGCATTGCTGGGGGAATTGGGCGATCGTGCCGGCCAGTTCCAGCGCCGCCTCGAGCGCCTTGCCGGGTGCGGCAAGCCGATTGGCGAGGCCGATGGCAAGGGCTTCTTCAGCCTCTACCGGGCGACCGGTCAGGATCAGGTCCATCGCGCGCGACTGGCCGATCAGGCGGGGCAGGCGGATCGTGCCCATGTCGATCAGTGGCACGCCGAAACGACGGCAGAAGATGCCCATCACGGCGTCGCTTGCCATGACGCGCAGATCGCACCACAGCGCCAGTTCCATGCCGCCGGCCACCGCATGGCCCTCGATCGCCGCGATGACGGGCTTGGTAAGTTGCAGACGTGAGACGCCCATCGGCGCCAGCGTGCCGGTGCCGCCTTCCTCGACCTTGTTGCCGTTCTCGCCGCCGCCGGCGAAGGCCTTGAGATCTGCGCCGGCGCAGAATGCGCCCATTCCCTGCGCGTTGGCTGCGCCGGTCAGGATCGCGACATCGCAGCTTTCGTCTCGGTCGAAGGCGACGAACGCGTCGTAGAGCGCCTGCGCCGTCGGCCCGTCGACGGCGTTGCGCCTGTCCGGCCGGGCAATGGCAATGACCCGGAGCCTGCCCCCATGAGCAGTGGAATGATCGCTGATCTCGATAGTGCCCATGACACCCTCCCTTTTGGCGGGATCATAAAGGCAAGGCGGACATTGGGAAACGGCCGTGTGCTTCAGCTTTCGCGGGCAATCGCCCGCCAGCCGATGTCTCGCCGGCAAAAGCCGTTTGGCCAGTCGATGGCGTCGACCGCCGCATAGGCGCGCCGCTGCGCCTCGCCGACGCCGGAGCCGAGCGCGGTGACGTTGAGCACCCGCCCGCCGGTCGCGACCAATTGGCCGTCCTTCAGCGCCGTGCCGGCGTGAAAGACCATGGCGCCGGTTGCCTCCGCCGCCGCGATGCCGGCAATTGGCGTGTTTTTCCCGTAGCTGCCGGGATAACCCTTCGAGGCCATGACGACGGTCAGCGCGGTCTCGTCCGACCATTGCGGCTCGTGCGCCAGCAATTCGCCTTCGACAGACGCCAGCATCAGCTCGACCAGATCGGATTTGAGCCTCGTCATCAGCACCTGGCATTCCGGATCGCCGAAGCGCACGTTGTATTCGATCAGTTCGGGACCGTTTTCGGTGATCATCAGCCCGGCATAGAGAATGCCGACAAAGGGAATGCCACGCGCGTGCATGCCGGCAAGCGTCGGCACGATGATCTCGGTCATCGCCTCGTCGATCAGCTTCTGGTCGAGCACCGGTGCGGGCGAATAGGCGCCCATTCCGCCTGTATTCGGCCCGGTGTCGCCGTCGCCTACGCGCTTGTGGTCCTGCGCGGTGCCGAACAGCACGGCCGTCCGCCCGTCGCAAAGCGCGAACAGGCTCGCCTCCTCGCCTTCGAGATAGGCTTCGATCACCACTTCCGCGCCGGCTTCGCCATAGGCCCCGTCGAAACAGGCCTCGACCGCCGCCTTCGCTTCTTCAAGCGTCATTGCCACGGTAACGCCCTTGCCGGCGGCCAGGCCGTCCGCCTTGATCACCACCGGCGCGCCGGTCTCTTCCAGATAGGCCAGGGCCTCGCCAGCCTGCGTGAAGCGCCGGTAGGCGGCCGTGGGAATATCGAACTCGGCGCAAAGATCCTTGGTGAAGCCTTTCGACCCCTCCAGCTGGGCCGCGCCGGCGGAAGGTCCGAAGGCCTTGATGCCGGCGGCCTCCAGATCGTCGACCATTCCGGCGACCAGCGGCGCTTCCGGCCCCACCACCACGAAATCGATCGGCGTTTCCCTGCAGAATTCGATGATGGCTGCGTGGTCGGTGACATCGAGGCCGACGCACTCGGCCTGTTGCGCGATCCCTGCATTGCCCGGCGCGCACCAGAGCTTTGCGCATAGCGGCGACTGGACGATCTTCCAGGCCAATGCGTGTTCGCGCCCGCCCGAACCGATGAGGAGAATGTTCAGCCTGCCTGCCATGCTTTCCGGCACCGTGCGCCCTTTCCTGATTGCAGTCCTGCTTTAGCAGCAGCACGGCGCATCGCAAACGCGGCCCGCGCTTTCCCTTGCAATCGGCTGTGGAGACTTCCCCCGGGCTTGACCTCGGCGGGGAAACGGCGAAGGTGCGGCCATGACCGACACAATGGAGAACAAGGTAGCAGACGCGGTCAGGACCTCCTGGGTCTACCGCCTGCTGCCGGAACGTTTTTGGCCCTTTGCCCAGCTTGCCCGCTGGGAGCGGCCGATCGGCTGGTGGCTGCTGATGTGGCCATGCTGGTGGTCGCTGATGCTGGCGGTCGGGACAGGCGATACTCCGGGTCTTTCGGCGCAAACCGCCCTGCCGGTACTCGTCTGTCTGGCGCTGTTCATGCTCGGCGCTGTTGCCATGCGCGGTGCCGGTTGCACCTACAACGACCTTGTCGATCAGGACATCGACGACCAGGTCGCCCGCACCCGTTCGCGGCCGCTTCCCTCGGGCAGGGTGACACGCAATCAGGCGATGGTTTTCCTCGTTGCACAGGCGCTGGCAGGCCTGGTGATCCTGTTGCAGTTCAACCGGTTTACAGTCGCGCTGGGCTGCCTGTCGCTCGTGACGGTCGTCATCTATCCGTTCATGAAGCGCATCACATGGTGGCCGCAGCTTTTCCTGGGCCTGGCCTTCTCCTGGGGGGCGCTGATGGGCTGGCCGGCCTGGACGGGCCAACTCGGCCTTGCGCCGCTTGCGCTTTATCTCGGCAGCATCTTCTGGGTGATCGGCTACGATACCATCTATGCCCATCAGGACATCGAGGACGACGCGCTGGTCGGCGTCAAGTCGACGGCGCGGCTGTTCGGAGAGAACACGAAGACGGCATTGATCGCCCTTTATGGCGCGGCATGGCTGCTTTTCGCCCTTGCCTGGTTCCTGGTCGGCGTCTCATGGCCGGCATGGGCGGGGCTGGCGCTCGGCGCGGCCCAGATGGCCTGGCAGATCACGACGCTCGACATCCGCGATCCGGCGCAATGCCTGAAATTGTTCAAGTCGAACAGCCATTTCGGCTGGATATTGTTTGGCGGGCTGGTCGTTGCAGCCCTTGTTGCAGTGTGAACCCGGGAGATCGCACATGAAGGACTGGAAATTGCCATGGGAAGGCGGCTGCCGCTGCGGGGAGGTGCGTTTCAGGGTGAGCGCACCGCCGCTGCTCACCGCCGCGTGCCATTGCACCGGCTGCCAGCGCATGTCGTCGAGCGCCTATTCGCTGAGCGCGGCAATCCCGAGCGATGGCTTCGAGGTGACGCAGGGCGAGCCGGTTCTGGGCGGCCTCAAGGGATCGACGCGCCACTATTTCTGCCCGAACTGCATGAGCTGGATGTTCACGCGCGCCGAAGGCATGGACTGGTTCGTCAATCTGCGCCCGACCATGCTCGACGACCCGTCATGGTTCACGCCGTTCATCGAGACCTATACGAGCGAGAAACTGCCATGGGCGGCGACACCCGCCGTCCACAGCTATGAGAAGTTTCCGAGCTTCGAGGCGTTCCAGACGATCGGCAGGGAGTTTGCCGAATCGGAAAGCTGACGCGAATTGCTGCCTAGCGCCGGGCGATCAGTTCCTCGCCGGTGACCTTCACGACCGGGCCGATGGCGCCGGGCTTGCGGCGGCGCAGGAAGTTTGGCCGGTGCTTGAGTGCGGCGAAGCGCTTGCGGCGGCTGAGCGGCGTTTCGACCATGAGTGCACCGAGTTGTGCGCTCACCGGCGTTGCGATCTGGTCCGCGCCGATGATCAGCATCGGCAGATGCATCAGCCGGCTCCAGGCATGCCAGTCCGCGGCGATATCGTCCATGTCGTTGGAAACGAGCAGCGGCAGGCTCAGATCGCGGTCGTGGTGCAGCAATTCCAGCGAAACCGTGTAACTGCCGTCATCATGCTCGATGGAGCGCGCCGCGACGCCCTTGAAGGCGCGCGCCGGAAGCGCCAGCGAAAGCTTCAGACCGCAGGGCAGGTTGCGCTTGACCGTCGCACCGTGCCGGTCGACCTCATAGCTGAAGCCGTCCTGTCCCGTGGCGGCAACCTTGTGCGGCAACCGGTAGGGGTCGAGCCGCATCCTGCGGGCGGGAAGAATGCCGTTGGTGAATTCGTTTTCCCGGCGATCCGGGCGGGGGGTGATTTCCCCCGCCGGAACCCGGAGTTCCTGTTTGGCCGTTTGGACCATCATGTCGCCTCTCCGTACCCTTCAGAGCCCCGTTCTTCGACGGGTTCCCTGTCGTCACGTCGTTTCTTTTTTCGTTTTCGTGACACGCAGGAGATTAGCAGGCGAGTACCCCGATCTCCTTAAGGAGAACGGTGAATCCATTCTTACCGCGATCTGTGGTTATTGAATCGTAGCACCGTGTAAGGATCGGGAAACGAATCTTTTCAGGGAGTTAAGGAGCCCGCCCGCGGCGTTGCCCTGTCAGGGTTTTGACATCGCAGGCAAGGCCGCCGCCGCCGGGCCAAACGCGATCCGCCGGGCGCGTGCGTGCGGCCGGCGAACGAAGCAGGCCCGGTGCGGGCGCAAAAAAGGATCAGACTACCTTTCCCGGATTCATGATCCCGGTCGGGTCGAGTGCGGTCTTGACCGCGCGCATCATCGCCATTTCCACGGATGATTTGGTCGCCGCCATCACTTCGCGTTTCAGTCGCCCGATGCCATGCTCGGCCGAAATCGAACCGTCGAGCGAGATGACCAGCGCGTTGATCGCGTCGTTGATGTCGGTGCGTCGGGCGAGGAAGGCTGCCGTATCGCCGTCTTTCGGCTGCGAGATGTTGTAGTGCAGATTGCCGTCGCCCATATGGCCGAAGGCGACGATGCGCGCGCCCGGCAATTCCTGCGCGACGATGACGGCGGCCTTGTCCAGAAATTCGGGGATCAGGTGTACCGGCACGGAGATGTCGTTCTTGATCGAACCGCCTTCGCGGGTCTGCGCCACCGCCATGTCCTCGCGCAGCTTCCAGAAGGCGGTCTGCTGGGCAAGGCTCTCGGCGAGCACGGCGTCGAGGGCCAAATCGGCTTCCAGGGCTTCGCCGAAGATCGTCTCGGCAAGCGCGCGGGCATCCCCGGCCGAGCGCCCGGAGGATATTTCCGCCAGCACATACCATTCGTGACGTTCGCCGAACGGGTCGCGTGAGCCCGGCGCATGTTCGAGCGCGAATTCCATCGGCCTGCGATGGATCAGTTCGAAGGCCGTCAGTCCCGAGCCTGCCGCTCCCAGCGCCAGATTGAGCAGGCCGAGCGCCTGATGCGGCGAAGCCACGGCGGCGAAAGCGACCTCGCGCCCCTTTGGCCGGGGAAATAGTTTCAGCACCGCCGCGGTGACGATGCCGAGCGTGCCTTCCGCGCCGATGAAGAGGTTCTTCAGCGAATAGCCGGTGTTGTCCTTTCTGAGTTTCCTCAGACCGTTCCAGACATCGCCACTGGGCAGCACCGCCTCCAGCCCCAGCACCAGGTCGCGCGTATTGCCGTAGGCGATGACCCCGGTGCCGCCGGCATTGGTCGAGATGTTGCCCCCGATCTGGCAGGAGCCCTGGCTGGCGAGGGAAAGCGGAAACAGCCGGTCGTGGCTTGCGGCGGTCTCCTGCACCTGCTGCAGCACCATCCCGGCTTCGACCGTCATCGTGTTGCCCGCAATGTCGATCGCGCGCAGGCGGTTCATCCGCTCCATCGTGACGACGATCTGCGTATTGCTGTCATCGGGCGCGCCACCTCCCGCATGCCCCGTATGGCCGCCCTGAGGGACGATTGCCGTGCCCGTTTCGAAGGCGAGCCGCATGATCGCCGACACTTCCTCCGTGCTGCCCGGCCGCAGCACCAGCGGTGTGACACCGTGGAAGATGTGGCGGTTTTCCTGCGTGTAATGCGTCAGATCGGCATCTTCCGCCCGGATCGCATTGGAGGAGCCGACAATGGCGGAGAAGCGTTCGAGCAATTGGCGATCCGGAGCATTCATGGTCCCGTTCCCACTCGATTCTTTGGCGCGGTGGCGCGCATCAGCTGGCCCTTGGCGCGGCGGCGCGCGTCAGCCGGTCGTTGATCGCCGCGCCGATGCCGGTCGTCGGCACAGGCTCGACGCAGATAAGCGGCAGGCCCAACGCGTCGAGTGCCTTCATGTGCCGGTAGAGATTGGCCGCTGCTTCCTTCAGATCGCCATCCACGGACAGGTTGAGCACCTGGCTTGCGGCTTCGCGTTGGCGGTCGGTACCGCTGCCAAAGGCGATCAGCCCCGCACCCTGCGGGCATTCGGTCACGTTGAGCCGCATCTGCGCCCTGGGTGCGTAATGGCTCGCCAGCATGCCGGGTGCCTCGATGCCACCCAACCCGTCTGGCCGGCGAACCGGCAGATCGGTCACCGCACCCAGTTCGGAATCGGTGATTGCGCCGGGTCTCAGCAACACCAGGCTGTCGGGCAACACCTTCACGATTGTCGATTCCAGACCGACCTTGCACGGGCCGTTGTCGAGGACCAGCAGGTCGACATCCGCGAATTCCTCCGCGACATGCCCGGCGGTGGTCGGTGATATGCGCCCCGAGCGGTTGGCGCTTGGAACGGCAAGCGGCCGGTCGAATTCGGCGATGATTTCGCGCGCCGGTCCACGCGGTATTCTGATCGCGATCGTCGAAAGTCCCGCCATGGCCAGATCGTGGACGGCGCTGTCGGGCTTCCTCGGCAGCACGAGCGTCAGCGGGCCTGGCCAGAAGGCGGTCGCCAGTTTTTCGGCAACCTCGCCGAACACGCCGTGTTTTCGCGCCATCGACAGGCTGCCGACATGGGCGATCAGCGGGTTGAATTGCGGGCGCCCCTTCATCTCGAAGATCCGGGCAACCGCCAGCCCGTTGGTGGCGTCGGCGGCCAGCCCGTAAACGGTTTCCGTCGGCATGGCGACGCATTCGCCCCGTTCGAGCACGGCGAGCGTCTCTTCGATGAAATTTGCGTCGCGGCTGATATCGACAATTTTGGCCATGCAATCTCTTTCCCTGGCCGGCTATAAAGCCCCGGCGGGGATTGCCGCAAGCCGTAACGCAATGCAGGGCAGTCAATTGACGTTAACGTCAAAAAAAATTATGCCATGCGCAAACGCACAAAATGCCGGCGCCGCGAGGTTGGCCGGTTACCGAGGAGAAACCCATGTACCGAGCGCCGGTCTCCGAGATCGCATTCACGTTGAAGCATGTCGCCGGACTGAAAACAGCGATCGAGGCGGGCACTTTCGGCGACCTTTCCGAGGATCTCGTCGACGCGGTGCTTGAGGAAGCGGGGCGTTTCGCCTCCGAGGAGATTGCGCCGCTGAACCGGATCGGCGACCAGACCGGGTCGACGCTGAAGGATGGCCGCGTGACGACGCCTCCCGGCTGGAAGGAAACCTATCGTCGCTGGATCGACGGCGGTTGGAACGCCATCGCGGGACCCGAGGAATATGGCGGGCAGGGCCTTCCCACCATGCTTGCCGTCGCGGCGGCGGAAATGTGGAACGCCGCTTCCATGGGTTTCGGCCTCGGACCGCTGCTGACCATCGGCGCCATCGAGGCGGTGGGCAAGCACGGATCGGACGAACTGAAAACGACCTTTCTCGAAAAACTCGTCTCCGGCGAATGGACCGGGACGATGAACCTGACCGAGCCGCATGCCGGTTCCGACCTCGCCGTGCTCAAGTCGCGCGCCGAGCGCGCCGGTGACGGCACCTATCGCATCTTCGGCCAGAAGATCTTCANNTTCATCACCTATGGCGAGCACGACATGACGGACAATATCTGCCATCTCGTGCTGGCGCGCCTGCCCGACGCCCCGCCGGGAACGCGCGGTATCTCGCTCTTTCTTGTGCCGAAATTCCTGGTCAACGCCGACGGCTCGCTGGGCGCACGCAACGACCTGTTCTGTCAGAGCCTTGAAGAAAAGCTCGGCATCCATGCCTCGCCCACCTGTGTCATGATCTATGGCGACGGTTATGCGGGGGCCGAAACCGAGGGTGGACCGGGCGCGGTCGGCTATCTGATCGGCGAGGAATGCCGCGGCATCGAATACATGTTCACCATGATGAACAACGCCCGCCTCGGCGTCGGCCTGCAAGGCCTGTCGGTGGCCGAGCGCGCCTACCAGCAGG
>JAGRLL010000329.1:0-4632 GCA_020441855.1 Nitratireductor sp.
TCGCCAACGGCTTCTGGGGCCATCCCGACTACAAGCTGCCGGCGGAAGCCAATCTGATGGCGGTTGCCCACTATCTCGAGGCGCTCGCCTGGCAGCGCGAGGTCGTGCAGCTCCACACCGTGTTCGGCGGCAAGAACCCGCATCCCAATTTCCTCGTTGGCGGCGCGCCGTCGCCCGTGTCCAGTGCGACGGGCGGCGCAGCGGCCACCGCGGTCAACATCGTCGGGCTGGAACAGGTGCGCGATGTCATCAACCGCATGCGCGAATTCGTCGACCAGGTCTATGTGCCCGACACGCTGGCGATCGCCTCCTTCTACAAGGACTGGTTCGCGCGCGGCGAGGGCCTTGGCAATTTCATGACCTATGGCGACTTTCCGCTGAAGGGGGTGAACAACAAGGATCTGTTCATCCCGAGCGGCGTCATCCTCAACCGGCAACTCGACCGCATCGAACCGATCGATCTGGCCGATCCCGAACAGGTGCAGGAATTCGTCGCGCATGCCTGGTACGATTATTCGGACGGCAAGGAAGCGGGGCTTCATCCCTGGGATGGCGAAACGAACCTGAACTACACCGGGCCGAAACCGCCCTACGATTACCTCGATGTCGAAAAGAGCTATTCGTGGCTGAAATCGCCACGCTGGCGCGGTCATGCCGTCGAGGTCGGACCGCTGGCGCGCGTGCTGATGCTTTATGCGACCGGGCACGAGCAGACGAAGGAACTCGCCAGCATGGCGCTTTCCAAACTCGATGCACCGCTCGATGCGATGTTCTCGACATTGGGGCGCACGGCGGCGCGCACGCTGGAGACCAAGATCATCGTCGACCAGATGCAGGGCTGGTTCGATAATCTGATGGGCAACATCAAGGCCGGCGACATCGCGGTCCACAATCCGAAGATGTGGGAACCGTCCACCTGGCCGAAGGAATGCAAGGGCGTCGGCTTCATGGAGGCGCCGCGCGGTGCGCTTGCCCACTGGGTCGTGATCAAGGACGGCAAGATCGACAATTACCAGGCGGTGGTGCCGAGCACCTGGAACGCCGGTCCGCGCGACGCCAAGGGGCAGGCGGGCGCCTACGAGGCGGCGTTGATGGATCGCCATACCATCTTCGACAGGGCGCAACCGCTCGAAATCCAGCGTACCATCCATTCCTTCGACCCGTGCATCGCCTGTGCAGTCCATGTGACCGACAAGGACGGCGAAAGCACGCTCGAGCTCAATGTGAGGTGACGGCCATGAACGCTCCCACCAGAACGGTCGATATCAACAAGGCCTCTGCGAAATTCCTGCAGGTGACCGCCGAACATCTCGCGATCTACATGGAATCCTGCGTGCGCTGCGGGTTGTGCGCGGATGCCTGCCATTTCCATCAGGCAAGCGGCGATCCGCGCCATACGCCGGCCTACAAGCTGGTTCCGATGACCAAGGCCTATCGCCGGCAGTCGGGTCCCTTTGCCTGGCTTGGGCTGGCGCCGAAGCTGACCGAGGAGGATCTGGCCGAATGGGAAGAACTTCTGTTCGACAGCTGCAACATGTGCGGACGCTGCACCATCGCTTGCCCGATGGGGATCGACATCGCGTCGATGACGGCGGCGGCACGGCAGGCCTTCGTCGCGGCGGGATTGGGTCCTGAGGACCTGGAGCATTCGGCGCAGAATTCGCTCGAGCATGGCAGCCCGCTGGGGCTGAGCGTCGATGTTCTGGAAGACCGCATCGAATGGCTGGCCGACGATTACGAAATCGACATTCCGCTCGACAAGGGCAAGGCCGAGGTGCTGCTGACCATCTCCTCGATCGAGATGATGAAATATCCCGATTCCGTCGTCGCGATGGCGAAGCTGTTCAATGCGGCGGGCGTCGACTGGACGTTCTCGACCAAGGGTTACGAGGCCACCAATTTCGGTTATCTGGCCGGGCGCGCCGACATTGCCAGGGCAATGGTGGAGCGTATCGTTGCGGCGGCCGAGGAGACCGGCGCCAAGACCGTCGTCATTCCCGAATGCGGCCATGCCTATGGCCTGCTGCGCTGGGGCGGCGGCAATATCCACGGCGCGAAGCTGCCCTTCGAGGTGTGGCACATCACCGAATATCTGGCGAAGCTGAAGCGCGAGGGAAAGCTGAAATTCAAGCCGATAGAGGGCAAGGTCACCTATCACGACCCCTGTCAGGTGTCGCGGCGCGGCGGTGCCAAGGACGATGCGCGCTATCTGCTGGAATCCTTCAAGGAATTCCGCGAAATGGAGCCGACCGGCAATTACAATTGGTGCTGCGGCGGCGGCGGCGGCGTGCAGGCGATCCAGCGCTCGGCCGAACTGCGCCACAAGGTATTCCGCATCAAGATGGACCAGGTCGAGCAATCGGGCGCCGATGCGCTGGTTTCCTCCTGCGCCAATTGCCGGCTGACGATGGACGAATCCAAGGCCCACTTCAAATGGGACCACGACCTGGTTTCCATCGTCGAGGCGCTGGCCGACCATATCGACGGTGTGGAAGGCGACGACTGAACGGGATCGCTTTTCCATGTGCATCGGCATTCCCATGAAGGTGGTGGAGAGCGGCGGGTACACCGCTTTGTGCGAGGTGGATGGTGCGCGCCGGCGTGTCGACATGACCCTGGTAGGCGAACTGCCCGTCGGCGCATGGGTGATCGTCCACAAGGATGCGGCACGGAGCCATGTCAGCGAAGAAGAGGCTCGCAAGGTTGCCGACGCGCTGAAGGCGGTGGAGCGGGCGCTTGCCGGCGACACGGATGTCGACGATCTTTTTCCCGATCTGGGCAGGGGTGCGATGCCGCTGCCGCAATCGACGCTGTGAGTTACCTGGCGGCATCTGTAATTTCGCGTAGATGTTCTGGTGCAACAGAGAATTTTTTCGACAATCGAACAAATGATCGTCGCACAAGCTTGAAGCTTTCCCGTTATCGGTGTGAACTGGGAATCGTTCTGACATCGATTTAGCCAGCCGCAACGGGAAGCCGATCATGCCAGCAAGAAAAGGGGAGCGCTTCATCCTTGATGGGCCGGGTCCTCTTGTCGAAGCCTTGCGCGCGCAAGGCTGGCGGGTGGTCGGGCCGAAGGCCCGCCAGGGCGCGATCGTCTACGATGAAATCGAGAGCATTGCCGATCTGCCGCGCGGTCTGACCGACGAGCAGGACGGTGGGCGTTACCGGCTCGTCGAGGGCGATGCGGAGCGCTGGTTCGACTATGTCGTCGGGCNNGAGATCGCGAGTGCCACGGGGCTCGACGTGCACTTGCAGGAAGAGGCCATTCCGGTGCGCGATCAGGTGCGCTCCGTCTGCGAGATGCTGGGCTACGATCCCTACTATCTCGCCTGCGAGGGCCGTGTCGTCGCCATCGTCGCGGCCGATGCCGCGGACGGGATCGTGGCGCTCTGGCGCGGCCTTCCGGGCGGCGAATCGGCGGCTCGAATCGGCACGGTTCAGGCCGGTCCCGGACACGTTGTGCTTGAAACGCCGATCGGCGGGCGGCGCCTGCTGGACGAACTGGAAGACGACCCGCTGCCGCGCATTTGCTGAGCGGGCTGCCCGTTATTCAGTCATACCCGCGTTGCAAACGCAGGGAAAAATAGGAAAGATTGATCCAGATTATGGTGACCGGCTTCGGGCCGTGCTTGTTTGCGTGCCTGGCAATCGGGGATTGCAGACGCCGGACGCGGACAGCGTGGCGACAAGTGTGGCAGGAGGGGATATGCCGAACTCGCTCATCACGGATCCGGGGCAACTGGTCGACGCTCTGATCGCCGCCGGATGGCGTGTGATCGGTCCGAAGAAGCGCGACGGCGCCATCATCTACGAACCCTTGACGAGCGGCGCCGATCTGCCGCGCGGCCTCACCGACGACCAGTCGCCGGGCCATTACCGGCTGAACGAAGGCGATCCGGACCGCTGGTTCGACTATGTCGTCGGGCCGCAGAACTGGAAGAAGATCCTCTTCCCGGCGCGCCAGAAATTGTGGTCGGCGACGCGAAGCGAAAACGGCTTCGAGTTGGAGCCGCACGAGGCCGAGTGGACCAGGACAGCGATCTTCGGCGCACGCGCATGCGAGATCGCAGCGATCGAAATCCAGGACCGCGTCTTCGACAATGGCGACTTCGCCGACGCCGGCTATCGCAAGCGCCGCTCGGACATGCTGATCGTCGCGGTGCAATGCGCACGCTCGGCGGCGACATGCTTCTGCGCCTCGATGAATACCGGGCCGCGCGCGGACAGCGGATACGACATCGCGCTGACCGAACTCGACGAAGACGGCTTACTTGTCGAATGCGGTTCGGATGCCGGGGCGGCGATATTGGGTGCAATGGACTTGCGCAAGGCGGATGCGGGCGATGTCGAGGCGGCGCAACAGGTTTCGGCCAGGGCTGCCGCGATGCAGACGCGCGCAATGCCAGACGGGATCGACACGGTTCTGCGCGACAATCCCGATCATCCGCGCTGGGCGGAGGTGGCCGAGCGCTGCCTTTCCTGCGCCAATTGCACATTGGCCTGCCCGACCTGCTTCTGCTCGGATGTCGAGGAGGTCAACGACCTTTCCGGCGACCATGCCGAACGCTGGCGCGTCTGGGATTCGTGCTTCAGCCTCGATTTTTCCTACATCCATGGCGGGGCGGTGCG
>JAGRLL010000329.1:4678-5231 GCA_020441855.1 Nitratireductor sp.
CACAAATTGTCGAGCTGGCACGACCAGTTCGGCACGTCGGGCTGTGTCGGATGCGGGCGCTGCATCGCCTGGTGCCCGGTCGGCATCGATATCACCGAAGAGGCGAGCGCCATCGCGGCAACAACGCCTGCACAGGAGGTCTGAACGCAATGGAGATTCACAGCGTCGGGGAGATCCTGGCCGCCCATCCGGTGTTCAGGGATTTCGATTCCGAAACGCTCGACCTTCTGGCCGGTTGCGCGCGGAACGAACATTTCCACGCCGGCCAGACGATTTATTCGGAAGGCGACGAGGCAAACAAGGTCTTCCTGATCCGAGACGGCGACATCTCGGTGGAGATTTCCGCGCCGCAGCACAATCCGATCGTGGTCGAGACGCTGCGCGCAGGCGATGTGCTCGGCTGGTCGTGGATGGTGCCGCCCTATCAGCACATGTCGGATGCGCGTGCGCTCAACGAGGTCCGCGCGATCAGCCTCGATGCTGTTTGCATGCGAGGCAAGAGCGAGAACAATCCGGCATTGGGCTACCAGATGTTCAAGCATTTCGTGCCGCA
>JAGRLL010000329.1:5452-10069 GCA_020441855.1 Nitratireductor sp.
AGTTCAACATGCTCTATGCCTTTGGTGTCGGCGAGGTGGCGATCTCGATCTCGGGCGATGCGGCCGACAAGGGCAAACTGGTCCACACCGTGCGCAATGTCGGTGCGGTGTCGGGCGCGCTCACCCGTCTGGGCGAAGGCGACATGGTCGGCGTGCGCGGGCCGTTCGGCTCGGCGTGGCCGGTGGCGCAGGAAACCGGCCGCCACATCGTCTTCGTTGCCGGCGGGCTCGGTCTCGCGCCGCTGCGGCCTGCGATCTATCACGTTCTCAACCATCGCGACCGATATGCCGGCCTGACGCTGGTCTACGGCTCGCGTTCGCCGCGCGATCTGCTTTTCGCGGAGGAAGTGCATGGCTGGAAAGCGCGCTTCGATACTGAGATCGAGGTGACGGTCGACCATGCCGAACCGGGCTGGACCGGGCAGGTGGGTGTGGTGACCAAGCCGCTCGAACGTGCGCTTTCGGGCAATGATGGCGCCGAGGTCTCGGCCTTCGTGTGCGGGCCGGAAATCATGATGCGTTTTTCGGTGATGAGCCTGAAGGCCGCGGGGGTTTCCGATGACAGGGTCTGGATATCGATGGAGCGCAACATGAAATGCGCCATCGGTTTTTGCGGCCATTGCCAGTTCGGCGGCGATTTCGTCTGCCGCGACGGGCCGGTGTTCCGCCACGACCAGGTGTCGCGGCTGATGTCGAAGAAGGAGATCTGACGATGGCCAAGCCGAAGCTCGCCGTCTGGAAATTCTCCTCCTGCGATGGTTGCCAGCTTACCCTGCTCGATTGCGAGGACGAATTGCTCGATATTGCGGGCGCCATCGACATCGCGCATTTCCTCGAGGCGACGAGCGAGATCAAGGGCGGCCCCTACGACATCTCGCTGGTGGAAGGCTCGATCACCACGCCTCACGACCGCGAGCGCATCCAGGAAATCCGCAAGAACTCGAAGGTGCTGATCACCATCGGTGCCTGTGCGACGGCGGGCGGCATCCAGTCGCTGAGGAATTTCGCCGATGTCGAGGCCTTCACGAGCGTCGTCTACGCGCATCCCGAATACATCTCGACGCTGGCGAAGTCCGACGCCATCGCCGACCACGTGCAGGTCGATTTCGAGCTGCGCGGCTGCCCGGTTTCGAAGCATCAGCTGATCGAACTGATCACGGCGACGCTGGCCGGCCGGGTGCCGCGCGTGCCGAAGGTTTCGCAATGCGTCGAGTGCAAATTGTCCGGCACCGTCTGCGTGATGGTGGCGCATGGCACGCCGTGCCTCGGCCCGGTCACGCAGGCCGGTTGCGGCAATTTGTGCCCGTCGCACGGGCGCGGCTGCTACGGCTGCTTTGGACCGAAGGAAAACCCGAACCCGCCGGCCCTGTCGGCGCATCTGGGCGATCTCGGCATGGCGCCGAGGCAGGTGCGCGACTTCTACCGTTCCTTCAATGCCGGGGCGCCGGCCTTTGCCGAAGAAAGCAAGTCACATGAGTGAGCGCGTTCTCCAGGTCGATGCGCTGGCCCGCGTGGAAGGCGAGGGCGCGCTTTACGTGCGGCTCAAGGGCAACGAGATCGAGAAGGTCGAGTTCCGCATCTTCGAACCGCCGCGTTTCTTCGAGGCCTTCCTGCAAGGTCGAGACGGGCATGAGGCGCCGGACATCACCTCGCGCATCTGCGGCATCTGCCCGATCGCCTACATCATGGGCGCCAGCCAGGCGATGGAACAAGCGCTTGGCGTTGCGGTGACGCCGGAAATCCATGCGCTGAGGCGGCTCATCTATTGCGGCGAGTGGATCCAGAGTCACGTATTGCATGCGGCCATGCTGCATGCGCCGGATTTCCTCGGCCTGCACGATGCGATCAAGATCGCCGAGGTCGACCCCGAACTGGTCAAGACGGCGCTGAGGCTGAAGAAGATCGGCAACTCGCTGATGGAGGTTGTCGGCGGCCGCTCGGTCCACCCGGTCAACACTCGGGTCGGAGGCTTTTATTCCGCGCCCGAGAAAGCCAGGGTGAAGGCGCTGCTCGGCGAACTGGAATGGGGCATCGAGGCGGCGCGCAAGGTGGCGCTCGCCTTCTCGCAATTCGATTTTCCAGGCGACGAGCACGATTACACGTTCGTGTCGCTGAAGGACCCGGACACCTACGCGATCTGCGAGGGGCGACTGGTCTCCAATCGCGGGCTCGACATCGCGGTCGAGACCTTCAACGATCATTTCTTCGAGGAACACGTGGCGCGTTCCAATGCGCTTCACGGGCGGATGAAGGACGGTTCGCCCTATCTCGTCGGTCCGTTGGCGCGCTACGCCAACAATTACGAACAGCTCAGCGAGGGCGCGAAGGAGACCGCCGACATGTGCGGCCTCGGCCGGGTGGTTTCCAACCAGTACAAGTCGATCCTGGTGCGCATGGTCGAGACGCAATATGCGCTGGAGGAGGCGGCGAGGATCGTGCGCGATTACGAGGAGCCGAAGCCTTCCTTCGTCGAGACGCCGCCTAAAGCCGGCGAGGGCCATGGCTGCACGGAAGCACCGCGCGGCATTTGCTATCACACTTACAAACTCGACGGCGAAGGCCGGATAACGCACGCCCAGATCGTGCCACCGACTTCGCAGAACCAGCCGCAGATCGAGGCGGACCTGACGCGTGTCGTTACGGCCAACATGGACATGGCTGACGCCGATCTGCAATGGCTGTGCGAGCAGACGATCCGCAATTACGACCCCTGCATTTCCTGTGCGACGCATTTCCTCAAGCTGACCGTCGAACGAAACTAGGGTGAGCGCATCTGACGGCAGGAATGAACGGGTGCTGATCGTGGGCATTGGCAATGCGTTCCGATCCGATGACGGTGTCGGGCCGTTCGTCGCAGACGCGCTGGCGGCAAAGGGATTGCCGGCGCTGGTCCATGCCGGCGACGGAACCGGTCTGATCGACCTGTTTGAAACGCATGCCGCGCTGGTGCTGGTCGATGCGACCAGAAGCGGGGCTGCGCCCGGAACGCTCGTCACCTTCGACGCGGTGGCGCAAAAACTGCCGGCCGAACTGTTCCACTATTCCACGCATCGCTTCGGTCTTGCCGAAGCCGTCGAGACGGCGCGCGCGCTCGGTTCGCTGCCGCAAAGCCTCACCGTCCACGGCATCGAGGGCGGCGATTTCGGTCAGGGCATGCGATTGAGCGACCCGGTGAAAGCTGCAGCCGACGCGCTGATCGAAAAGCTCTGCGAAATATCCCGGCCCAACGGTTGAGCCGCCTCAAGGTGGAAGCGACGCTTCCATATTGCCAGCAAAGCATCCTTCCACTTGCGGTTCGCGCGATCGATCCAGCGACGCGAAATCGACCTAACCTTCTGAAATAAAAACACTTCAACCACTTGGCACAGCGGTTGCTACGCATGGGCCAGGGCCGGGATCAACCTGATTGGCATTCCGGCGCGCCTTAACGCAGGAGGAGGTGCTGGCATGACCGAAACGTTCTACGAGGTGATGCGCCGGCAGGGGATTACCCGGCGCAGTTTCCTGAAATTCTGTTCGCTGACCGCGGCGTCGCTGGGCCTTGGGCCGAGCTTTGCCCCGCAGATCGCCCATGCGATGGAGACCAAGCCGCGCATTCCGGTGCTGTGGCTGCACGGGCTGGAATGCACGTGCTGTTCGGAAAGCTTCATCCGCTCGGCGCATCCGCTCGCCAAGGACGTCATCCTGTCGATGATCTCGCTCGATTACGACGATACGATCATGGCTGCGGCCGGCCATCAGGCGGAGGCGATCGTCGAAGAGACCATCGCCAAATATGACGGCAATTACATCCTGGCCTGCGAGGGCAATCCGCCGCTCAACCAGGAGGGCATGAGCTGCATCATCGGCGGCAAGCCCTATCTGGAGCAGTTGAAGAAGGCGGCCGAGCACTGCAAGGCGATCATCTCCTGGGGATCGTGCGCTTCCTGGGGCTGCGTGCAGGCGGCGCGGCCGAACCCGACCCAGGCGACACCGATCCACAAGGTGCCGGGTCTTGCGCCCAAGCCGATCATCAAGGTTCCGGGCTGCCCGCCCATCGCGGAAGTGATGACGGCGGTCATCACCTACATCCTGACCTTCGAGCGTTTCCCGCAGCTCGACAGGCAGGGCCGGCCCAAGATGTTCTATTCGCAGCGTATCCACGACAAGTGCTATCGGCGGCCGCATTTCGACGCCGGCCAGTTCGTGGAATCCTTCGACGACGAGGGCGCGCGCAAGGGCTATTGCCTCTACAAGGTCGGTTGCAAGGGGCCGACCACCTACAATGCGTGCTCGACGGTGCGCTGGAACGGCGGACTCTCCTTCCCGATCCAGTCGGGCCATCCATGCTTCGGCTGCTCGGAAGACGGCTTCTGGGACAAGGGCTCGTTCTACGACCGGCTGACCGAGATCCACGGCTTCGGCATCGAGGCCAATGCAGACAAGATCGGCGGTACGGCGGCAGGAATCGTCGGCGCGGCGGCGGTGGCGCATGCCGCCGTGAGCGCGGTCAAGCGCGCGCGCCAAAAGGGAGGTGAAAACTCATGACCATCCAGACACCCAACGGTTTCGAACTCGACACTTCCGGCCAGCGCGTCGTCGTCGATCCGGTTACCCGGATCGAGGGCCACATGCGCT
>JAGRLL010000330.1 GCA_020441855.1 Nitratireductor sp.
GCCTCGCCGCGCATCTTCGACAATCCCGTTCTGGACAAGCTGTCCCGCGTGCCGTGGTGGTTCCCGCTCTTCTACCTGCCGTTTGCGGCCTGGATCGGCTGGAAGGGCGCGATGGCGCAGCCTTGGTATGCGACGATCGGCTCCCTGATCTTCGGCTATGTCGCCTGGACGCTGAGCGAATATGTCTTCCATCGCTGGCTGTTCCATACGGAATTCCCGGGCAAGATCGGCGAACGCATCCACTTCCTGCTGCACGGCGTGCATCACGTGCACCCCAGCGACCCGCTGCGCCTCGTCATGCCGCCGCTGATGAGCCTGCCGCTGATGGCG
This sequence comes from Nitratireductor sp., assembly GCA_020441855.1. Taxonomy (GTDB): domain Bacteria; phylum Pseudomonadota; class Alphaproteobacteria; order Rhizobiales; family Rhizobiaceae; genus BOKV01. The sequence continues at coordinate 331 of JAGRLL010000330.1, forward strand.
CTGGCTTACGTCGTCATCGCCGCGCTGTTCCCGGCGCCGATCTCGTACACGGTGACGGCGGGCTTCCTCGTCGGCTACGTGCTGTACGACGAGATCCACTTTCACATTCATCACCGGCCGCCGCGCACGAAGATCGAGCAGATGCTGCGCCGCGCGCATCTGCTGCACCATTTCCGCGATCCGCTCCGCGGCTATGGCGTGAGCTGCCCCTATTGGGACACGGCTTTCGGCACGGGCTACACGAGGGACGACAGGCCGGGCGAGAAGCCGGTTTAGTCCGTGATGGATGGGAAGGCGACGACGAACAGCTTCAACTTGGGCGGCGATGGTGACGACCTGGAGATTGTTCTTGGGGTCGAAAAGGCCTTCAGCACACAGTTGAGCGACGACGAAGCCAAGGGCTGCATTACGTTTGGCGATCTTTACGATCTCGTTGCCTCCAAGTTGAATATTTCAGAGGGCACGAAGGCCGGATACGTTTCCACGCTGGCATATTTTCGGCTGAGATCCGCGCTTCGCAAAATCGGTTACGGCGGCGAACTTTCTCCCTCGACCGACTTGCGCCCGTTTCTACGTGATCAAGGCGCACGGAAAATTTGGACGAGCCTCGAAGCACAACTCGGACTCACTATCCCGGAGTTGCAAAATAGCCGGATAGTTGCGGTCGGGATCGGACTTGTCCTGATCACAGGACTCGCCGGAGCCGCGCTATACAAGTCTTTCCTTACGGCCGTTCTTGCTGTTTGTCTTGCGATAGCCCTGTCTAAGATCATGCCGAAGACAAGTCTGCCGAAGCGCTATTCGACACTTGGAAGTCTGGCCGCCTGCATCGCAATCATGAATTTCGGGAAACTCGCCAGATTGCAGGGCGGCGCGAAAGCAGCCGAACTGTGGAACGCGCTAATCGTCGTAGTCACCGAGTGTGCTGGCACGGAACCGGATACGCCAATTCGTCGAGCAACAACATTCTTCAAAAAAGGCAGACGAAAGACGCATCAGTAAGTAGCCTCAACTTCCCACGGCGGGTTCGATTTGACGGAAACGCGACCGTCATTGCGAGGAGCGCAGCGACGAAGCAATCCATCCCAGAGACTGGATAGTCCCCCGGGGATGGATTGCTTCGCTCCGCTCGCAATGACGGCGGGATGATTCCGCCAAAGTTCGTCCCGCGCTAAGCGAAACCCGGCGGCGGCGTGAACGCCCGATACTGGTCCTCCAGCAATTGCGCAAACCGGATCGCGCTATGGTCCTGATAGGCCGGCGCGACGATCTGCACGCCGACCGGCAATCCATCCGCCGCCAGCCCCGCGGGCGCGACGATGGACGGCAGGAAGACCATGTTGGAATAGCCGGCCCAGAACAGCTGCGTCGTTGTCGGCTGGTCCTTGCCGTCGACCGAGATCATCCGCTCCCAGCGTTCGCCGGTCTGCATGTGCGGGAAAGCAGTCGTCGTCGCCGTCGGGCAGAGCAGCAGGTCGAACCGTGTGAAGAAGCGCGCCCAGTCCTGCACCATGCGCGCGCGCCTGTTGTTCCAGCCGAGCCATTCGCGATGGCCCATCGTATTGGCGCGTACATGCCAAGCGTAATAATCGTTGCGGCTGCCGACCTCGTCACGCGCGGCGAGGAGCTTTGCGTGCGCCGCCTCGTCGGGCGCGGCGCTGGTCGCGGAGCGCAGGAGCATGATGTAGGTCTCGTGCGCCTCGGCGGGATCGACGGGACGCGCGACGCGATCGACGGTCGCGCCCTGCTTCTCCAGCCAGTCGGCCAGCGTCTCGATCTCTTTACGCACAGCTGCGTCGACCGGCGCGGTTTCGGCGCCCGACATGACTGTGACGCGGAAGTCCGAAATTTTCGTCTTGTTCGAGCGCGGCAATGCCAGCCGCATGCCCGTCGCGTCGAGCGCGTTCGGGCCGGCGATGATGTCGAGCGCGGCCTCAATGTCGTAGGCCGAGCGCGCAAGTGGGCCGATCGCGGAGATGTCGCCGTGCG
>JAGRLL010000035.1 GCA_020441855.1 Nitratireductor sp.
CGGTCGATGCGGCTGCCGGGGGCGAAGGTGGAGTGCACCATCTCGAAATCGTCGGTCAGGTCGGGGGAGAGCAGTTCCTCGGACAGTCCTTCCTTGCCGAGGCCGATCGGGCGGCGGGCGCCGGCGCGCACGATATATCCGGCTTCGTCCCCGGGCGCCGGGACCGGGCCGGAAAGGGTCGCCACCGGCACGTCGAGTTCGACCGAGGCGCGGCGCAGATCGGCGACCGAGGGCACCGAAAGGTCGCGTTCGACCTGGCTGAGCCATCCGACCGAGCGGTCGAGCCGCGTCGCCAGTTCGGCAAGCGTCAGCCCGCGCGCCTTCCTAAGCGCGCGCAGGTCGGCGCCGAGTGTTCCCGCGCGGGGCGAATCATGCAGCATCCGGCGAATCTCGTGAAAATTGTCCCTTCAGATTTCACCGTGCGTCGGGTTCATGATATTTTCAAGAAAAATTTCACGAGCCGGCGAAGACCTGATCGAGAATGGCCTCGAGGTCGCGCGCGTCGGCTGCGCTGAAGGCTGCGGGTTGGTCGCTGTCGATGTCGAACACCCCGATCAGGGTGCCGGTGCTGTCGCGCACCGGCAGGACCAGTTCCGAGCGGGTCGAACTGGCGCAGGCGATATGGCCGGGGAAGGCATCCACATCCGCCACCAGCTGCGCCTCGCCGCTGCGCGCGCAGGCGCCGCAGACGCCGTGCGAGAAGGCGATGGTCAGGCAGCCGTGGGCGCCCTGGTAGGGGCCGATCTTGAGCAGACCGGGCGCGGTGACGCGGTAGAAGCCGGTCCAGTCGAAGCGGTCGCCGGCATGGTGAACCTCGCAGGCGATGGTGGCCATCAGCGCGACGGTATCGGTTTCGCCGGCTGTCAGGGCAGCGATGGTGGCGGCGAGGTTGGTGTAGTCGACCGGCATGAATGGCCTTTTGCGGTTTCTGTGGAAGGGGCGCTGCCCCTCTTGGCCTGCGGCCAATTCACCCCGGGATATTTCCGGCCAGAAAAAGATCAGGTCCGTTCGATGGCGATGGCAGTCCCTTCGCCGCCGCCGATGCAGATCGCGGCCAGTCCGCGCTTGAGGCCGCGGGTTTCCAGCGCGTTCAGCAGGGTGACGATGATCCGCGCGCCCGAGGCGCCGATCGGATGACCGAGGGCGCAGGCGCCGCCGTTGACGTTGACACGGTCGCGGGGCAGGCTCATTTCGCGCATGAAGGCCATCGGCACCACGGCGAAGGCTTCGTTGACCTCCCACAGGTCGACGTCGTCGATGCTCCAGCCGAGGCGGTCCAGCAGTTTACGTGCCGCCGGAACCGGCGCGGTGGTGAACAGGCCCGGGGCCTGGGCGTGGCTGGCATGGCCCATGATGCGGGCGCGCACGGTCAGGCCGCGTGTTGCGGCGGCATCGGCCGAAGCCAGTACCAGGGCGGCGGCGCCGTCCGAGATCGACGAGGAGTTTGCCGCCGTTACCGTGCCGTCCTTGCGGAAGGCCGGTTTCAGCGTCGGGATCTTGTCGGGGCGCGCGCTTTGGGGCTGTTCGTCGGCATCGGCCACCACGGTACCGGCGCGGGTGGTCACCGGGATCGCGACGATCTCGGCCTTGAAGGCGCCGCTGGCCTGGGCGGCCAGCGCGTTGGACAGCGACTGCAGCGCGTAATCGTCCTGGGCCTGGCGGGTGAACTGATAGGCCTCGGCGCAATCCTCGGCAAAGGTGCCCATCAGCCGGCCCTTGTCGTAAGCGTCTTCGAGACCGTCGAGGAACATGTGGTCCTTGACCTCGGCATGGCCGAGCCGCGCGCCGGCGCGCATCTTGGGCAGCAGATAGGGGGCGTTGGTCATCGATTCCATGCCGCCGGCGACGATCACCGAACCGTTGCCGGTCTTGAGCTGGTCATGGGCGATCATCATCGCCTTCATGCCGGAACCGCACATCTTGTTGAGCGTGGTGGCGGGCACGCTTTCCGACAGGCCGGCTGCGAAGGCTGCCTGTCGGGCCGGCGCCTGTCCCTGACCTGCGGGCAGCACATTGCCCATCAGCACCTCATCGACGGCTTCCGGCTTTGCGCCTGCATCGGCAAGGGCCGCGGCGATGGCTGCACCTCCCAGATCGGAGGCTGCGAGCGAAGCGAATTCTCCCTGGAACCCGCCCATCGGCGTGCGCGCCGCACCGGCAATGACGATCGTATTGGACATGCGATATACTCCCGGCCTCACGGCCTATTTGTGCCTGAATTCGGCTTTGCGCTTTTCCGCGAAGGCCGCCATGCCTTCCTTCTGGTCGTCGGTTGCAAACAGCGAATAGAAGACGCGGCGCTCGAAGCGCACACCTTCGGCAAGCGAGGTCTCGAAGGCGCGGTTGACGGCCTCCTTGGCGATGATGGCGGACGGTTTCGAAAAGGAGGCGATGGCCTCGGCCGCGCCGAGCGCTTCCTCGATCAGCTTTTCAGCCGGCACGATCCGCGCGACAAGACCGGCGCGTTCGGCTTCCTCCGCGCCCATCATGCGTCCGGTGAGGATCAGGTCCATCGCCTTGGCCTTGCCGATGGCGTTGGTGAGGCGCTGCGTGCCGCCCCAGCCCGGAATGACGCCGAGCTTGATCTCCGGCTGGCCGAATTTCGCGGTATGCGAGGCGATAATGATGTCGCACATCATGGCGATCTCGCAGCCGCCACCGAGCGCGAAGCCATTGACGGCGGCGACCATGGGCGTGTGGGTCGCGGCGAAGCGTTCCCAGCCCGATTGCGCATCGGCCATGAACATGTCCATGTAGGACTTGTCCGCCATCTCCTTGATGTCGGCGCCTGCGACAAACGCCTTTTCGCCCGCGCCGGTGATGAGGATGCAGCCGATGCCCTCGTCGGCGTCGAGCTTCGCGACCGCCTCGATCAGGTCGTGCATGACCTGCGTATTGACGGCGTTGAGCGCCTCGGGCCGGTTGATGGTGACGATGCCGACGCGGCCGCGCTGTTCGGTAAGGATGGCCTGGCTCATTGCGCTGTCCTCACAGTTTGTCGAGATAATTGATGATGCCGGAGAAGTCCTTGCCGCCTTCGCCTGCTTCCACGAAGGTCTTGTAGATTTCCATGGCGTGACGGCCCATGGGGGTCGCGGCGCCGACATCGCCAGCGGCTTCCTGGGAGAGGCCGAGATCCTTAAGCATCAGCGCAGCGGCGAATCCCGGTTTGTAGTCGTTGTCTGCGGGCGATTTCGGCCCGACGCCCGGTACCGGACAATAGGTGTTGACCGACCAGCACATGCCCGACGAGGTCGACACGACGTCGAACAGCGCCTGCTGCGAAAGGCCGAGCTTGTCTGCCAGCGCGAAAGCTTCGCAGGCGCCGATCATGGAAATGCCGAGCAGCATGTTGTTGCACATCTTGGCGGCCTGTCCGGCGCCGCCTTCGCCGCAATGAACGAGGCGGCCCCCCATGATTTCGAGCGCGGGGCAGGCCTTTTCCAGCGCTTCCTGCGAACCGCCGACCATGAAGGTGAGCGTGCCGGCTTCCGCGCCGCCGACACCGCCCGAAACAGGTGCATCGACCGACAGGAGCCCGGCCTTTGCCGCCACGTCGTGCGCGGCGCGCGCGCTGGCGACATCGATGGTGGACGAATCGACGATCACGGTGCCCGGCGCACAGGCCGGCACGATCTGCGAGAAGACGGAAGTCACGATCTTGCCGTTGGGCAGCATGGTGATGACGATGTCGCGGCCTGCCGCCGCTTCGGCCGCACTTGCCGCAATCTCGATGCCGGCGTCCTTCGCCTTGCCGATCGCCTCGGCCACCGTATCGAAGCCGGAGACCTTGTGCCCGGCCTTGACCAGGTTTGCAGCCATGGGCAGGCCCATATTGCCGAGCCCGATGAAACCTATTTCAGCCATGCGTCTCCTCCTTCCAGTCAGTCCAGCAATTGCGAAAAGGCAATGTCGTGATCGTCGAGATCCTGGATGCCGAATTCGAGCGCGCCATAGGGCGCCTCGTAAAGTTCCCAGTCGATGTTCGCGCCACGTTCGATCAACTCCTCGTAGAGCGCTTTCGCATCGTCGATCCAGACGAAGGCGTTCGAGGTTTTCTCGTGCAGCTTCCAGTTCGGCGTAATGGCAGTGCCGGGCGCGACCTCCTGGAGCATGAGGCGCGCACCGCCGCGTTTGACGATGGCGAAGTGCGGCGCCTGCTCGAAGGTCAGGGCCTCGAAACCCACCTTGTCCCGCCAATAGTCGAGGCTGGCGGCGAGGTCGGCGACCAGGAGGATCGGAGCGATGGCGAGCGGTTGTGCGGTCATGCCCTTTCTCCCTCAGCCCGTTATCGGCGCCAGCATGGCGGCGATGGTTTGCGGGGTGACGTCTTCAAGCCGGGCGATGCGCCATTGCGGGTTGCGATCCTTGTCGATGATCTGGGCGCGCACGCCTTCGACAAACTCGCCATGCGACTGCGAGCGCCATGTGAAGCGCAGTTCGAAATCGAGCGCCTCGCGCACGGTCGCGACCTCGCGGCTCATGGCGATCAGTTCGAAGGCGCAAGCGAGCGAAAGCGGGCAACCGCGCCGCATCGCCTTCGCGGTCTTCTGCGCCCATTCCGAAACGTCGGCTTCGAGCGCCAGCACGCATTCGAGCGCTGAACCGCCCGAAAAGAACGTGTTGACCTGCGCCGTCAGTTCGGCGAGCCCGGAAGGTTCGGTTGCCTTCGCGAAATCGCCGATGGCCTTGGTTCTGCCGTGCTCGCACAGGCTTGCGATCAGTGCCGGCCAGTCCTCGCGCGGCACGAACAGGTCGGCGAAGCCGGCATGGATCGCGTCGGCGGTGTTCATCCGCGCGCCGGTGAGGCCGAGATATTCGCCGAACTTCCACGGCGCGCGGGCAAGCAGGAAGGAGCCGCCGACATCGGGCACCAGGCCGATGCCGCATTCGGGCATGGCGATCTGCGTCGTCTCGCAGACGATGCGGTGCGAGCCGTGGCAGGAAATGCCGACGCCGCCGCCCATGACGAAGCCCTGCATCAGCGCGACATAGGGTTTCTCGTAGTCGGCGATCAGCGCGTTGAGGTGGTATTCGTCGGACCAGAACTTGCGGCCGAAGTCGAAGTCGCCGGCCTTGCCGTGTTCGTAGAGGTCCTGGATGTCGCCGCCGGCGCAGAAGGCCTTGTCGCCCGCCGCGTCGATGATCACCAGCGCCACCGCGTCGTCGTCGGCCCATTCGATGAGCGCGGCTTCGATCGCCATCGCCATGTCGAAGGTGAGTGCGTTCAACGCGTTCGGCCGGGTCAGCGTGATGCGCCCGGCCTTGCCTTCCTTGCGGATATGGATGTCGTCAGCGATTGCCAATCACGCCTCCGCCAGCATCTGGCGCGAGACGATGACGCGCATGATCTCGTTGGTGCCTTCGAGGATCTGGTGGACACGCAGATCGCGGACGATCTTCTCGATGCCGAAATCGGCGAGGTAGCCGTAGCCGCCGTGGAGTTGCAGCGCATCGTTGGCGACGCGGAAGGCCGTGTCGGTGACGAAGCGCTTGGCCATGGCGCAATACTTCGTGGCGTCGGGGGCCTTCTGATCCAGCTTCCAGGCGGCCTGGCGCAGGAAGGTGCGCGCGGCCTGCAATTCCGTTTCCATGTCGGCGAGGCGGAATTGCAGCGCCTGGAACTCGGCGATTGGCTTGCCGAAGGCCTTGCGTTCCTTGACGTAGGCCAAGGCCTTGTCGAGCGCGCATTGCGCGCCGCCGAGCGCGCTGGCGGCGATGTTGAGGCGGCCGCCGTCGAGGCCGGCCATCGCGTATTTGAAGCCTGCGCCCTCTTCACCCAGGAGATGGTCGGCGGGCACCTTGCAGTCGTCGAACTGGACCTGCGCGGTCGGCTGCGCCTTCCAGCCCATCTTGCGCTCGTTGGCGCCGAAGGAAAGACCCGGCGTGCCGTCCTCGACCAGCATGGCCGAAATGCCCTTCGGGCCGTCGGCGCCGGTGCGCGCCATGACGACATAGAGATCGGAATGACCGCCACCGGAGATGAAGGCCTTGGCGCCGTTCATCTTCCACTGGTTGCCGTCTCGCTCGGCCTTCGTCTTGAGCGCTGCGGCGTCGGAGCCCGAGCCCGGCTCGGTCAGGCAATAGCTCGCCAGCGTCTCCATGGTGCACATTTTCGGCAACCATTTGAGGCGCTGTTCCTCACTGCCGAAGGTGTCGATCATCCATGCGCACATGTTGTGGATCGAGATGAAGGCGGCAATCGACGGGCAGCCATAGGCAAGGCCCTCGAAGACCAGAGTGGCGTCGAGCCGGCCGAGGCCGGAACCGCCGACGTCTTCCTTCACGTAGATGCCGGCAAGACCGAGTTCGCCGACCGAGCGCACGACATCGATCGGGAAATGCCCGGTTTCGTCCCACTCGGACGCCTTGGGCGCGAGGTTCTCGTGGGCGAAGGAACGCGCCATCTGGTGAATGGCGAGCTGCTCCTCGCTCAGTGCGAAATCCATGATCGGCCTCCTCCGTTGCCGTGCATGCGAAAAGGGGACCGCTCCGGCAGGAGCGATCCCCTCGATCTCAGTTCATGGTCGGGATGGCGAAGTCGGCACCTTCCTTGATGCCGGACGGCCAGCGCGAGGTGATCGTCTTGGTCCGCGTATAGAAGCGGAAGGCGTCGGGACCGTGCTGGTTCAAGTCGCCGAAGCCGGAGCGCTTCCAGCCGCCGAAGGTGTAATAGGCGAGCGGCACGGGGATCGGCACGTTGATGCCGACCA
>JAGRLL010000036.1:0-19143 GCA_020441855.1 Nitratireductor sp.
AGACATTGAGCTTCGCCTTCTTGACCTTGTCCCAGGACGCCCCGCCCTTGCGCACGCCGACGACGACCTTGCAGCCCGACTCGTGGAGGTTGAGCGCATGGGCATGGCCTTGCGAGCCGTATCCGATGATGGCGACCTTCTTGCCCTTGATCAGGCCGAGATCGGCATCGCGATCGTAATAAACACGCATGATCTACTCCTCTTTCGTGTTTTGTCGTTCAGTTGGATTTGCCGGCGGGGCGTGCGGCCGCGCCGTAGACTTGCAGGAACCGGGCAACGGCATGCGCCGCCCAGCGCCCGATCTGGTCTGGCTTCGGGCGGGACGTATCACCCAGAAGCGCACGGGTCTGGCTGTCGGCGACGACAAGCCCGAAAAAGGTGCGAAACGCGGTCTCGACGGAGTCGAATTCGACGAGGCCCGCGTCGCGACCGGCGAGGAACACGGGCTCCAGGCGGCGCGCCATTTCAAAGGGGCCGTTTTCGAGCACGATGCGGCCAAGGCCGCTCTTGCCCGAACCGGCATGCGCGATGGCGAGACGGTTGAGCGCCACGGAAACGTCGCCGGTGATGACGTTCAGCCAGTTCGCGGCGAAGGCTTCGAGCGCCGCGGCAAAGGCATCGCGGGTCAGCTGCGTCTGGGGCAGGGGAGGCATCGCGACCTTAGCGGCCTGCCAGCGCACCGTTGCGGTGAGCAGGCCATCGCGGTCGCCGAACCATTTGTACAGCGTCTCCTTCGAGCAGGACGCGCGGCGCGCCACGGCGGCCATGGAAAAGCGGTCGCCTTCCTCGACCATCAGGTCGAGGACCGCCGACAACACTTCGTGCTGACGGCTGGACAACGGGGATTTGTCCGGGCAGACGCTCTGGTCCATGGGCTGCGGGAGGTCCTTTTTGATCCGCAATTTTCCGGTGAAGCCTGTACCGTACCGTTCGGTACGGCGTCAAGCGGGTGGCGTGGTCCAGCCGGCGGAAACACCTGGTGTTGCTACATGGGCGGCGGCGCGACATGATCGGACAGGGAAGGTGAGGGCCAATGACAGGCAAGGGGCATTTCGACACCTCGCAGGTGCTGGAGATCGGCGCATCGCGCTGGAAACAATGGGCGCTGGTGCTGGCGGGCATCGCGATGACCGGCCTGTGCTTCGCCATCGCGCTCGGCGTGGTGGGGCGCATTGACGCTTCCGTCGCCATTCTCGGCTGGATCGGTACCGTCTTCTTCGGTCTGGCGCTTTTTGCCGCCATCCGCAGCGCGATTACCTTGCGAGGCGCAGTGTTGACGCTTTCCCCGCAGGGCATTCGAGATGTGAGGATCGCGGGAGAATTCTTCCCATGGGGCCAGATTGCCGACATCTCAAGCTGGACCAACCGAAGCCAGAAATTCGTCATTCTCAAGCCGGATGCCGAACTGGAAGCCAGGCTCTGGCAAGGCGGCTATGCGAAATGGATGCGCCGGATCAGCAAGTTGCTGGGTGCGAACGGCATTGCCATCACCGCGCAGGGCCTCAAGACGGACTACGCAAGCCTGCGCGACGCATGCGAAGCCTATTGGCATGCCCATCGCTTCGGGAACTCCCCGGTCGAAGCAGGGGAGCCGGACGAAGGGAACCTCGAAAACCTGTTGCGCCGTCATCAGGAAGTTGCGGTGAGCGAGGCGGTCGAAGAGGTGACGCGCGGGCTGGCGGGACACACCTTCCTCGTGGCGCTCAAGGAATGGCCCGAACACGAAGAAACCATCAGCCTGCTGGTCGCCAAGGACAATCGCGATCTCTCATGGGCTTATCTTTATGCCGACGAGGCCACCATCGCCGGCGCTCTCGAGGAGGGCACGCCCTTCGCCCGGATGACCTTCGAGCACATATTCGGGCTGGTGGAGGGCAATCCGGATTTCGGGGGCTTGTCCATTCATGCCGGCGACCAGAGCTATCTCCTGCCGTTCGACTATTTCGAGCGTGTGCGCGCCGTCATCGACGGCGGTCGTTGAGGGGCGTCATTCGTAATTGGTTTTGCGAAAGTCCCGTCTGCCGGGTAATCCTGTTGCTGCATTCGCCTGTCAGGAATAATTGGTTTCGCCGTGAACACCCCCCATCCCCGCATCTCCACCGTCACCGAGCGCTTCCTGCGCTACGTCGCCATCGACACGCAGTCCGATCCTTCATCCTCCGCGCAGCCTTCCACCGAAAAGCAGAAGGATCTGGGCCGGTTGCTGGTCGAGGAATTGCTGGCCATCGGGATCGACGACGCGCACATGGACGAGCATGGCAATGTCTATGCGACGGTACCGGCCAATAGCGACAAGGTCGTGCCGGTCATCTGCTTTTGCGCCCATGTCGACACCGCGCCGGATTTCACCGGCAAGGGCGTGAAACCGCAGATCGTCGAGGATTATAAGGGCGGCGATATCGTGCTGCCGGGCGACCCCTCGCGCGTGATCAAGGCCGCCGATCATCCTGCGCTCGCGGACCAGACCGGCAACGACATCATCACCACGGACGGCACGACCCTGCTCGGCGCAGACGACAAGGCGGGTGTGGCCGAGATCATGGCGGCGGCGCAGATCCTGATTCAAAACCCCGACATAAAGCACGGAAAGATCAGGATATTGTTCACGACCGACGAGGAAATCGGGCGTGGCGTGGACAAGGTCGATCTCGGAAAACTCGGCGCCGAATTCGCCTATACCATGGATGGATCGACCGCGGGCTCGATCGAGAACGAGACCTTTTCGGCCGACAGGGTGGACATCGAGATCACCGGTGTTGCGATCCATCCGGGCTTTGCCAAGGGACGTATGGAACATGCCTCCAGGATCGCGGCGGCGATCGTCGGGCGCCTGCCGAAAGAGGAGGCGCCGGAAACGACCGAGGGCCGCGAGGGTTTTGTGCACCCCACCGAACTGCGCGGCACGATGGATCATGCGTTCATCGGCCTGATCGTGCGCGATTTCGACGAGAAGGAACTGGTGGCGCGCGAAGCGCGGCTGAAAGCGATCGTCGACGACGTGATGAGGGCCTATCCGGGTTCGACCTGCACATTCACGGTCACCGAACAATATCGCAACATGAAGACGGTGCTCGACCGCCATCCGCAGGTGGTCGAGAATGCGGTGGAGGCGATCCGGCGCTGCGGCATGACGCCGAAGCAGGGCAGCATTCGCGGCGGCACGGACGGTTCGCGGCTGACGCTGATGGGGCTCCCCTGTCCCAACATCTTTGCCGGCGGCCATGCTTTCCATTCGCCGCTGGAATGGGTCAGCCGGCAGGACATGGAAAAGGCGGTCGCGACGATCGTCGAACTTGCCCGCATCTGGGAAGAACGCGCCTGATATCCCTTGTTTCGCCGATCCGGACGGTTCGCACGCCCGCCGGCGGACCATGGCCTCGCGACTGTCCCGCGCTCCGGCGTCAACCGTCGTAGAAGGTGCGCGCGGCGCGGATGGCCTCGTGGTTCCTTACCGACCAGATGACGAAGGGCTTCAGGATCTCGATGAACGAGTTCCCGAGTTCGGTCAGGCTGTATTCGACCGATGGCGGCTTCGTCGGATAGACCTTGCGGGCGATGTAGCCGTCGCGTTCGAGGTCGCGCAGGGTCTGGGTCAGCATGCGCTGCGAAATGTCGGGGATTGCCCTGCGCAGAGAGGAAAAGCGATGCGGACCTTCGTCAAGAACCAGCAGGATCAGCGAGTTCCACCTGCCCGAGACATTGGCCATGACGTCGCGCACGGGGCATTTGTCGGCGACTACCGGCTCGCCCAGGATCAGGAATACGTTCCGGCCCTCGACCGTCTCGGTGACCTGTTTGTTCATGGCGCTTCTCCAGGGGGTGGTTCCCCCCATGTAACTACCGCAGAAAAAACTGCCTCCTTTACAATTTAGCTTCGGTTCCCGAATTAGAGCAAGTCTCTTTTTGAAACCATGTCGGGCTGGAGCCGTCGCCGCGCCGTGCGGCTTGCCTTCCGCCCGAGCAGTCAGGAAACCGCCAGGAGCGACTTGAACCATGACACAAACCCTTCTCGTGACCGGAGCAAGCGGCCATTTCGGCCGACTCGTGCTCGACGAATTGCTGAAGTCGGACACGATCGAACCCGGCGCCATCGTCGCCGCCACCCGCGACGTCTCCAAATTGGCCGATTACGCCGCCCGGGGCGTGCAGGTCAGGGCCGCCGATTTCGACGATCCCGGCACGCTTGTCGCGGCCTTCGCCGGCGTCGACCGCCTCCTGCTCATCTCGACCGATGCCATGGGCGTGCCCGGCAGGCGGCTGGCGCAGCACAAGGCGGCAGTTGCGGCGGCGCAGGCAGCCGGCGTGAAGCACATCGTCTATACATCCTTGCCCGAGCCGGAGGTATCGGCCGTTTCCTTCGCACCCGACCATCTCGGCACGGAGGAGGCGATTGCAGCGAGCGGCATTGCCCATACGATCCTGCGCAACAGCTGGTACATGGAAAACCTCTTCATGGGTCTGCCGCACGCACTCGAAACCGGCAAGTGGTTCACCGCCGCCGGCGGCGGAAAGATCGCCTATGCCGCGCGGGCCGACGAGGCGGCAGCGGCGGCGCATGCGCTGGCCGGCGAAGGGCAGGAAAGCGCTATCCACACCATCGCAGGCCCTGAGGCGGTCAGTGTCGACGAGGTCGCCGCGATGGTTCGCGAGATCACCGGCAAGCCGCTGGAGGTCGTACATGTGGACGAGGAGCAGCTTGCAGCCGGCATGAAGGCCGGCGGCGTGCCCGATTTCATGATCCCAGTGATCGTTTCCTTCGACAGGGCTGCCCGGCAGGGCCATCTCGGCATCACGAGCGATGCGCTGGAGCGCCTGTCGGGCCGTGAGCCGATGCACCTGAAGGCGTTTCTGGCCGCCAATCGCGAGGCACTTGGCGGTTGAGGTCCTGCTCTCCGCCGTTGCCGGCGGGGCGGGCAACGAGACGGCGAACCGGCAGGCGTGCCGGTTCGCACCTGCCGCACACTTGAGAGGCAAGGCGAAGATTCGGGGCGGCACGGGTTGCCCGCAAGGGCCGCGCGCTGCAAATAGAGGGGTCACATTCGGGAACCAACCTGAAAGCCTCCAAGTCCATGGCCCTTCGCATCGCCACCTTCAATGCCGAGAACCTGATGCAACGCTTCGACTTTTCCGGCTGGCGCAACCAGCTCAGGCGGGACAGGGCCATGCAGATGGTGGAGGTCAAGGACAAGCAGAGCTACGAGGCGCTCGAGGCTGCGCGGGTGATCGCCCACACCGACGACAAGATGCAGCTTTCAGCACTTGCCATCGCCGATTGCCGGGCCGACATCATCTGCCTCCAGGAGGTCGAGAACCTCGATGCGCTGGCGGCATTCGAATACGGCTATCTCTTCAAGATGATCGGGTCGGGCTACCGGCGCAAATACCTGATGGAAGGCAATGACGGGCGCGGCATCGATGTCGCGGTGATGACGCGCGACGAGACCGCCGATGGCGATCCGATAGAGTTCGTCGCTATGCGCAGCCATGCCCACCGCACCTATGAAGATTTCGGCATCTACAACAAGGAGCTGAAGGCGCTGGGCGAACGGCCGGACGAAAAAGTGTTCCGCCGCGACTGCCTGGAGATTGATTTCAGGGTCGGCGGCAAGAAGCTCTCGCTGTTCGTGACGCACATGAAGTCGATGACGGCGAACGGCAAGGATACCAACGGCTCGAACGGCCGGGACTACACGATGGCGATCCGCACGGCCGAGGCGCGCGCGGTACGCCGCATCATCGAGGACAAGTTCGGCGGCGACCGCGCGGCGCGAATGCGCTGGCTCGTATGCGGGGACATGAACGATTACCGTGAGCGCATCATCGTCGAGGGCACGCATCAGACCGGCTATCATTTCAAGCCGGTCGGCGAGGAGAGGGCGGGTTTCGATCCCTTGGTATCAGACGGTTTCGCGCTCAACCTGGTCGAGCGGCGAGACGTGAAGGACCGCTGGACGCTGTACCATCTGCGCGGGCCGCAAGAGCAGCACCTTTGCCAGCTGGATTATATCTTCGCTTCGCCATCCTTCGCGGAGGCCAATCCCGGGGCCGTGCCGGATATCGTGCGCAACGGCCAGCCCTGGCGCACGCCCTTTCCGCCGGGACAGGATGTCGAGCGTTATCCGCGCATCGGATGGGATCGTCCGAAGGCGTCGGATCACTGTCCCGTCGCGGTGACGCTCAATCTCGTTTGAGGTCTTTGCCGCCTCGTTTGAGGCCTGTGCCGGCCGATCCGTCCGGTCTGCCCGGTCCTTCATGGCGAAATGTTCTCCAAGAACGCCAAAAGGCCCCGGCAATGCCGAGGCCCTTTGGAGGTGGTTCAGTTCAGGGATGCGGGGCGCTTAGTAGCAAACGCGGATGCGCTTGTAGAAGTAGCCGCCGTAGTACTCGTCCCAGACCTTGCGCTTCTTGAAGAAGCAGTTGCGACCGTAGTAGCCATTGGAATAGCCACCGTAGTGACGCCAGCCGTGACGATTCCAGCCATGGCCATGATGCTTTTTGTGGAAGCCCACCTGGACGATGTCGGCAGCCTGCGTTTCGACTGCGGCAGCGCGGATCATCGGCGCGGCGTTGGCGGAGTTGGAAACGGAAACACCGGTTCCGGCGAGGACCGCAACGGCCAGCGCTGCGGATACGGTCTTGCGAAGTTTGGTCATGATCGAGTTCCTTTCTGTATGACCTGGAAGGGACACCATTGTCCGTTCCATGACCGACAGATGTGGGTGGGGTTTTGGAACTCACGTGCAATTGTGCACACCGGCATGGATAGTGCTGCCCGAGGATGTGACAATTCTCACAGGCGGCGGGTATTGCGGGCGTGTCTGACCTGGGCAAAACGCGCGCTCCGCAAGGGGAAGGGCCGGCGCAAAGCGGAAAAGCGGCCACCGTTTCCGGCAACCGCTTTTCCGATAAGGCATTGAGAAATTTGCCGATATTCTACGAAGATCGGCTGCGGTCAGGTGACGAGCAGGCCCTGACGCAAGGAATTGATCTCCAGCCGGCAGGCCAGATCGTCACCGCGCGCGTGATGGCCGAGCGCCCTTTCGAGGGCGCGCTCCAGCGTGTGCATTTTGTCTCGCGGCATGGAATCGTCGCGGGCGGCAGCACGGACCAGTCCGGCCGTATCGCTGCACTCCTCGGCAAGTGACGGACTGACCAGTGCGATGGCGGCGATAAAGAAGGTCGCCATTGCCAGGCGCGCCCGGTTGGCGCGCTTCTCGTCGCCGGCAAGGTCGGATGACGTAGCGTTGCAGCTTGTGTCGTTCATGGATTCTCCATCCCTGTCTGCGCCCCTTTGCGATCACGAATTTCCTTGGCGAATTCGGCGGATCGGCGAGTAAATCGTGGTGAATTTGGGGAAAGATTTCGACGTCGGCGCCACAGGCGTTTACGGATGCCCGCAATTGGCGCGTCCGGTCGGGCGCGCTCCGTCGTCGCACGCTATTGCATGCGCCTGCGAAAGCCTGTTGATTGGCTGGAGGGAGCGTGCGCCGGTATCGGGATCGCGTGGAGGAGATCGTGATGAAATCCATCGGAGCAGCCTTGCTGTTGCTGGCAATGGCGCCGGGCGCGCCTGAAGAGGCGCCATCTTCGCACGCCGCGCCGGCGCATGAGCGGGTGGAGATGGCGCAGGCCGATCTGGCCGACAGCCGGATCGCCCGCCTGCTCGTTGGCAATTCCATCGTCCACCAGAATTTCGGTTGCGCCTTCTACCGTCCCGACGGAACCATGGTGCAATACAGCCGTTCCGGCGAATCCCGCGAAGGCAAATGGCGCGTAAGGGACGACGTCTATTACTCGTCGGGCCAATGCGGGCGATCCGGCTGCCGGCTCACCGGCTATTTCCCCAATCTCGTCTTCAAGCGGCTGGACGGTGCCTATGAGCAGCCGGTCATCGTGATCCTTGGCAATTACTGCGAAAAGAATGGCTTATTTTCCTGATCTCGAAACGCTTGCGCTGCATGCCGGCCATGTTCCCGACCCGGAGCATGGCAGCAGGGCGGTGCCGATCCACCAGACAACCTCGTATGTCTTCCGCGACGCGCGTCATGCCGCCGCGCTCTACAACATGGAGGAGGGTGGTCACCTCTATTCGCGCATCACCAACCCCACGGTGGCCGTGCTCGAACAGCGGCTTGCGGCGATGGAGGGCGGATCGGCCTGTGTGGCCACGGCCTCGGGCATGGCCGCGCTGCATTGCGTCGTTTCCATGCTGGTTTCCTCGGGCGATCATATCGTCTCGACGGCGCAGCTTTACGGCGCCAACATCAACCTGCTGAAGAACACCATGCCGCGCTTCGGCGTGGAGACGAGTTTCGTGCATGGCCGCGACCTTGCGGGCCTGAAGGCAGCGATCCGGCCGAACACCAAGTTCCTGTTCTGCGAGATGATCGGCAATCCCGGTCTCGACGTGCTCGACATCGAGGCGGTTTCGGCAATCGCAAGGGAAGCCGGCATCCCCGTCGTGATGGATGCCACCTTCTGCACGCCGTATTTGTTCAAGCCCTTCGAGCATGGCGTCGATATCGTGATCCATTCGGCGACCAAGTGGCTCGGAGGCCACGGTACGGCGCTCGGCGGCGCGATCGTCGAATCCGGCCGGTTCGACTGGGGCCAGAAAGACGCAAGCGGGGCGAACAAGTGGCCGACGTTGAGCGAGCCGTTCTATGCGCTCGACGGCATCGTCTTCTGGGAGGAGTTCGGTCCGATCGCGCTTTCCGCGCGCGTGCGCGCCGAGGCGATGTACAATTTCGGGCCGGTGATGGCGCCGATGTCGGCCTTCCTGATCCTCCAGGGGATCGAGACCTTGCCGGTGCGCATGGAACGCCACATGAAGAACACGGCGGCGATGCTCGATTATCTGAGCGGGCACGAGGCCGTTGCCTGGGTTCGCCATCCGACATTGCCTGGCCATCCCGATCACGAAGTCGCCAAAAGGCTGCTGCCGAAGGGCGCGGGCTCGATCATCGCCTTTGGCGTGAAGGGGGGCAGGGCCGCAGGCCAGGCCTTCATCGAGAATGTGCAGATCGCCTCGCATCTGGCCAATGTCGGTGACGCCAAGACGCTGGTGATCCATCCCGCCTCGACGACGCATTCGCATATCTCGCCCGAAGACATGAAGGCCGGCGGGCTGAGCGAGGACATGATCCGCCTGTCGGTCGGGCTGGAATCGGTCGAGGATCTGAAAGTCGATTTCGACCGGGCGCTGAAGGCAGCGCTCAGGGCGGCAACGAAGACATCAGGGGCAAGCTGATGCATGTGACCATCGACGGCCGCAAGGTGCATGTCGCGACGGGCGGACGCGCGCACCGGGAAGGGCAAAACTTCATCCTGTTCCTACATGGCGCGGGATCGAGCCATCTTGCCTGGGCGCTGCAAACCCGCGCGCTCGCCTATGACGGCTGGAATGTCGCGGCTCCCGATTTCCCCGGTCACTTTCTGAGCGGGGGAGATGCGCTCAAGGGCATCGAGGCGCATGCGCGCTTCGTTCTCGGACTGATGGATGCGATTGGCGCGGCAAAGGCGGTTGTCGCCGGGCACAGCATGGGTGGCCTGATCGCGCTCGAAATGGGGCGGATCGCGCCGGAGCGGGTCGAGGCGGTCGTTCTGATCGGGACCGCGGCGGCGATCCCGGTCAATCCGGCGCTGATCCAGATGGCGGAAAGCCGGGAAGAAGAAGCCTTCGCCTCGATGATCTCGTGGTCCTATGGTCCGGAAGCTCAACTGCATGAAAATACCTGGCCGGGGGCAAGCCACATTGCCTACGGGCTCGACACGATGCGCCGGAACGTCAAGGGCGTGCTCGCTGACGATCTAAAGACCTGCGCGGCCTATGAGGAGGGCACGCAGGCCGCAAGCGGGCTCAAATGTCCGAGCCTGTGCATCCTCGCCGGCAACGACCGGATGACCCCGCTGAAGAACGGAAGGACACTGGCCGGGCTGTTGCCCGACAACGAACTGGTGGTCATCGCCGCCTCTGGCCACACCTTGCCGAGCGAAAAACCCCGCGAGGTCAATGCAGCGATCCGTGCTTTCCTGTCCCGCCGGGTCGCAGGCAAGGCATTGGAGGCCGGCTGAGCGGGTCGACGGCCCAGCTTGCCAGAGGGTGGATCGAGGCTCTATCAAGCCGACGGGCAACCCACATCAATCAAGGGCTACACAAATGAAATTGTGGCATTCACCTGCTTCGCCATTCGTACGCAAGGTCCTGGTCATCGCGCATGAGACCGGCCAGACCGCAAAACTGGAAATCGCGGAGGCGAGCACCAATGCGGTGGCGAGGAACGAGGAACTGGCGAGGGACAATCCCTGCGGCAAGATTCCGGCGCTTGTGCTCGACGACGGTACGGTGCTGTTCGATTCTCGCGTGATCTGTGCCTATCTCGACAGTCTTCATTCCGGGGCGAAACTTTCGGGTCCCGGCGCGGGCGGCGTAGCCGGCTATCGCGCGTTGGCGCTTGAAGCGCTGGGCGATGCGATCATGGATGCGGCGGTGCTGACCCGCTACGAACAGGCGCTGCGCCCGGCGCAGTTTCGCTGGGACGAATGGGAGGCGGGGCAGGTCGCCAAGGTGAACACCTCTCTCGACCATCTGGAACGCAGGTGGATGGATCTGCTGGAAGGACCGCTTTCGATGGGTGTCATCACGGTTGGCTGCGCGCTCGGCTATCTGGACTTCCGCTTCGCCGAAATGGGGTGGCGCGAGAGCCGGCCGAAGCTCGCCGCCTGGTTCGCCAAATTCTCGGAGCGGCCGTCGATGCAGGCGACCAGACCGTAACGCGGCGGCTATCCCCGCTTTCGGCGCACGTCCGAGGGGCGCTTGGAGAATTCGCGCTGGAAGCAGCGGGCGAAATAGGAGCTTGAGGAAAAGCCGCATTGCAGCGCCACCTCAAGCGTCGAGATGTTGGTGTGCATCAGCAGTTCGCGCGCCTTTTCCAGCCTCAGCGACAGGTAGTACTTGGCGGGCGAGGCGCGCAGATTGCGCTTGAACATGCGCTCGAGATTGCGCACCGACGTGTTGATCGCGCGCGCGATCTCGACATTGGACAGCGGGAGTTCGATGTTGGCCAGCATCAGTCGCACCGATTCCTGAACCGCCGGGGGCATGGTATCCATGCGCGCGACCGCACCGGAACGCTGCATGTCGCCGGCATTCCGGATGCGATCGAGCTGGAAATTGTTGGCGATGCGCTGGGCGAGGTTGTCGCCGTATTTCTCGGTGACGATCTGCAGGACCAGTTCCATGCCGGAAATGCCGCCCGACGAGGTATAGCGGTCGCGATTGATGACATAGAGATCGCTCACGACATCGATGTCGGGGAATTCGTCCTGGAAGGCGGGCAGGAACTCCCAGTGCACGGTGCAGCGCGCGCGGTCCAGCAGGCCGGCGCGGGCCAGAATGAGCGAGCCGCAAGAGAGCGCGCCCATCTTCACGCCCTGCCGATCGAAATGCCTCAGACGGGAATGCAGCTTGGAGCGATACGGCGGATTGTTCTGCAGGCTGGAGACGACAAACAGAAAGTCGGTCCTCAGGTCCTCGCCGATCTCGCCTTCGACCTGCATGAAGATGCCGTTGGAAGCGCGTACCGGCTGGCCGTCATGGCTGATCAGGTGCCAGCTGTAGGCCTTCTGGCCCAGCAGATAATTGGCCGACCTCAGCCCCTCGACGGCGGACATGAGGCACATGGCCGAGAAGTCCTCGACCAGAAGGAATGTCATGTGAATCGTGCCCGCAGCGTCAGGCATGCTTCCTTGCCCCCGAACGGGAAACCGGCCCAGCCCAGGAAGGGAGGACCGGCAGCGCCAGTATCACAATCGCGTCCTTTGGCAAGCAGAAAAGCGGCGTCAGGCTATTCCAGCGGGCGGTTTGAGCAAGGCAGAGGCAAAAAAGGGGACGAATCGCCGCCCCTGCGGTTTGGCGGTGCAATCTGCAAATAGCCGCAATATTCTCTGTATCATTCACACGATTGAAATTTAGGCATACAGGTCACGGATGATTGTCACAGACCTTGGCTCCATGCGAAGCGATGGTATGAAAAGAGGAAGAGCGGGCTGATCGACCTCACCTTGATCTCGCCAGGGTCGACCCTGCTTTTGCATTCCTCCCTTTTCCGCATCGTCCGCAGGTTTCGCTGCAAACCGGCCGATTTGCTGTCGGCATTGCTGGCCCGTCTCGGCCCTGACGGTACGCTTGTATTGCCGCTGTTCAATTTCGATTTTGCCCAGGGCGTCGCATTCGACATTCGTTCGACACCAAGCCACATGGGGGTGCTGACCGAGATAGGACGGACGTGGCCTGGCGCCGTACGAACCGGGCATCCGATCTATTCGTTTGCGGCGATAGGTGCCCGGGCGGACGACTTCGCGGGTGTAGACAACAAATCGGGTTATGGCGCAGATTCGCCATTTGCAATCGTTCGGGAACTGGGAGGGGAAATTGCTGCGCTCGACCTGCCAGACCAGCATTCGATGACCTTCTACCATCATGTCGAAGAGATGCACCGCGTCGACTACCGGCTTTTCAAGACGTTCAGCGGTCGGTACACCGATGCGCACGGGTGCACGGAGCAACGAGACTACCAGTTGTTCGTCCGCGATATCGACCGAGGTGTCGTGACGAGCGTGGAGCGCATGGGCGAAAGGCTCTGGCAAAAGGGCCTTTATCGTGGCGACCGACCGCTTCACGATGCCGGGCTTCGAATAATCGACGCGAACGCGATGTTCGAGGAAGTGAGCCAGGTGATCAGGAACGGCGAGGCGCAGGACTTCCTGTACCGGATCCAGCGGGATCAGCTTTCCCGCTGATCCTGCGCCAAACGTGGCGCAAGCGTTTTATTATCCAAGCGCGAATGCGCGCTGCCTGCTCCAGGTCGGCGTCACGCCAATGCCGCCGATCAATCGGCTTCCAGAAAGCCCTTGGCAATCCAGCGATGAAAGTGATGGGTGGATTCATCCATCACGGGCGAGAAATGGCCGCCGTCGAACGCGCTCGCGAGACGGCCGCGCTGCATCGCCTCCACGACGCCGATGTCTTCGATGAAGACGCCTTTCCAAAGTTCGGCGTTTTTCGTGCGCATTTCCTGCCAGTCGGGTCCGGTCGAGGATTCGGCGGCGAAGTAGATTTCGACATGTTCGATCGTGCGGTCGTGGGCGACCGGTTCCAGCAGGATCGCGAAAGTGTGGTCGCGATGCACGCCCATCAGCACGTTGGGATAGACCGAAAGATACTCGGCATTGGACGACCATCGCGGGCCAAGATGCTCAAAATCGGCGAAGCGCCTGCCACTCTCGTCGAGTTGGGGATTGTAGACGCGGGTCAGCTGACCCGACCACGGGCCGTTGCCCAGAATGTTGGCATGGTCCTCCAGCCGTGAATAGGAATTCAGGCCCGGATGGACGAAGGGCAGGTGGTAGCTTTCGCAATAATTCTCGACGGCGAGCTTCCAGTTGGTCGCCACTTCCAGCCTGAAGGAGGATTCAGGCCCGCCATGGAAGATCGGCCGGTCGAACTCGCGCCAGCGCTCCATCATCGTGGCGAACATTTCCCCGAAGGGCGCGGCATCGCCCGAAAGATTGACGAAGACGACGTCCATGAAGACGTGGGAACGGATTTCGACGAGCCCGAGCTTCGACTTGTCGATATCGGCATGCTCGTGGATGCCGGGGCCGCCGACATGCGGTGTCTGCTTCAGCGCGCCCTTCAGGTCGTAGCACCAGGCGTGATAGGGGCAGCGGATCAGTCCGGTAGTCGATTTGGGCTCATCGACCAGGACGACGCCACGATGGCGGCACGTGTTCTGGAATACGCGGACCCTGGCGTCGCGGTCGCGCACCATCAGCAACGGTTCGCCCAGAAAGGTGACCGGCTTGACGTCGCCGTTTTGCGGCACGTCCTTGGCAAAACCGATGCCGGCCCAGTTCGGCGCGAAAATGGCCTTCTTCTCGGCAGCCAGCGAATCCTCTCCGGCGTAGAGCCAGTTCGGCAGGCCGGTCGCGGCGGCGATCGGAGCGGAGGCGCTGTCCAGCTCGCTTCGGTTTCGTGCGGTGAGATCAACGTTCATCGGCTCGCCTCCTGCCCGTGCCGCGCCCGCCCGGGCCGGCATGTCAAAACTTGTCAGAGAAAGAATTGGGCTGGAATGTCTGGGAGCGACGCCGATGTCGCGCAGCGGGAATCGGCTTTTTTAGGGCGCAAACGGCCATTCGTGGGTGCGCCGCCGCGCGGTTGGGACAAGAACCGTGCTAAAACGGCAAAACATGTCCACTGAGCGGCAAAACCCGCGCCGGGTGTTGACGTTGCCAGGCTCATATGGTGCGATTGACTTGTGCAAGACGATGCAAAGCCGGGAAAATGCCCGCCTGCAATATAATGAGGGGCACGAGAATTATCCTCAATTCGGAGGTTCTGTTTCGGGGCGTTTCGGCCATTTCGGCCGTCTCAACTTGAATTGAGCAATGTCATCGGGAGGTGTTGATGACGACTAAATGGACAAATACGAAAGGCGAAGCCCTTTCAGATCAAGTGATCCGCTGGGCCGAGGATACGCGCAAGGGCCGCATGGACCGCCGCGAATTCCTGGCGCTGTCTTCTGCCTTCGGCGCATCGACTGCTGTCGCCTACGGCATGATCGGCCTTGCCGCACCGACGCCAGCCATGGCGCAGGAAGGCAAGAAGGGCGGCACGCTCAAGATGCAGATGATCATCAAGGAGATGAAGGATCCGCGCACGTGGGACTGGTCGGAAATGGCCAATGTCATGCGCCAGTGCAACGACTATCTCGTGCGTTACACCAAGGACTTCACCTTCGAGGGCCATCTGCTCGAAAGCTGGGAGATCAACGAGGACGCGACCGAATACACCCTGCATGTTCGCCAGGGCGTGAAATGGTCCAACGGCGACGACTTCAACGCCGACGACGTCATCTTCAATCTCAACCGCTGGTGCGACAAGTCGACTGAAGGCAATTCGATGGCCGGCCGCATGGCCTCGCTCATCGATGCCGACGCCGGCAAGGCGGCCGATGGTGCGATTACCAGGGTCGATGACTACACGGTGAAGCTGAAGACCAATTCCTCCGACATCACCATCATTCCGGGCATGGCCGATTATCCGGCGATCGTCGTCCACCGCAATTTCGAGGCGGACGGCGCCGACATGCTCAAGACGCCCGGCACCGGGCCCTACGAGCTCGTCGACTATCAGGTCGGCACCAAGGCGACCGTCAAGCGCCGCGAGGGCTTCACCTGGTGGAAGGGCGAGCCGTATCTCGACGGGATCGAATTCATCGATTATGGCGCCGAGGTTGAATCGAACGCCATCATTTCCGCGTTGGAAGCCGGCGAAATCGACGCCAATTACCAGACCGTGGGCGAGACCGTCGAACTTCTGAACTCCATGGGCCTCGCCCAGGAGGAAGTCGTCACGGCGGCGACCATCGTGCTGCGCACCAACGTCGCCAACAAGCCCTATGACGACCAGCGGGTGCGTAACGCGCTGCAGCTTGCCGTCGACAATGCGACGGTGCTGAAGCTCGGTTACAACGACGCCGGTTCGGTTGGCGAAAACCACCACGTTTGCCAGATCCATCCGGAATATTTCGAATTGCCGAAGGTCGCGCGCGATCTCGACAAGGCCAAGGCGCTGATGACCGAGGCCGGCCAGATGGACACCGAATTCGAGCTGATCTCGTATGA
Source organism: Nitratireductor sp. (assembly GCA_020441855.1). Classification (GTDB taxonomy): domain Bacteria; phylum Pseudomonadota; class Alphaproteobacteria; order Rhizobiales; family Rhizobiaceae; genus BOKV01. The sequence goes on from JAGRLL010000036.1 coordinate 15,688, forward strand.
CGCCGAATACGTGAAGAATCCGGGCGACGTCATCGCCGCCCAGTGCCGCGAAGCGGGCTTCAAGATCAAGCGCACGGTCATTCCGGGCTCGTCCTTCTGGAACGACTGGACGAAATATCCCTGGTCTACGACCGAATGGAACATGCGTCCGCTCGGCGTGCAGGTTCTGGCGCTGGCCTACCGTACCGGCGAAAGCTGGAACGAGTCGGCCTATTCCAACCCCGACTTCGACGCCAAGCTAAGCGCGGCGCTGGCCGTAGCCGACGCCGACAAGCGCAAGGTGCTGATGGAGGAAATCGAAAAGATCCTCCAGGATTCAGGCATTCTGATCCAGCCGTTCTGGCGGGCGCTGTATCGCCATCACCAGGACTATGTGAAGGGGCTGGTCATGCACCAGACCTTCGAACTTCACATGGAAGACGTCTGGCTCGACCAGTAGGCACTTGAAGATGCGGAAGGGGCGTCCAGCGCCCCTTCCGGACATTCAACGGCGCCACACAAAAACAACAAGAATTTCAGAAGCGCCGACCGATAGCGAATAGCGAGGGGACGGTCGCCATGTTTTCCTTTATCCTGCGTCGCCTTGGCGTCATGGTCTTGACCATGTTCTGCCTGAGCTTCGTGGTATTCTTCTTCGTCAATCTCGAACCCAATCTCACCAAGCTGGCAACCTTTCAGACGGAGTCGCGTGCGACCGATGCCGAGAAGGCCGCATGGCTCGAGCGTAATGGTTACAGGGACAATTTCTTCGTTCGCTACGCCCGTTGGGTCGGCCTTGCGCAGAAGCAGCCGGTGAAGGACCCTTCGAGCGGAGAGATCGTTCCACGCTTCCGCTATTGCGACGAATCCGACAAGGCGACGTTCTCCGGCGTGCTGCAGGGCGATTTCGGCTGCTCGACCGCCTATCGCACGACCGTCAACGCACGCATGCCCGAGGCGCTCGCGGCGACGGGCATCCTGATGTTCTGGGTCATGATCGTTATGGTGCCGGTCGCGCTGCTCATCGGCGTGCTGGCCGGCATGAAGGAAGGATCGAGACTGGACCGGACGCTCTCGGTCGTCTCGATCGGTTCCACCGCGACGCCGGAATATGTCTCGGGCGTCATTTTCAGCGTCGTTTTCGCGTCCTGGCTGGGATGGCTCAACGGTTCTGCGGCCACCGCGCTCAGCCGTGGCATCACCTTCACCAATTTCACCCTGCCGGTGATGACGATGGCGATCTACGGCATCGGCTATATCGCGCGCATGACCCGCGCATCGATGGCCGAGGTCATGACGGCGCAATACATTCGCACCGCCCGCCTGAAGGGCCTCAATTTCAGAACCGTGGTCTTGCGCCATGCGTTGAGAAACGCGCTGATCGCGCCGTTCACGGTCATCATGCTGCAATTTCCCTGGCTGCTGACGGGCGTCGTCGTTACCGAATCCATCTTCAATTACAAGGGCTTCGGTTATCTTCTGGTGCAGGCGGCTTCCAACAACGACATCGATCTGGTGCTCGCCTGCGGTCTTGTCGCCGTCGCGCTCGTGCTCATCACGCAGCTGATCTCGGATATCGGCTATGCCTTCCTCAATCCACGCATCCGGGTGAGCTGACATGGAAACGATCGGACTTATCGGCGTTGTCGGCGGCATCGTCTTCAGGCTATGGCCTGTTTGGGTGTGCATGGCTGCGATGCTCGTCGCGGTCTACCTGTTCAAGCCGAGGCTCGGCCTGTTCGGACAATTGTTCAACACGGGTGTCGGCACCGCAGGCGTACTGATCTGCGCCTTCTGGGTATTCTCCGCGATCTTTGCCGACACGATCGCGCCGCTTGGGCCGCGCATGCAGCTTGCCGCGATGAAGAATGCCGTTCCCGGCGCGATCGACCCGGAAACGGGAATCGCCTTTCTGCTCGGCGGAGACAATCTGGCGCGCGACGTTTTCAGCCGCGTGATCCACGGGGGCAGGGTAGTGCTGACGATCGCGCCGGCGGCGACGCTGATCGCGCTGATGGTCGGTGCGACGCTGGGACTGCCCGCCGGCTATTTCGGCGGCAAGATAGACAATATCCTGTCGTTTCTCGCCAATCTCGTCCTGGCCTTCCCGGTGATCCTGCTGTTCTACCTGCTGGTGACGCCGGGGATCATGGAGACATGGATTCCCTACATCATGGGCGGGACGCTGTTCATCTTCCCGACCATCATCTTCGGAACGCTCTTCTACACGCGGTTTTTGGGACGATCGGAAAAGCTCTACCCCTACATGATCGCGACGCTGGCAATCGGTATCTGGATCTGGATGAACCTGATGTCGACGGGCACCTTCCTCGCCAAGCTGCGCGAAGTGCACATGGGCTGGCTGGCGTCGATCATGGAATGGCCGATCTTCAACGTGTTCGGTATCGAGCCGAACGAGTTGAACATCTTCGTCGCGGTCGTCTTTGCGTCGAGCCCGGGCGTGTTCCGCATCGTCCGGGGCCTGACCCTCGACATCAAGACGCGCGACTACATCGCGGCGGCGCAGACGCGCGGCGAGACGCCCTGGTACATCATGCTGTGGGAGATGCTGCCCAATGCGCGCGGACCGCTGATCGTCGATGCGTGCCTGCGCGTCGGCTACACGACCATCCTGCTCGGCACGCTCGGCTTCTTCGGTCTGGGCATGGGGCCGGAAAGCCCGGACTGGGGCACGATGATCAAGGACGGCAGCCGGGTCGCCCAGCTCAGGCTCTACACCTGGACGGGCGTGTCACCGGCGCTCGCGCTGATGTCGCTGGTTCTTGGACTGAACCTGCTGGCCGATTCGCTGCGCGAAGAATCGCTTAGGGACTGAGGAGAAGCAAAGATGACCGAGCCGATCCTCGAAATCGAGAACCTCCACATTTCCTTCTTCACCAAGGCCGGCGAAATCCCTGCGGTGATGGACTTTTCGTGCAAGGTGATGCCGGGCGAGGCGATGGGCCTCGTTGGCGAGTCTGGCTGTGGCAAGTCCACGGTCGCGCTTGGAATCATGCGCGACATGGGCAATCGCGGGAAGATCACCAAGGGCACCATCAAGTTCATGGGCCGCGACATGGGCGAGATGAGCGAGGCCGAGCTTCGCTCCCTTCGCGGCAACAAGATCGCCATGATCTACCAGGAGCCGATGGCGAGCCTCAATCCGGCGATGAAGATCGGCAAGCAGTTGATGGAAGTGCCGATCCTTCATGAAAAGGTGTCGAAGAAAGAGGCCTACGACCGCTCGCTGGAATTGCTGACGGCGGTTCGCCTGCCCGATCCCGAGCGGATGATGAATTCCTTCCCGCACCAGCTTTCGGGCGGCCAGCAACAGCGTGTTGTCATCGCCATGGCGCTGCTGTCGAAGCCGGCGCTGCTGCTGCTCGATGAGCCGACGACCGCGCTCGACGTGACGGTGGAAGCCGGCATCGTCGAACTGGTCAAGGATCTGGGCAAGCAGTTCGGCACGTCGATGCT
>JAGRLL010000036.1:19149-24677 GCA_020441855.1 Nitratireductor sp.
TCGCACAATCTGGGCCTGATCCTTGAAACCTGCGACCGCATCACGGTGATGTATTCGGGCGAAGCGGTGGAAACCGGCAAGGTCGACGACGTGTTCGACCGCATGCGGCATCCTTACACGCAAGGCCTGTTCCGCTCGATTCCGCTGCCCGGCGCGGACAAGAACGCGCATCCGCTGATCGCCATTCCGGGGCAATTGCCGCTGCCACAGGAACGGCCGAAGGGCTGCAATTTCGGCCCGCGATGCCAGCATTTCGTCGAAGGCGAATGCAATTCCGCCGAAATTCCGATGATCCAGGTCAAGAGCCACACGAACCATCGCTCACGCTGCGTGCGGTTCGACAAGCTCGACTGGAACGCGTTGCCGGAAGGGGCGGCGACGGCCAAGCCGCCGGTCGAGCCCGGTCCGACGGTGCTGAAGATCGACGATCTGCGCAAATATTATCACGTCGCCGCCAATGCGATTTTCGGCGGATCGGAGACGCGCACCGTCAAGGCCAACGAGAGCATCACCTTCGAAGCGCGCGAATCGGAGACGGTGGCCATCGTCGGCGAATCCGGCTGCGGAAAGTCGACGCTCGCCAAGGTGCTGCTGGGGCTCGAAACCGCTTCGTCGGGCGAGGTCGTCCTCGGGGACAGGAAGATCGAATCGGTGCCGATCGAGGATCGCGGCGTTTCGACCATCTCCTCGATCCAGATGGTGTTCCAGAACCCGTTCGATACGCTCAATCCCAGTCATTCCGTCGGATCTCAGATCATCCGGACGCTGGAGAAGTTCAAGATCGGCGGAAGCCAGTCCGAGCGGCATGAGACCATGCTCGGCCTGCTCGATCTCGTGAAGCTGCCGCGGGCGTTCGCCACGCGCATGCCGCGGCAATTGTCGGGTGGCCAAAAGCAGCGCATCGGCGTGGCGCGCGCCTTTGCCGGGCGGCCAAAGGTGGTCGTCGCCGATGAGCCGGTCTCCGCGCTCGACGTCTCGGTGCAGGCGGCCGTGACCGAACTGCTGATGGATATCCAGCGCGAGTCGAAGACGACGATGCTGTTCATCAGCCACGACCTTTCCGTCGTGCGTTATCTCGCCGACCGCGTGGTGGTGATGTATCTTGGCTACATCGTCGAGCAGGGCACGACCGACCAGGTATTCTCGCCACCCTATCACCCGTATACGGAGGCGCTGCTTTCGGCGATCCCGATTGCCGATACGAGCGTGAAGAAGAAGCACATCGTGCTCGAAGGCGACATCCCTTCGGCGCTGAACCCGCCATCCGGCTGCCCGTTCCAGACGCGCTGCCGATGGAAGTCGCAGGTGCCCGGCAACAAGTGCGAAACCGAGACGCCGCCCCTGAAAAAGCTCGAGGACGGGCATCATGTCCTGTGCTGGCTCGACGACGCTGAATTGGGGTCGATGGAGCCGGTCATCAGCTTCGACAGGCCGGCCGAGGCCGCGCCGGCGAAGAAGGCGGCCAGGAAGGCGCCTGCCACAAAGGCGAGCGCCAAAGCGGCGGCGACGAAGAAGGCCGCGCCCAAAGCTGCCTCGAAACCGGCTACGGCACCGAAGCCTGCGGCAAAGGCCGCTGCCACATCGAAGGCCGCCACGTCGAAGGTCGCAGGGAAGGCGGCGTCCAAACCCGCCGACAGCCGTCCGCCAAGGGTCAGGAAACCGGCGAAAGCGGACGACCTGAAATTGATTTCCGGCGTCGGGCCGGTGCTGGAGAAGAAGCTCAACGGGCTCGGCATCTACACGTTTGAGCAGGTCGCAAGGTGGAAGAAGGCCGAGCGCGGCTGGATGGACGACCATCTCAACTTCAAGGGCCGTATCGAGCGCGACGACTGGGTTGGGCAAGCCAAGAAGCTGGCGAAGGCAAGGTAGACGCGGTTCGTTGCGGGAGCTGCAAGTTTACGGGGTACCCTTGCGCCCGGGTGACGGTGTGTTTGCCGTGTGCGGACGGCTTCGCATTGCATCGCGGCCCGCATCACCCTAGTTGTCGGTCATGCAAGAAGATTCATCGCGCGACAGCCGGCCAGCGGACGGCTTCACCTACAACCATCCCGAAATCCATGTCGAGCAGCGCAGCTGTATCAGTGCGCCCTTGCGCGCGGCGATGTTCGACATTCCGCGCGAGGCGTGGGCCGGCAATCCGAAATTTCGCGGCGAGGCTCAGTTCTGGACGCAGATCCACGAGGGATTGCTGAATGCCTCGGCGACGTTGCCGGCATGGCTGAGGCAGTTTCAGGACATGGACGATGCGGGACAGATGCGCGCGCTCTCGCCGCGCATTGCCGGGCTCGGCGGCGATCTCGTCCATCACGCGCATGGCCATCACCATATCGAGGACCATCACTTCTTCCCCGCCTTTTTGCGGCTGTTTCCCCAACTCGAACATCCCCTCGAAATGCTCGACGGCGACCACAAGGTCCTGGCGGAGGTGCTCGACGATCTGGAAGCTGCCGTGCGGAACTTCCCGATCTCTCCGGAAGGCAACGACAAGGCGATGCTGGAAGCCTGGCTCAAGGGCGCGGAGCGCCTGCTGCCGGCAGCCGAACGCCTCGATGCGCTCTTCATCCGCCATATCGGCGATGAAGAGGAAATCTGCATTCCGGCGATGCTGCAGCTCTGAGCAGCACGATCACGCCTTGAGCGGCACGCTCATCCGGTTCAGCAATTCGCCCGTGTTGCCGCCGTTTGGCCGATCTTCCGCGGCGACGAAGGCGAGGGTCGAGGGCAGCAGGCCGCGGCCGGCGTGACTTTTGGTCAGGCGGCGGCCTCCGCGAGTGTCGACGGAATCGATCATCATGCCGATCGTCGGCCCGTCAGCATCTCGCGCTTTCCGGCGAAGCCGGGGCGGCGCTCTACCGAAAAGCCCGCAGCCTGCAGGTCGCGGCGCACCTGGCCGGCGGCGGTGTAGGTGGCGAAGGTTCCGCCCGGCTTCGTGTGCGCGAAGATTGAGGACAATATTCGCGCCGACCACAATTGCGGATTGCGGGAAGGGGCGAAGCCGTCGAGATACCAGGCGTCTGCCTCGAATTCGTGGCGCGGCAGGAGAGCGTTGGCGTCGCCGAGAAAGACGGTGAGTTCGACGTTTGCGTCGAAGGCGACGTTCAGGGTTTCGGGTTCCGGTCGCCATGCCTCGGCGAGTTGTTGCGCCAGCGTATTCAGTTCAGGCCAGCGAGACAGCGCCTTCGTCATTTCGGCGGGCGCGAGCGGATAAAGCTCGAAAGAGACAAAGTGCAGTTTTGCCCCCGGCGGAGCGATTTCGCGCCAGCGATATACGGTGACGAGGAAGTTCAGGCCCGTGCCGAAACCCAGTTCGCCAATCGTGCATTCGCGCATCGCGGGCCAGCGCGCGGGCAGGCTGTTGCCTGCGATAAAGACGTGATCGGTCTCGGCAAGGCCGCCGGCCTTTGAATAATAGGTGTCCCCGAAACGCGGGGAATAAGGGATCGAGGCGTCGATCCAGTCGAGTGACGCCGATTCCCCGGGCGCGGATTGTCTTTTGTCGTCCGTCATTTGGCGCTATCTCCTGAGACCATGAATCCGCTTCCCGAGAAATTGAATCAAGGGCGGAATGTGCCCGATGTCCTGATCGTCGGCGCAGGCATATTCGGCCTGTGGGCGGCGCGCCATGCGATCATGGCGGGCAAACGCGTGCTGGTGCTCGACCGGGGCCGGGCCGGCGATGGCGCGTCGGGCGGCTTTCTGGGGGCGCTGATGCCCCACATGCCGGATCGCTGGAACGCGAAAAAGCAGTTCCAGTTCGAGGCGCTGACGAGCCTGCCGGATGCCGTTGCGGCGCTGGAGGCGGACACGGGGCTTGCCTGCGGCTACCGCCGATGCGGCCGCCTCATCCCCGTGTTGCACCGGGATACAATGGGGATCGTCGAAAGACGCAGCGGCGGCGCGCGCGAATACTGGGCCGGGCGGTTCAGGCTGGAGCATGTCACGCCTGCGCCCGGCAATGCCGGCGCGGGCTGGCCGGACGCGAGGCAAGCGCCGTTCGGCATGCAATTCGACGATCTGTCGGCGCGGGTCGACCCGCGCGCCTATCTGGCCTCACTGAGGGCTTTCGTTGCGGCGAAGGGGGAATTGCGCGAGGGCGTCGAGGCCGTTCGTCTCGAACCGGGCAGGGCGGTGCTGGCCGACGGCAGCGCCATCGAAGCCGGCGAGATCGTCGTTGCGGCGGGCTGGCGGGCCTACGAATTGCTGCAACCCTTCATGAGCGAGATGGCCATTGAAGCCGGCGGCGCCATTGGGCGAGGCGTCAAGGGACAGGCCGTGCTGGTTCACCACACGCATGGCGACGACCTGCCGATCCTCTATGCCGATGGCACCTATGTCGTGCCGCATGCGGGCAACCGTGTTGCCATCGGCTCGACCGCGCGCGATGAATGGGATCATGCCGCGCCGGAGGCTTTCGATCCCGGCGACATGGGCTTTTACGAGCGCGCGCTGGAACTGGTGCCGGCACTGCGCGATGCGCCCATTCTCGAACGCTGGGCCAATGTGCGGCCGCGCAACATGCTGGCGCAGACCCGCCACGAGCCTTTCATGGGACCGGTGCCGGGGCACGAATGGCTGTCGGCACGGATCGGCGGGTTCCGGATCGGAATGGCCGTGGGGCATATGGAATCGGATGCCACACCACTGGCGCGTCCCCGCGTGTCGCACCTGAAATAACGGCATTGACGACTGCGCCATAAGGTGCCCGGAATATCCGGGATTCCTGTGCAAGAGGCTATCATGTCGAAATTTCCTGATCGCGCGCGCGTCGTCATTGTCGGGCTTGGCGGCATTGTCGGGGCGTCGGTCGCCCATCATCTGGTCGAGCGCGGCTGGGATGACATCGTTGGCATCGACATGAGCGCTATTCCCACCGATGTCGGCTCGACCTCGCATGCCTCCGATTTCTGTTACGCGACCAGCCACGATTTCCTGTCGTGCTGGACAACGCTCTATTCGGTCGACTTCTACGAGAAGCGCGGTCGTTACGCGCGCGTCGGGGGGCTTGAGGTGGCACGCGTCGGCGATGACGGACGCATGGACGAGATCAGGCGCAAGGTCGCCTCCGCCAAGGCGTTCGGCACGGGCGCGCGGCTGGTCGGCCCGGCCGAGATCAAGGCGAAATTTCCCCTGATCGAGGAAAGCCTCGTGCAGGGCGGCATGTGGGACCCGGACGCCGGCCTCGTCACGCCGCGTTCGCAGACGGTCGCCGGCGAACTGGTCGATGAAGCGGTCGCAGCCGGCAAGCTTCGGGCTTTCGCAAACACTTCGGCCACCGATCTCGTCATCGAGAACGGCCGCATCAAGGGCGTGGTGACGTCGCGCGGCACGATCCACGCCGACCATGTCATCGTCTGCACAGGGTTGTGGGGCAGGCTGATCGCGGCGATGGCGGGCGAAGACCTGCCGGTCATGCCTGTCGATCATCCGCTGACCTTCTTCGGCCCCTACAACGAGTTTGCCGGAACGGGCAAGGAGATCGGCTGGCCGCTGCTGCGCGACCAGGGCAACTCCGCCTATATGCGCGATAC
>JAGRLL010000331.1 GCA_020441855.1 Nitratireductor sp.
GTGGGTCAGCCTGCCGGGCAGGCTTGGCAGATACCGAGGAAATCAGCGGCCTTCAGGCTTGCACCGCCCACCAGCGCGCCATCGACATTGGGAACGGCGAGGATCTCGGCCGCGTTTGACGGTTTGACCGAACCGCCGTAAAGCAGCCTGATTGTCGCTCCATGGTTGCCGTGGCGCGAAACGACCTGCTCGCGGATGAACCGGTGCGCTTCGGCGATGTCTTCGATGGTCGGCGTCAGGCCGGTGCCGATTGCCCAGACCGGCTCGTAGGCGACAACGACATTGGGGTCGTCGGGGAGCGAACCGGCAAGCTGGCTTCCCAATACGTCGAGCGTCTTGCCCGCTTCGCGTTCGGCGCCGGTTTCACCGATACAGATGATCGCGATGAGCCCTGCCCTGAGCGCTGCTTCGGCCTTGGCCCTCACGCTCGCGTTGTCTTCGCCGTGATCGGTGCGCCGCTCGGAATGGCCCACGATAACGGCATTGCCGCCTGCATCCGCGATCATTTCGGCGGAAATGTCGCCTGTATGCGCGCCCGAGGCCTTGGCGTGGCAGTCCTGCGCCCCGATCAGGACGCCGCTGTTCAGCGCCGCCGTGGCGGAGGCCGCCAGCAATGTCGCGGGCACGCAGATCAGCATGTCGAGCTTTTCGCGCATCGCCTCGTCATTGCCCGCCGTCATCGCGGCCAGTTCCGCCAGCGAGGAAACGGTTCCGTTCATCTTCCAGTTGCCCGCGATCAGCGGCTTAATTCCGGGCGTCATGGGATCTCCTCTCGGCTAAACGATGTTGGCAGCTTAGCAGGAATTTTTGACGCCATGTACGCGGCCCCGCCGCCAAGGTCAAACGCGCCGCCGGGCCGGTACAGATCGCATTGCCGGGTCCCCATGCGCTGCAAAGCGGCTTGCTTGTTGTGATCGCGGTGTTCTCGCATTATACGAACGGGCAGTTCATTCAACGCCCGAAAACGGGCCCAAACAGGTAGTTACATGCTTTCAACCCTGCGCAGCGCGACCCAGAGCATTTTCGCGAAAATCCTTCTGCTGTTGCTGGTCGCCAGCTTCGCCGTGTGGGGCGTATCCGGCGTTTTCGTTGCGGGCGCGGGCAACGCCACGGTCGAATTCGGCAAGACCTCTGTCAGCCTGCTCGACCATCGCCTTGCCTACGACCTGCAGGTCAACAACCTGTCGCGGCAGCTTGGTCAGCGCATCACGCGCGAACAGGCGCGCAGCTTCGGCATCGAGCAATCTGTGCTTGGCCAGGTAATCGCCGGTGCGGTGCTGGACGAAAACGCCCGACAGATGGGCATGAGCGTCTCCAACGACGAGCTTGCCTCGATGATCGGCGACGATCCCGCCTTCCGCGATTCGACAGGCCGTTTTTCGCGCCTCACGCTGGAAAATGTGCTGCGACAGGTAGGCATGCGCGAGGACGATTATTTGCGCAACCGCAAGGCCGTTGCCGTGCGGCGCCAGTTCGCCGATGCAATTGCCGACAATGTCGCGCCTCCCATTGCCTTCTTTGACGCCTTCGGAGCGTATCAGGCGCAAAAGCGCGTGTTCGAATACGTGACGGTCGACACCTCCGCCGTGACCGACAAGCCTGTTCCGTCCGACAGCGACGTGGAAACCTGGTACGAAGACCACAAGAACGACTATTTGGCGCCGGAATACCGGAAAATCGCGCTGGTGCGGCTGACCGCGGAGGATATCTCGCAACCGGACCTGATCGACGAGGCTGCCGTCAAGGAGAACTACGAGGCCGACAAGGCGCGTTTCACCACCGAGGAACGCCGGCATGTCCAGCAATTGGTCTTCACCGACCAGACGGCCGCCGAATCGGCTTTGAAACGCATTCGCGAGGGTGAACTCTTCGACACCATCGCCACGGAAGCAGGCCGCACAACCGCCGATATCGATCTCGGTACGGTTACGAAAAAGCAGATCCCCGACGTCAATGTCGCCGATGCCGCTTTCGGGCTCGAACTGAACGCGGTGAGCGATGTCGTCAACGGCATATTCGGGCCTGTTCTGCTGCGCGTGACCGAAATCGCGCCCGAGCAGGTCAAGCCGCTTGCGGAAGTCGAAGAAGAGATTCGAAACAAGCTGGCGCTCGATAAGGCAACCGACGATCTCTATGACGTCCACGACCGCCTTGAGGACGAGCGCGCCGCCGGCGAACTGCTTGAGCAGGCGGCCAAGAATGTCGGCCTGAAAACACGCATCGTCGACGCGGTCGACAGCAGTGGCAAGGCGCCCGACGGCAGCGAGGTCAAGGACATCCCGGAACAGGCCAGCCTTCTGACGCAGGCATTCCAGACCGAGCCGGAGGTTGAGACCGATCCCATCCCCATCGGTTCCGCCGGTTTCGTGTGGTACGAGGTCCGGGACGTGACGCCGGAACGCCAGAAGCCGCTTGAGGAAGTGCGCGACGACGTTGTCGCCGCCTGGACCGAGGACGCGATCTCCAAAAAGGTTGCGGAAATCGCCGACACCATTCGCGACCGCGCCGAAAAGGGTGAGTCGCTGGCTGCCGTCGCAGCCGAATTGCTGCCTGCCAACGCGGACGGAACCCCGGCAACGACTAAGACGAGTGTCGAGCTGACCCGCAACGACGCCAACGACGAACTGGTGCGCACGGCGGTGACTGCCGCCTTCTCCGTTCCGAAGGGGGCGACAACTGCCGCGCCGGGCGCGGAAGCGCCGTCTCGCGTCGTGTTGAAAGTGATCGACGTCATTGACGCCGAGCCGGAATCCACGCCCGATACGGTCAGGCAGCAGGTCGACAACGCGGTTTCGGAAGATCTCGTCAGCGCCTTGATTTCCGACTTCCAGTCGCGCGACCAGGTACGCATCAACGAACGGGCGATCGACGCCGCCCTCACCTTCTAGGACCGGTTTGTCCGGGCCGGCCTGTCCGGGCCGGTCGGAACCGGAAACATCAGGGAAATGCCTGTATCATGAGCGATCTCAAGAGCTTCATCGCAAGGGTGGCCGACGGGGCTTCGCTCGATCGCGAGGAAACCGGAAAGGCATTCGGCATCCTGATGTCGGGTGAGGCAACGCCGTCGCAGATCGGCGGCCTGCTGATGGCGATGCGCGTGCGCGGCGAAACCGAGGAGGAATTCGCCGGCGCTGTCGACGCGATGCGCGCCAGAATGCTTCCCGTCGACGCCCCCGCCAACGCAATCGACATTGTCGGCACAGGTGGCGACGCAAAGGGATCGCTCAACATTTCCACGGCTTCCGCGCTCGTCGCGGCGGGCTGTGGCGTCAAGGTCGCCAAGCATGGCAACCGCGCCCTGTCCTCGAAATCCGGCGCGGCGGACGTGCTGATGGCGCTGGGCGTCAACATCGAGCTTTCGCCCGATCAGATCACAGACTGCATCGAGGAAGCCGGCGTTGGCTTCATGTTCGCGCCGGCGCACCATCCCGCGATGCGTCATGTCGGCCCGACCCGTGTGGAGCTGGGCACCCGCACCATCTTCAACTTGCTCGGACCGATGTGCAACCCGGCCGGCGTGAAGCGTCAATTGCTTGGCGTGTTCTCGCCGAAATGGCTGATCGAGATCGCCAAGGTGCTGGGCGAACTGGGTTCGGAAAAGGTCTGGGTCGTCCATGGCGGCGGTTTCGACGAGATCACCATCACCGGACCGACCCATGTCGCCGCACTGGAAGGTGGCCACGTCAGGACCTTCGATGTTTCGCCGGAAGAAGTCGGTCTGAAACCCGCCTCCGCCGAGGCAATCGCGGGTGGCGACGCCGAATACAATGCCAGGGCGTTGCGCAACCTGCTCGAAGGCAGGCCCTCTGCTTATCGCGACATGGTGCTGATGAACACCGCCGCCGCTCTGATTATTGCGGACAGCGCATCCGATCTGGCGCAGGGCGTACGTCTTGCGGCCGAGGCTATCGACACCGGCGCCGCAAAGGCCGTGCTCGAGAAACTCGTAATCGTCTCCAATCAGGGGCGCGGGTGATGGACGATATCCTCAGGAAGATCGAAGCCTACAAGCGCGAGGAAATTGCCGCCGCGAAGGTATCCGTTCCGCTTGCCGAACTGCGCGCACGCATCGAGGGTGTGGAAGGGCCGCGCGGCTTCGCCACCGCGCTTGCCGCCCGCCATGCCGCCGGCGAATACGCGCTCATTGCCGAAATCAAGAAAGCAAGCCCCTCCAAGGGCTTGATCCGCGCCGATTTCGATCCGCCGGCGCTGGCCAGGTCCTATGAGGAAGGCGGCGCAGCCTGTCTGTCCGTGCTGACTGATGCGCCTTCGTTTCAGGGCGCGCCGGAATTCCTGACGGCGGCGCGCGCTGCCGTGTCGTTGCCGGCGCTGCGCAAGGATTTCCTTTACGACACCTATCAGGTCTACGAGGCGCGGGCCTGGGGTTCCGACTGCATTCTGGTGATCATGGCGGCGGTGGACGACGACACCGCCCGAGCGCTTGAGGATACGGCCTTCGAACTCGGCATGGATGTGCTGGTCGAGGTCCACGACGAAGCCGAGACCGAAAGGGCGCTTGCCTGCATGCGTTCGAAGCTGATCGGGATCAACAACCGCGATCTCAAGACTTTCGTCACCACGCTGGAGACGAGCGAGAAACTGGCGCCGATGATCCTCGGCAACGGCGACAAGGATCGCATCGTCGTTGGTGAAAGCGGGCTGTTCACGCGCGCCGAACTGGCCCGCCTGGCGCGCGCCGACATCCGCACCTTCCTGATCGGCGAGAGCCTGATGCGCCAGGACGACGTCGCAGCCGCAACGAGGGCCTTGCTGGCCGATCCCCTGCCCGCCCCTCTCGACGAATCCGACGCGGCCTGAGCCATGGCTGCCAGGCTCACCCATCTGTCGGCCTCCGGCGAAGCGAGCATGGTCGATGTCGGTGCCAAGCCCGTGAGCGTACGCCAGGCCGTTGCCGCCGGCGCGGTGCGCATGAAACCTGAAACGCTTGCCATGATCCTCGCCGGCAACGCGAAAAAGGGCGATGTGCTGGCCGCCGCGCGCATTGCCGGCATCATGGCCGCCAAGAAGACCGCCGACCTGATTCCGCTTTGCCATCCGCTGGCGCTGACCAAGGTCGATATCGCCATCGAACCCGACGAAACTCTGCCCGGCCTCAAGGTAATTGCGACGGCGCGCGTCTCCGGCCAGACCGGCGTGGAGATGGAAGCGCTGACGGCTTGTTCGCTCGCCTGCCTGACAATCTACGACATGGCAAAGGCCGTCGATCGCGGCATGGAAATCGTTTCCGTGCGCGTGATCGAAAAGTCGGGCGGCAAGTCGGGTCACTGGAAAGCGGAAGGATAACATCCGATGCGAACCGGCCTCGTCCCCGTTCCCGAAGCACTGGAGATGGTGCTGGCCGAGGCTGCGCCGCAAGTCGAGGAAACGGTCGCATTGAAGGATGCCGCCTTCCGGGTGTTGTCGCGCGATCTGGCGGCAAAGCGGACGCAGCCACCCTTTGCCGCTTCCGCCATGGACGGCTACGCCGTGAGAGCGGCCGACGTCTCCTCCGCCCCGGTTGAATTGCGCCTTGTCGGAACGTCTGCCGCCGGCCATCCCTTCAAGGGTGAGGTTGGCGCGGGCGAGGCCGCGCGTATCTTCACCGGCGCGCCAGTGCCGGAGGGCGCCGATACCGTGATCATCCAGGAAAACACGCAGGCTCGCGACGGTGGCGTCCTTGTCGAGAAGGGCGAGGCCGCTGGGCGGCACATCCGCCCTGCGGGCCTCGATTTCAAGCAGGGCGATGTTCTGTTGAAACGCGGCGTCATGCTCGGCCCTCAGCAGCTTTCGCTCGCCGCCTCGATGAACCACGCCCGCCTGCCCGTGCACGTCCGGCCGAAAGTGGCGCTGATCGCGACCGGCGACGAACTCATGCTGCCGGGCGAGACGCCCGACGGAGAATTGCGCGAAGGCGCCATCATCGCCTCCAACACCTTCGGCATTGCCGCCATCGTGACGGCGGCCGGCGGCGAGCTTGTCGACATGGGCATCGTGAAGGACGACGCAGAGGCATTGTCCGCCGCCTTCGTGACTGCGATGGCGGCCGGCGCGCGTTTGATCGTCACCACGGGCGGCGCTTCTGTCGGAGATCACGACCTGATCAAGCCCGTATTGTTGTCGCTTGGCGCAAAGCTCGACTTCGAAAAGCTTGCGATGCGCCCCGGCAAGCCGCTGATCTGCGGCCATATCGACCGCGACGGCGAGCGCGTGCGCGTCATGGGGCTTGCCGGCAATCCGGTTTCCAGTCTCATCGCAGCCCATGTCTTTGTCCGCCCGCTTGTCTCGCTTCTCGCCGGGCGGCAGGTTGCGTCGGCAAGACCCGTGCCTGCGGTGCTCGGTTGCGCCCTGCCCGCCAATGGAGAGCGCGAGGATTACGT
>JAGRLL010000037.1 GCA_020441855.1 Nitratireductor sp.
CATGCGCATGCTCATGCCGAGCCATGCGCGCAACGTCAAACCCTATACCGAGGAACAGGCGATCTTCGCGCGCTCCGGCGTCGAGGCCCAACTCGACCGGCTGCTGACGCCGCAGGTGACGCTGAAATCAGGCGGCTATCTGGTGATCAACCAGACCGAGGCGCTGGTGTCCATCGACGTCAACTCGGGACGCTCCACCCGCGAGCACTCTATCGAGGATACGGCGCTGCAGACCAATCTGGAGGCAGCCGACGAAGTCGCCCGCCAATTGCGCCTGCGCGACCTTGCGGGCCTTATCGTGATCGACTTCATCGACATGGAGGAAAAGCGCAACAATCGCGCCGTCGAGAAGCGTCTCAAGGATGCGCTCAAGAACGATCGTGCCCGTATCCAGGTTGGCCGCATCTCGCATTTCGGCCTGCTGGAAATGTCGCGCCAGCGCATCCGCGCCTCCGTCATGGAAAGCACGATGGAAGTGTGCCCGCATTGCGCCGGTCTCGGCCATGTGCGCTCGCACGCCTCCATCGCGTTGCACGTCTTCCGGGCCATCGAGGATCATGTCTCGCGCCATTCGCGCAACGACGTTGTGGTGAAATGTCCGCCTGCCATTGCGCTCGACATTCTCAACCACAAGCGCGCCGGCCTGCTCGATCTGGAGCACCGCTACGGCGTGCGGATATCGATCGAGGGTGACACCAGCCTGCCCGGCCAGAGCTTCAACATAGAGAAGGGCGAACCGTCGACCGGTACGCCGGCCGGACCGAAACCGGCCTCCCCCGATTACGCCGACATCGACGAGGACGACGACATCGTCGCGGAGGAGCCTGCCGACGAGGATGCTTCCGAGGAAGAAGAGCGCGGCGCGGAAGGCAGTGACGATGATCGCGGCAAGCGTCGCAGGCGCAGGCGCAGGCGGCGCGGCAAGCGCGGTGGCGAAGACGACCGCGAGGAAGGCCTGGTCGAAGCCGCCGAAGGGGAAGCCGAAACCGACGGCGAAGCCGAGGCTTCCGAATCCGACGATGAGGAAGACGGTGGCGAGCGGCGCAAGCGGCG
This sequence comes from Nitratireductor sp., assembly GCA_020441855.1. Classification (GTDB taxonomy): domain Bacteria; phylum Pseudomonadota; class Alphaproteobacteria; order Rhizobiales; family Rhizobiaceae; genus BOKV01. The sequence goes on from JAGRLL010000037.1 coordinate 1,054, forward strand.
GCGCGGCAAGCGCGGCGGCCGCAGGAACCGCCGCACGGCCGAATCGGACGGCGATGGCTCTGCGGACGAGGACAACGAGCCTGAAGAGCGTGCCGTCGAGGCATCGGACGAGAACGACACCGATCAGGCATCCGAGGACGAATCCGGCGAGACGGTAGAAGAAGAAGCCGAAGCGGAAACGTTTGAAGCGGAGACAGGCGAAGCCCCGGAAGTCGTTGCCGAAGTCACCGAGGCCGAAACGCCCGACACGCAGGAACTTGCGCCGAGCGAACAAGACGAAGACGACGATAGCGAAGATGCGGCCGCATCCGCGCGACGGCGCAACACGCGCCGGCCACGAGGATCGGAGGCTGCTGCGGAAAGCGTCGATCAGTCGGCGAGCCCAAGCGTGAGCGACGAGGCGGAAGCCGACAAGGCCGAGGGCAAGAGCAAGCGGTCGGGTTGGTGGAGCCGCGGCGGCGGCTTTTTCTAGGGTTTGCGGCCCGCACGCATACGGAAACTGCACGGACTTGTCCGGCATTTGCCGCATTGTCGTCGCAAAACGCTGTTTGAAGGAAACAGACCGGTCTGGCTTCGGCCAGGCCGGTCACAATCCGCGCCAACCGGATAATACTTGTCTTGCGAGCGCCAGGTTCTACCCCGATCCGACTTTCCCGATGGCTTGCGCCAGGCACCCTGCGGGCTGTGGCTGACAACTTGCGCGCGCATGCACGCGCGATGCCGCGCAAGGCCGCCCTCGCCGGCTGTCTTGCAGGCGCGCTCGCCGCCAACACCCAGTCGGTACTGGCGCAAGGCAAGGGGACGCGGCTGGCGCTGGTGCGCGACGCCGAGATCGAAGCGCTTTTGAAGGATTACACGACGCCGATCTTCAGGGCTGCCGGCTTCGGCCAGGGCGCGGTCGACGTCTATCTCCTCAACGACGACACCTACAACGCCTTCGTCACCGGGCGCCGCATGTTCATCAATACCGGCGCGATCCAGACGGCGGAAACCCCGAACGAAATCATTGGCGTGCTGGCGCATGAAGCCGGGCACATCATGGGCGGCCACCAGTTCCGCCTGCGCGACCGGGTGGAGAAAGCCAAGATTCTAGGAGCGCTGTCGATGCTGGCGGGCATCGGCGCAACCGCGCTCGGCGGCGATGCGGCTTCCGCGGCGGGCTCTGCCCTGGCGCTCGGCAGTCAGTCTTCGCTCACGCGCGACCTGCTGTCCTATCGGCGCGAAGAAGAGATCGCCGCCGACAATACCGCGATCAAGCTTCTCGACAAGACCCAACAATCCGGCCGCGGCATGCTGACGACCTTCGAGCGGTTTTCGCAAAAGCTGCTGTTCTCGGGCAGCCGCGTCGATCCCTATCTGCAATCGCACCCCATGCCGCGCGAGCGCATCGCGCTTCTGGAAACGATCATCGGCAAAAGCCCCTATGTGAACGCGAAGGACTCGCCAGCGCTGCAATTGCGCCACGACATGGCGCGGGCGAAGATCGCCGCCTATACCGGTCGCGCGGGCGAGATACAGGTGGTCACCCGCGACGATCCGCAGGGGCCGGCAGCGCGCTACGGCATTGCCATCTCGATGTATCTGCACGGGTCCAACGCAAAGGCCCTGCCCATACTCGACGGCCTTATTCGCGAGCAGCCGAAAAATCCCTACCTTTATGAAATCAAGGGGGAAATCCTTCTGAGCTCGGGCAAGGCCCGCGAAGCAGTCGAATCCTACCGCAAGGCCGTGCAGTTCGATCCCTACAAGACCGGCCTGATCCGCGTGCAGCTTGGCCATGCCATGCTAGAAACCTATGACCGGTCGCTCGCCAACAGCGCCATTGTCGAGATCAAGGCGGGATTGAGCCGCGACCCGACCAATTCGAGAGGATATGGCCTGCTGGCGCGCGCCTATTCGGCGATGGGCAACGAAGACATGGCGCGCTCCGCAGCGGCCGAGGAAGCCTATTACGCGCTCAGGGTCGATGACGCCAAGCGGCTGGCCAACCTTGCTCAACCAAAGTTGAAGCGCGGCACGCCCGAATGGCTTCGTATGCAGGACATTATCGACTATAAGCCACCCAAGAAATGACAGGTACGCTTGGCGCCGCAAACGGCGCTGTCCAAGGAGTCTTCACATGAAAGTTTCTTCCATCAGGACCGGTTTGTTCGGCCTTGCCGCACTGGTCGCCGTGACATTCGCGTTGCCACAGCAGGCGCACGCCTTCGACGATGCCGAAAAGACCGAGATCGGCCAGATCGTTCGCGATTACCTGATGGCCAATCCGGAAGTCATGCTGGAAGTGCAGGCGGCGCTTGAAAAGAAGCGCGAGGCCGATCGCGTCGCCTCGCAACAAAAGACGCTCAATGAATCGCATGACGAGATCTACTCGACCGACAACGAGATCGAGATCGGCAATCCGGACGCCAAGGTCACGGTCGTCGAGTTCTTCGACTACAATTGCGGCTTCTGCCATCGCGCCCTCGACGACATGAACCGCCTGGTCCAGGAAAACGACAATGTGCGTTTCATCCTGCGGGAATTTCCGATCCTGAGCCCGCAATCGCTGGAAGCGCACAAGGTCTCCATCGCGTTTTCGAAGATGATGCCGGACAAGGCTGCCGAATTTCACCGTGCCCTGCTCGGCGCGGATGGGCGCAAGGATGGCGACATGGCGCTCGAACTGGGCGTAACGCTGGGCGCCGACCGCGAAGCATTGAAAAGCGCGTCGGAAGCGCCGGAAGTCATGGCGGCGGTTCGCGAGGCCCACAAGCTGGCCGACGGCCTCGGCATTACCGGCACACCATCCTACGTCATCGGCGAGGAAGTGGTGTTTGGCGCGGTGGGCTATGACGCCCTTGCCGACAAGATCGCGCAGCTCGGCGCCTGCGGCAAGGCAACCTGCTGAAGACGCCTGGCGCAGGCAAGGCAGGCCGGATCGGCTTCAAACGCCGGCCCGGCCTCTTTGACGTATGGTCTGTATAGAACGCCAACGGGCTTTTCAGCCGCAATGGCAGTCGATATAAGGGCCCGCGCGACAATAATGCGCAGGGCACCGCGCGACCGGCAGGTTTGCTTGCCGGCGACGTGGCAAGGACAAGAACATCCAAGGCAGGACAACTGACGGCAATGACAAAAAAGACGATCGACCAGGGACTGATCCGCGATCTGGCGGCATTGCTGAAAGAGACCGACCTCACCGAGATCGAAGTCGAACAGGACGATCTCAGAGTGCGCGTCGTGCGTCAGGTTCAGGTGCAGCCGGTACAGGTCGCCGCCCCCGCCCCGGTCGCAAAGGCGCCTGCCGCCGAGATCGGGGAAAAGCCGGCTGCTTCGGCAGATCCCGCCAAGCACCCGGGCGCCGTCCCCTCGCCGATGGTCGGCACCGCCTACCATTCGCCCGCGCCTGGCGCCAAGCCCTTCATTACGGTCGGCGACACGGTCAAGTCCGGCCAGACCGTCATGATCGTTGAAGCCATGAAGACCATGAACCAGATACCGGCGCCGCGCAGCGGAACGGTGACGGCCATTCTGGTCGACGACGGCCAGCCGGTCGAATATGGCGAACCGCTCCTGATCATCGAATAGCCGGCGAGACGGGCTTACAGATGTTCAACAAGGTCCTCATTGCCAATCGCGGCGAAATCGCCCTTCGCGTCCTGCGCGCGTGCAAGGAACTCGGCATCGCCACGGTCGCGGTGCATTCGACGGCGGATTCGGAGGCGATGCATGTTCGCCTCGCCGACGAGAGCGTGTGCATCGGCCCGCCCCCGGCGCGCGATTCCTATCTCAACATCCACGAAATCCTTGCCGCCTGCGAGATCACCGGCGCCGACGCCATTCATCCGGGCTACGGCTTCCTGTCGGAAAACGCCAAGTTCGCGGAAATCCTGGAGGCGCACGACATCGCCTTCATCGGCCCGACGGCGGAGCATATCCGCATCATGGGCGACAAGATCGAGGCGAAGAACACGGCCAAGCGTCTTGGAATCCCGGTCGTTCCCGGTTCGGACGGCGAGGTGACCGACGAGGAGACGGCGCGCAGGGTTGCCGACGAGATCGGCTATCCGGTGCTGATCAAGGCCGCTTCGGGCGGCGGCGGACGCGGCATGAAAGTGGCGCGGTCGCGCGCCGATCTGGCCGAAGCGCTGCACACCGCGCGCTCCGAGGCCAAGGCGGCCTTCGGCGACGACGCGGTCTATATCGAGAAATATCTCGGCAAGCCGCGTCATATCGAAATCCAGGTCATGGGTGACGGCAAGGGCGGCGGCGTGCATCTGGGCGACCGCGACTGTTCCCTGCAGCGCCGCCACCAGAAGGTGCTGGAAGAGGCCAATTCGCCGGCGCTCAATGACGAGCAGCGCGAGAAGATCGGCGAGATCTGCGCAAACGCGATCCGCGATCTGGGCTATGCCGGCGCCGGCACGGTCGAATTCCTCTACGAGGATGGCGAGTTCTACTTCATCGAGATGAACACGCGCCTTCAGGTCGAGCATCCGGTGACCGAGATGATTACCGGCATCGATCTCGTCAACGAGCAATTGCGCGTGGCTTCCGGCGGCGGGCTATCGTTCACGCAGGCGGACGTGACCTTTTCCGGACACGCCATCGAGTGCCGGATCAACGCCGAGCACCCCGAAACCTTCGTGCCGTCCCCCGGCCGCATCACCTATTACCACCCGCCGGGCGGGCTGGGCGTGCGTGTCGATTCAGGCGTGTATCAGGGCTATTCGATCCCGCCGAATTACGACAGCCTGATCGGAAAGCTGATCGTGCACGGACGCAACCGCGTGGAGTGTCTGATGCGCCTGCGCCGGGCGCTCGACGAATATGTCGTCGACGGAATCAACACCACCCTGCCGCTGTTCCGCGAACTGGTGTCAAACACCGACATCCAGGACGGCGAATACAACATTCACTGGCTGGAACACTATCTGGCGCAAAAGGCCTGAGTACCCCATATTCAGGCCCATGGCCGGTTCCCAGGACATACTGCTCGACATCACCCCGCAAGTGCTGCTCAGGGCCTATGCCTGCGGCATCTTTCCGATGGCCGAATCGGCATCTGATCCGGGCCTGTTCTGGGTCGAGCCCGAATTACGCGGCATCATCCCCCTCGACCGGTTCCATATCCCGCAATCGCTGAAGAAGGCGATGCGGCGCAATCCGTTCGAGGTGACGGTGGATACCGATTTCGAGGCGGTGGTCGAGGCCTGCGCGCAATCGACGCCGGACCGGCCCAAGACCTGGATCAATACGCGGATCCGCCGTCTTTACACCCAATTGCACGAGATCGGCCATTGCCATTCGGTCGAATGCCGGGCGGATGGCGAACTCGTCGGCGGCCTGTACGGCGTTCGGCTGGGCGCGGCCTTTTTCGGCGAGAGCATGTTCTCGCGACGCACCGACGCCTCGAAAATTGCGCTGGTCCACCTCGTGCACCGCTTGAAGGCGGGCGGCTTTCGCCTGCTCGACACGCAATTCACGACCGATCATCTCAAGCGTTTTGGCGCGATCGACGTGCCAAAGGACATTTATTCGAAAATGCTGTCCAGGGCGGTGGAGGAAGAAGCCGATTTCTTTCCCTACGTCGGCGGCCCCTATGACGGCGGAGGCGCCTCGTCGGAGGTCATCTTGCAGTCCTTCAGCCAGATATCGTAGACCGGGTGCTCGA
>JAGRLL010000332.1 GCA_020441855.1 Nitratireductor sp.
CTGCCGTTCTCGGAAGACAGCACGTCGTCCGACCCCGCGCTCGCGGTCAAGTGCGACAAGGATTTGCCGCCCACGGCAATTCCTTCCGCCATGGTCTCCAAGGAGAAGATGAAGGAAATCCTCTCCAAGTAATCCGGGACCGGTACTGGGCAAATGATACCACCTAGAGGGGCCACCGCGGTTGAGCCGCCGCCGGAAAGGCGGCGGCCCGAACGCACTTGGACCAGACGTGAATACAAGGGTCGCAAGAAGCCGCTTCACCGGCTTCTTGTCGTCTCCGCCGCAACGGTTCTGCTGATCGTCGGCGGGGGCATTGTCGCGCCGAGCACGGTCTCGGTCAGCGCGCTGCAATTGATGCTGCCGTTCTTTGCGATCCTCGCGGTCGCCTCGATCGGCCAGCATCTCGTCATCCAGCAACGCGGCCTCGACCTGTCGGTCGCCGGCATCATGTCATTTTCGGCCGTCATCGTTTCCGCCTTGCCTGGTTCGCAGGCCGGTATCGGCGAGACCCTGGCCTTCGTGGCGCTCGCGCTGGTCATGGGATTGGGCGTCGGCGCGGTGAACGGCATTCTGGTGGCGCTGCTGCGTGTGAACTCGCTTGTCACCACCATCGGCATGAACTCGCTGATGCTGGGTATCACCATGTATGTCACGAGCGGCTTCTCGCAACAGGCGCCCCCGCCGCTCAACAGGTTCGGCGTCGGCAAGTTCCTCGAAGTCCCGCTGACGCTCTACGTGCTGATCGTCATTGCGGCGATCGCGATATTCCTGCTCGAAAAGACCACAATCGGGCGCAGGTTCATCGCAACCAGCGTCAATCCTGATGCGGCGCTGACCGTGGGCATTCCACTCGACGCCTATCGCGTCGCCACATACGGTCTTGCCGGTTTTTGCTATGCCGCGGCCGGCGTCTTGCTGGCCGGTTACGTGCTCTCGCCGACAGTCTTCAGCGGCATGCCCTACCTGCTGGCGACCGTCGCCGCGGTCGTGGTCGGCGGCAACCCGATCGGCGGAGGCCTGCGCGGCAGCGTCACGGCGACCATCGTCGGCGCGCTCTTCCTCACCTATCTCGGCCAGCTCGTCCTCGCCGTAGGCTTCGAGACGTCCGCCCAGAACATCGTTCAGGCGATCATCATCATCGCCAGTGTCGGCATCGTCGAGGCGGGACGGCGTATCAAGTTCGAATGGATCCGCTTCAAGTTCTGGGTCACCAAGCCCGACACCGAGTTCAAGATCCGCACCTTGTATGTGAGCACGCTCACGCGGCTGGGCCTCAAGAGATTGCTGGACGTCTCGCCTGAAACCCGGACGCGCTGGCGCACATTCTATCTCAGAATCAAGAAACGGCTCGAAATCATCGAATGAGCACTGGCAAACGGAACTTGATGGGCGCCCCTGTCATGGGGATCGTGGGGGCCACCAAATATTACGGTCCCGTGCAGGCGCTCAAGGCTGTGAGCGTCAACATCCGCCGTGGCCAGGTGCACGCCGTCGTCGGCGAGAACGGCGCGGGCAAGTCGACACTGATCGGCATTGCATCCGGTGCTGTGCGGCCCGACTTCGCCATCATTCGCGTGGGCGGCAAGGAAATCAAGCGGCCCACCGCCAAGAAGCTGCATCGCGCCGGCGTCTCCGTCACCTTCCAGCACCCCGAACTTGCCGAAGAAATGACGGTCATGGAGAACCTCCAGCTGGCCGCACCGGAGCTTACCGACCGCGAGGAAGCCAGGCGGCTGCTGGACTCGATTGCCTCCGGGCAGCATGCGATGTCGCTGGATGCGCGCGTTCGCGACCTGACACTGGCGCAGTTCCACATCATCGAGA
>JAGRLL010000333.1 GCA_020441855.1 Nitratireductor sp.
TCGCCGAAATCGGGATGCGGCACGCCGATCACCGCGCTCTCCAACACGCCCGGTTGCTCGTCGAGCAGCAATTCGATCTCCTTGGGGTAGATGTTGTAGCCGCCAGAGATGATGAGATCCTTGGCGCGGCCGACAATGTGGACGTAACCGTCGTCGTCGATCCGTCCGATATCGCCGGTGATGAAGAAACCGTCGAGCCGCAATTCGGCTGCGGTCTTGTCGGGCATGCGCCAATAGCCCCTGAATACGTTCGGGCCGCGAACCTCTATGATGCCGGCTTCGCCATCTGGCCGGGTAGCGCCGGTTTCGGGATCGGTGATCTTGAGGTCGATTCCGGGCAGCGCGAAGCCGACCGTCCCGGCGCGGCGCTCGCCGTCATAGGGGTTGGAAGTGTTCATGTTGGTCTCCGTCATCCCGTAGCGTTCTAGGATGCGGTGGCCGGTGCGCGCCTCGAACTCGCGATGCGTCTCGGCCAGCAGGGGCGCGGAGCCAGAGGTGAAGAGCCGCATGTGGCCGGTCAGTTCCCGGGTGAAACGCTCGTCGCCGAGCAGGCGCGTGTAAAAAGTCGGCACGCCCATCATCGAGGTTGCTCGCGGCAGGAAGCGTATCACCTCGTCGAGGTCGAATTTCGGCAGGTAGATCATCGATCCGCCCGAGGCGAGCACCACGTTGGAGGCGACGAACAGGCCGTGGGTATGGAAGATCGGCAGCGCATGCAGCAGCACATCGTCCGCGCTGAAACGCCACAAGTCGACCAGGGCCAGCGCGTTCGAAAGCAGGTTGTCCTGGGTGAGCATCGCGCCCTTGGACCGTCCGGTCGTCCCTGAAGTGTAGAGCAGGGCGGTGAGGTCGCCGCCGGCGCGGTCGACGGCCGTAAAACGGTGCGATGCGTCATTGGCCGCGTCGGTGAGGCTACCCTTTCCGCCGGCATCAAGGGTAAGGACCGGAACGCTGGCGAAGCCTCGAACATTCGCCTCGGCGGCGGGACCGCAGACGACCGAACCGGCTTCGCTGTCCGTAATGAAATATTCCAGTTCCGCTGCCGTATAGGCGGTGTTGAGCGGCAGAAAAACCACGCCCGCCGCCACACAGGCGGCATAAAGCGCCAGCGCCTCGGGGGTCTTCTCGACCTGCACCGCAAGGCGGTCGCCGGTTTTCAGCCCGATGTCGCGCAGCGCATTCGCCTGCCGGGACGCGAGCGCCAGAAAGGCCCGTCCGGAGATCGTTCCGCCATCGGGCAGGATCAGGAAAGCATCTTCGCGCGCGGCCAGCGGCGCGAAAAGCCTGTCGTAGAGCGGGCTCGTCACTTCGTATTCTCCTCCGGGCGGCAGCAAGCGGCGGAACCGGCGTCCCAACCTCCTTGGCGGCAGCCGCCTTTACCACGCGCCACATCTCGATGCACGGCTTCAAGACGCGTCGGCAGTTCGATCTTGTGCGCTGCCAGGCGACGAAGCGTTTCCCGTCCGGCACTTTTTCGCTGCGGCCGGCGTGACAAAAATCTCGTCCCGGCAAAGCAAAGCCGGCCATTCCGGCCAGTGAGGCTCAAGGCGTCACGAGCACAATCACGCGTATGGAGCCTTCGGGCACGCGTGTAGAGCCTTGGGGTACGCGTGTGGAGCCTTGGGGCACGCGTGGAGAGCCTTCGTGAAATGATGATGCGCGTTCGATCGCCGGTCTTAGTTGCCGAAGACTGCCTGCTGGAACTTTCAGGCTGATCCTATCCGGGCCAGACAGACCGGATTTGCTCGCCTGACGTGAACCCGTTGTTCCCCCGGGGCGGCGGAGGCCGCGTTACAAATTCCCTACCACCATTCGCACACCAGCATAGCCCGCGCAGGCGGAGATTGCGGTGAGGAACGATCCCCAGGCCACGTCCAGCGCCACGACGGAAAACGGCCAGTTCTTCAGCGTGGCGAAATTGGTGATGTCGTACGTCGCATAGGCGACGAGCCCGAACAGGGCGCCGAGCAAGACCGCGTGGGCAAGCGATTCCGCCTTGAGCGCGGGGAGTACGGCGAAGACCACCACGCCCACCACGTAGACAAGATAGAAAGCCGCCGCCACGCCAATCCGGGGCTGGTCCAGCAGGAGGTCGCCCAGACGGTCGAAATAGAAATTGCGGGCGATCCTCGTCAGCCAGACGAAATCGAGGGCCAGAAACACGATGGCCGTGGCAATGTAGGCGATTGCGTATTGGGTCATGTCTAGCACTCCGGTGTTGTGATTGCTTTACGTTCCATCACGCCGCTCGGATCACATGGCACCTTTGCTGCCTGGGTGATCCAACACCCCTCGGGTTGCGTATCCCTCGCATCAACCTCCAGCGCGGGACTCAAATGAACAGATTGAAAATCGCCGTTATCGGATCGGGTATTTCCGGTCTTTCGGCCGCATGGTTATTGTCGAAGGGCCATGATGTCACGATCTACGAGGCCGATGACAGGCTTGGTGGACACGCCAACACGGTCGAAGTTGAAACCCCTGACGGGCGCACCGCCGTCGACACCGGCTTTATCGTCTATAACGAGCGCAATTACCCCAATCTTTCCGCGCTCTTTCGTCACCTGAATGTGCCGACCCGGGCTACGGAAATGAGCTTTGCCCTTTCGCTCGCCGGCGGAGCTTATGAATATTCGGGCTCCGGAGCGGCAGGCTTTTTCGGGCAATGGCGCAATGTCGCCAGACCACGGCATTGGCAATTGCTCCGCGACGTGCAGCGGTTTTTCTCGACGGCCGGCGCGCGCATGGCGTCCTATTCCGCAACGATCGGCCTTGGAGAATTTCTGTCGGCTGAAGGCTATGGAAGCGCATTCGTCGACGATCACATCCTTCCCATGGGCGCAGCCATCTGGTCGAGCGATGCGGAAAGGATGCTGGCGTTTCCGGCCCGCAGCTTCATCGATTTCTATGCCAATCACGGCATGTTGCAGTTCGCCGGACGGCCCGCGTGGCGAACGGTGGCGGGTGGCAGCCGAAACTACGTGCGAAGGCTCGTCGAAGACAGCGGCATGCTTGTGCTGACGAATGCCGGAATCGAACGCGTGGTGCGGCACGGCAATTACGTTCACGTGACCGACAGGCATGGGGTTTCGAGACCCTTCGATCACGTCGTGATTGCATGCCACGCGGACGCTGCGCTGGGCATCCTGGACAGTCCTGACGAAGCCGAGACGTCGGTGCTGTCCAGGTTCTCCTATCAATCCAACCGGGCAGTGCTGCACCGCGACTTGCGCTGGATGCCGAAGCGGCGCCGGTTGTGGTCGAGCTGGAATTACATGAAATCCGGACAGCCGGATGGTGGACTTTGCGTGACCTACTGGATGAACCGCCTGCAGAATCTGCGCTGCAAAACCGACCTGTTCGTCACGCTCAATCCGGATGCGCCGATCCACGCAAAGGCAATCGATGCTGAGTTCGAATACCGCCACCCCGTGTTCGATGCTGGTGCGATGGTCGCCCAGCGCGAGCTCTGGTCGATCCAGGGCGTGCGTCGCACCTGGTTTTGCGGCAGCTATTTCGGCTACGGTTTTCATGAGGACGGCATTCAGTCCGGCCTTGCCGTGGCCGAGCAATTGGGCGGTCTCCGCCGGCCCTGGAACGTAGAAAACGAATCGGGGCGCATCGCCGCGATGGCGCCATTGATGCTGGAGGCCGCCGAGTGAGCGTCCCGCAAGAGGGCCTCTACCCCGGAACGGTTGTACACAGCCGGCTTCGGCCCGTGTCCCACAGGCTGCGTTACCGGGTATTCGCGGTCCTGTTCGATTGTGCGGCGCTGGATGCGCTTGCGCGGCGTGTGCGCCTGTTCTCGCGGAACCGCTTCAACCTGATCAGCTTCCACGACAGCGACCACGGCAATGGCGGCGATCTGCTATCCCATCTCGATGAGCTGGCGCGGCAATCGGGGATGGGCGACGTCGTGCAGCGGTTCATGATGCTGTGTTATCCACGCATTCTGGGCTACGCCTTCAACCCGTTGACCGTCTATTACGGCCTCGATTGCGATGGTCGGGTCAGGCTTGTCGTCTACGAGGTGAACAACACGTTCGGCCAGCGTCAGACCTACGTGCTGCCCGTCGATCCTGCCGGCGGGAATGACCTCATTTCCCAATCCTGCGCCAAGGCGCTTTATGTTTCTCCGTTCAACACGGCAGCCGGCACCTACAGCTTTCACCTCACGCAACCCGGCGACCAGCTCGTGGTCGGCGTGGCGCTTCGAGACCATGAAGGACCGGTTTTGAAAGCGCATTTTCGCGGTGAGAGGCGGCCGCTGACAGACACAACGCTGTTGCAAGCATTGGCTTTTACCGGTTGGATGACGGTGAAGGTGTTTGTCGGCATTCATTGGGAGGCCGCGAAACTCTGGCTCAAGGGCCTGCCATTGCAGCCGCGGCCGAGTGCTCCCGACCGGTCGACGCACTTCTCGAAACTGCGGGAGGAGAATAGCAAGACATGATCCAGGAGCTTACAGCAGCCGGAATATCCGAGCGTCCGACCCCTGCGCATCTGTTCGAACGGTTTGCCATTCATGTTGGAAAACGACTGCTCAAGGGAAATGTGCAGGGATCGCTGCTGGTGACTCTGCCTTCCGGCAGGCGCGTGCGCGTCGGAAGGAAAGGCAACGGGCATGAAGCCGAATTGAAGCTCAACAGTTTCGCGCTCGCGCGAAACGCCTTGCGCCGCGGCTCGATCGGGTTTGCCGAAAGCTATATCGACGGCGACGTCGAAACGCCGGATCTGCTGGCAGTCTTCCAGTTCTTCATGCGCAACGAGGAATTGTTCGCGAATGCCGGGCGCGGCTTTTTCAAGGTTCGGGGCCTCGACCGGATTGCGCATTCGCTGCGCCGCAATTCGCTGAGCGGCAGCCGGCGCAACATCGCGGAGCATTACGATCTTGGGAATGCGTTCTTCGAGATCTGGCTTGATCCCGACTTGAACTATTCCAGCGCGCTTTATGAACATGCCGAGCAGCCGCTCGAAGCCGCGCAGAAGGCGAAGCTCGACCTCGTAGCGCGCATGGCCGGCATCGAAAAGGAAGACGAGGTTCTCGAGATCGGCTGCGGCTGGGGCGCCATGGCGCGGCACATGGCCGGACTCGGTGCCGACGTCACGGCAATCACCTTGTCGCAGGAGCAACTCGCACATGCGCGCGCAGAGGCGAGCAGGCGGGGTCTCACCGAGCGCAACCGTTTCCTGCTTCAGGATTACCGCAAGGTAACGGGGCAGTTCGACCGGATCGTTTCCATCGAGATGATCGA
>JAGRLL010000334.1 GCA_020441855.1 Nitratireductor sp.
GCATTCGCGGCACTCGGGCGTGTAGAGCGGGATGACATGATCGCCCTTCTTCACCGTGGTGACGCCCGGTCCGACATCGACCACGACACCCGCCCCCTCATGACCGAGAATCGACGGGAAAATCCCTTCCGGGTCGCCACCCGACAACGTGAATTCGTCGGTATGGCAAATGCCCGTCGCCTTGACCTCGACAAGCACCTCACCCTCGCGCGGGCCTTCCAGATCGACCTCGCAGACTTCCAGCGGCTTGCCTGCCTCAAACGCCACCGCGGCCCGTGTCTTCATCGACGTCTCCCCTCTCGATTGCTGTCAGTGCCGCAAGGCTACCGATTTTGACCCGCGTTGCAACGCCGGAACGCCTTCAAATCCATAATGTTGCAACCTGCCTGCATCGGGATTCACCAAGCGCATGAGAATCGGTTCCCGAGAAGCCGAAATCCGGTGTAGAATCACCCCACGGGAATGCCACCTTCTCGATATGGACGCTTGCGTAGCGGTGAAGGCATGCCCGATGTGCTGTCTTGTCAATTTGCAAGGTGCTTCGATGCGCAATGTGACGGATTTCCTTGGCCGGGGAATGCATGCGGCGGCCATCATGCTCGTTTGCGGTGTCGCCGTTTCATCGGCGAAAGCCGCCGAAACGGTCGGCGATGCCAGGCAGATCGTCAACACGGTCACCGGTTCCGGCGCCATGGGAGCCCGCAAACTTGGCAGCAAGGATCCGGTCTACCGCAACGAAAGCATCAGCGCGGCCTCCAATTCGCACGGCGAACTGGAACTGCTCGACGGCTCTCGCATTATTGTCGGCGAAGATTCGACGATCTCCCTCGACAATTTCGCCGTGGCCGGGTCGAGTTTCAGTTCCGGCACGATCAAGGTCGCCAAGGGCGCTTTCCGCTTCATCTCGGGCGGCTCGGCCAAGGAAGCGATCAAGATCAGGACCCCCTTGTCGACGATCGGCGTCCGCGGAACCGTTATCGACATCTACGTTCAGCCGACGACAGGCGTCACGCACGCCGTGCTTCTCAACGGCAGCATCACCGTGTGCAATCTCAGGCGTCAGTGCAGGATCACGAGGCGGACCTGCGATATCATCCGGGTGCCGACAGCCAACGAGATCGAGGAAGTGCCATTCCTTCACTCGCACGAGCGCACGGCCGACGAGGAGAACCGGATATTCCCCCTGACCGGCGCCAACCAGTTCCGCTACAGTCCGTTGTGGCGCGCCGTCGAAGGCGCCTGCTTCGCCCGCGCGGCGGAATCGAGCAACACGTCGGGCAAGCCGGATATCGACCCGCCGCAACCGCCCGCGCCCGATTACGATTTCGACGATTGATCAGGCGTATCCGACAGCGATTTGCGGCGCGGTACAGGGCCTCTCGCAGGCGCGCTGAATTGCTCGAACTGGCAGAATCCGGTTAGTCTGCCAGTTCATTGCCATCGCACCTACAAACCGGCGCATGATCGGGAGGCACCGATGGACGGGGAGATCGATCCGTTCCACCCACCCGCGCGCCGCAGACGCGGGATCGAACTGCCGGGCTGGCTGGCCGGCCTGCTCGATGCCGGCGTCGTATCCGACGATCCGCTCGTGTGCCGCGCCCAGCGTTTTACCAACATCGCGGCCTTCGCCTTGGCGCTGAACGCAATCGGCCATCTGCTGACCAATGCCTTGCACGACTTCCACACCCTTGCGGCGCTCAACCTCTACAACCTTGTCATTGCCGGCCTCTATCTGGCGCTGCCCTGCCTGCACCGCTTCGGCGAAACGGTGGCCGCCAACGCCCTGATCCTGCTTTCGCTCGCCGGTCACACCTTCGTGGTTTTCGCGATGGGCACGGAAAGCAATCTGCACGTCTACTTCACGCTCGCCGGCTTCATCCTGTTTCTTGTCGGCGTGCGCCACTGGCGCAATTTCCTGGTGCTCTACGTGTTATGCGGTGCCGCGCTCATCGCCTCGATGATGCTTGCCAGCGAAGACGGCTTCATCCTCGCGCAGGACGAAGCCTTCCGGCATCGCATGGCCCTTCAATCCCTGTTGAGCGCCTTCCTGCTCAACGGCGCCGTCATCGCTTCCGTACTGACCGCGCTCGACCGCGCCGAACGCGACCTCCAGCACGAATACGAACGCTCCGAACTCCTGTTGACCACGATCCTGCCCTCCTCCATCGCCGAACGGCTGAAGGCCGACCGCAACAACCGCATCGCCGACAGTCTCGACAACGTCGCCGTGCTGTTCGCCGACCTCGCCGGCTTCACCCCCGCCGCAGCAAAGGTCTCGCCGGTCGATCTGGTCGACTACCTGCACCGGCTGTTCTCGCGCATCGACGCGCTTTGCGAGGTGCACGGCGTCGACAAGATAAAGACCATCGGCGACGCCTACATGGCCGTCGGCGGCCTTCGCGAAGACGGCGGCCCGGGCGTGCGCCGAATCGGCCGGCTGGCGCTCGACATGCTTGAAGTGGCGAAACAGGAAAAGCTTTCCGGGCAAACGCTGAGGATGCGCGTGGGCATCCATTACGGCCCGGTCGTCGCCGGCGTGATCGGCGACCGGCGCATGACCTACGACATGTGGGGAGACACCGTGAACTATGCCGCGCGGCTCGAATCCTACGGAATTCCCGGCCGCATCCATGTCAGCCAGCCCTACCGAGACGCGGCCCTCGAAAGCTTCGATTTCGAGCGGCATGGCGTACTCGACATTAAGGGTTTCGGCGAACGCGAGACCTGGTTCCTGACCGGGGTGAAGGAAGACTGACGCCTAGGCCATCCCCTCCACCGCCTTCAGGATCGCTTCCGGCGTCGCCGGCGCGTCGAGTACGGGCACTTTGCCGGGATTGAGCGAAGCGACGGCATGGAAGACCGCGGAAAACACCGAGGTCGCGAGCATGACCGGCGGTTCGCCCACCG
>JAGRLL010000335.1 GCA_020441855.1 Nitratireductor sp.
ACCCGATGGGCGACTGGATCGCCTACGAACGGGGCATGAAGGACGGCGACATGCACCCCGTCATCCAGGCGATGAACGTGCTGAATTATGATTGCGGCACGCTTGGAAACCACGAGTTCAATTACGGCCTGTCCTTCATGGACAAGGTCAATGCCGGCGCGAACTACCCTCTGGTCTGCGCCAATCTGGCCAGGGGCAAGCTTGCCGAGAACCCGCGCGACGACGATCTGTGGCTCAAGCCCTACACCATCGTGAAGAAGACGGTGAAGGATGGCGACGGCGCCGAACACCAGGTCAATGTCGGTTTCATCGGCTTCGTGCCGCCGCAGATCATGGTTTGGGATTCGCGTCATCTGAGCGGCAACGTGATGACCCGCGACATCGTGGAGGCCGCCAAGGCCTGGGTGCCGCAGATGAAGGAGGAAGGCGCCGACATCGTGGTGGCGCTGTCGCATTCGGGCATCGACGCCAATCAGAGCGA
The DNA here is from genome assembly GCA_020441855.1 of Nitratireductor sp. Classification (GTDB taxonomy): domain Bacteria; phylum Pseudomonadota; class Alphaproteobacteria; order Rhizobiales; family Rhizobiaceae; genus BOKV01. The sequence goes on from JAGRLL010000335.1 coordinate 482, forward strand.
GCGGATGGAAAACGCCTCGCTGTTCCTGGCGGGCGTGGAAGGCATCGACGCGGTGTTCACGGGCCACCAGCACCTCGTCTTTCCGGGAAAGCCGTTCGAGGGGCTGGCGGGCGTCGACGCGCAAAAGGGTACGCTCATGGGCAAGCCCGCCGTCATGGGCGGCTTCTGGGGCTCGCATATGGGCCTGATCGACATGCTTATCGAAAAGGACGGCAATTCCTGGAAAATCGTCTCGGCCTCTTCGGAAGCGCGGCCGATCTACGAGCGCGTCGAGCGCAAGGTCAACGCGCTGGTCGAAAGCGTGCCGGCGGTCGAGGCCGCTGTTGCCAAGGAGCACGAGGCGACGCTCTCCTATGTTCGCGCGCCGGTCGGCAAGACCACGGCGCCGCTTTATTCCTACTTCGCGCTGGTCGCCGACGACCCGTCGGTGCAGATCGTCTCCAAGGCGCAGACATGGTACGTTTCCGACCTGCTCAAGGACGGCGAATACAAGGATTTGCCGGTGCTTTCGGCCGCCGCCCCGTTCAAGGCCGGCGGACGCGGCGGGCCGGATTATTACACCGACGTGCCGGCCGGCACGATCGCGATCAAGAACGTCTCCGACCTCTACCTTTATCCCAACACGGTGCGCGCGGTGGCAATCACGGGTGCGACGGTGAAGGAATGGCTGGAAATGTCGGCCGGCATCTTCAACCAGGTCGAACCCGGCAAGGCCGACCAGGCGCTGATCAACCCGGATTTCCCGTCATACAATTTCGACGTGATCGATGGCGTGACCTACAAAATCGATCTTTCGCAACCGGCGAAATACACCTCGAAGGGCGAGATCGCCAACGAAGGCGCCAGCCGCATCGTCGATCTGATGTTTGACGGCAAGCCGATCGACCCGGAACAGAAATTTGTCGTCGCCACGAACAATTACCGTGCCGGCGGCGGCGGCAATTTCCCCGGCATCAACGAGAAGGTGGTGATTCTCGTGGCGCCCGACACCAATCGCGATGTCATCGTGCGCTACATCGTCGACCAGGGCACCATCAATCCGTCAGCCGACGCCAACTGGAATTTCAAGGAGATGGATGGCACCACGGTTCTGTTCGAGACCGGCCCGAAGGGCCGCCAGTTCATGGGCAGCGTGCAGGGCGTGAAGATCGAGGATGCCGGCGAGGGAGAGAACGGCTTTGCGAAGTTCCGCATCGCGCTGTAGGGCGATCAGTCATTGCCATGCGAAAGGGCGGCAGGAGCCGCCCTTTTTGTTTGCCCCCTTTTTGTTTGCCCCCCCTTTTTTTTGCTCAGGACTTTTTTACTCAGGGATAGAGCCGGCTCGTCGCCCATGCGCCGTCCAGCGTATCGCGGTCGTAGCGCTGGCGGTCGTGCAGACGGAACTTGCCGTCGGACCAGAACTCGATCGAAAGCGGCCGGATGCGGAAACCCGACCAGTATTCGGGACGCGGGATATCGCCGACGCCGAATTTCGCGGCATATTTCGCCACTTCCTTTTCCAGTGCGAAACGGCTTTCGAGCGGGCGCGACTGCCTGGACGCCCAGGCGCCGATGCGGCTGCCACGGGCGCGCGAATTGAAATAGTCGTCGGCCTCTTCCGCCGTCACTTCCTCGACAAGGCCGCGAAAGCGCACGGACTTTCGCTGGCTCTTCCAGTGAAAACAGGCGGCCGCCTTGTGGCTGGTCAGAATTTCGCCGCCTTTCTGACTATCGAAGTTCGTGAAAAAGACGATGCCCCGATCGTCGAAACGGCGCATCAGCACCATGCGCACATTGGGCAGACCGTCGGCATCGACGGTCGCAAGTGCCATCGCCGAGGGATCGTTGGGTTCAGTCTTTTCAGCGAGTTGCAACCAGTCCGAGAAAATTTTCATCGGTTCCGTGACTGTTTGATCACTGTTTTTTAACGATGTGCTGAGATCATTCATCCAACAAGCCGTCCTTTGTATCGATTAGGGCTTACCATGCGAGTTTCACTTACACCGCACCAGCCGGAAAAGATCCGGACACCGGTACGCGCGGCAAGCGCGCGAGGCGAACCCGACTTCGCCGCCGAGACTAGCGCAGCCGCCATGTTTGGCAAGCTGGCAGTCACCGCCGCGCTCGCGGCATCGCTCGGCGCATGTTCGTTCAATTCCATGACCGCCGGACTGGAAAGCGAGCCGTCGATCGTCACCTCCTCGGTCACCAAACCGGTCAAGGCCGAAGGCATCGACAGCACCGATGCCGAGATGATCAAGGACGCCGTCGCCAGGGCCGAAAACGCACCGACGAGCAGCAGCAACATGCTCGCCTGGTCCAATCCGGACACCGGCAATCGCGGCACGATCATGGCGATCGACAAGTTCGTCGGCGGCCACGGCCAGAAATGCAAGAAATTCCAGACCACCGTCGACAGTTTCATGGGCATCTCGCTGTACAATGGCGAAACCTGCGAGATGAAAAAGGGATTCTGGGTGCTTTCCTGGCTGTTGCGCGACAGGAACTAGCCCTGCCTCCCTCCCCGGTTTTCGCGCTGCGGCATCGCGCCATGGGAGTGGAATCGGGCAATCGGCCTCCCCATATTGATGGCAACTCTTCTGCGGCAATTCCTCCGGCTGCGGGCAGTCACCTGCCCGCAAGGGGAAAGCTGCGGATAACAATGTCAGTCATGTGCAGGCCAGCTGCAACGGCCACAAGGCGTTGCGCGGCCGCGCCATTCATGGGGGCGATCCATGCGTGATCCGTATTCCGTGCTCGGAGTGTCGCGCAAGGCAAGCGAAAAGGACATCAAGTCCGCCTTTCGCAAACTCGCCAAGCGCTATCACCCCGATTCGAACAAGGACGACCCGAAGGCGAAGGAGAAATTCGCCGAGGCGAACCAGGCCTACGAGATCCTTGGCGACAAGGACAAGCGCCGCAAATTCGACGCCGGCGAAATCGATGCCGAGGGCAAGGACAAGTTCGCCGGCTTCGAAGGCTATCATGGCTCCGGCTCGCCTTTCGAAGGGTTCGAGTTCAGAACGTCCAGAGGTGGCGGACGCCGCGCGCGCGCCGGCGGCGCACCTTTCGGCGATGCCAGTTTCTCGGGCGCCGAGGACATTCTGAGCCAGATTTTCGGCTCGTCCTTCGCCGGGGCCAGGCAGGCGGGGCCCGGGGGCGGTCCGCGACCGGGCGGCGACGCATCGGCGCATGATTTCGGACAGCGCCCGAGCGCCGATATCCAGCTCAAGGCGCGGATCACGGTGGAAGATCTGGCGCGCGGCAAGTCGAGCGTGCATCTGCCGGATGGCAAGCAACTCGCCTTTTCGCTGCCGGCAGAGGCCAAGGACGGCCAGGTGGTGCGCCTCGCCGGCCAGGGCGTCAAACAGCCGGGCCAGAAGCCGGGAGACGCGCTTGTGACGCTGTCATTCGCGCCGCACCCGCGTTTCGAGGTAAACGGCGCCGATCTGCGCGCGAACGCGGATCTGCCGCTTGCCACCGCCGTTACCGGCGGCAAGCTGGCGGTGGAAACGCTCGACGGCAAGATTGCGCTCAACATCCCTGCCTGGACCAGTTCCGGCAAGGTGTTCCGGCTCAAGGGCAAGGGATTGCCGAAAAAGGGCGGCGGCCATGGCGATCTTCTGATCACGACGGCGATCGTGCTGCCCGACGACAAGCGCGACGAAATCAGCGAAATGATGCGCAAGGCTTTCGCAAGCCAGTAAGGACGCCCGCTTCCGAAGATCGGCTCGGCGACGGTGACGGCCTGCAAGGGCGATGGCCGGCGGAAGGTCGAGCGGTGTTGACATGCCGTTCGCTCTGCTTGCGGCTCGTGGTTCGTTGTGCCATATCCGGCGCCAAGAATTCTCGATGGAATCTTTGGAGCAGAGCATGGCGTCGGGCAACGGGCTGATGGCCGGGAAAAAGGGCCTGATCTTGGGCGTGGCCAACAAGCGTTCCATCGCCTGGGGCATCGCCCAGGCCTGCGCCAATGCCGGCGCGCAGATCGCGCTGACCTATCAGGGCGATGCGCTGAGAAAGCGTGTCGAGCCGCTCGCCGAGGAACTGGGCGCAATGGTCGCCGGTCATTGCGACGTGACCGAGGCCGAAACCATCGACGCCATTTTCGACAAGCTCTCCAAAGAGTGGGGCGGCATCGACTTCCTGGTTCACGCGATCGCGTTTTCCGACAAGGACGAACTGACCGGTCGCTTTGTCGAGACGAGCCCGGACAATTTTCGCCGCACGATGGACATTTCGGTCTATTCGCTGACGGCGCTGGTCCAGCGTGCCGAAAAGCTGATGCCCAATGGCGGTTCCATCGTGACGCTGACCTATTACGGCGCGGAAAAGGTGATGCCGCACTACAACGTGATGGGTGTCGCCAAGGCCGCGCTGGAGGCTTCGGTCAAATATCTGGCCGCCGATCTCGGCAAGCAGGGCATCCGCGTCAACGCCATCTCGGCCGGTCCGATCAAGACGCTGGCAGCGTCGGGCATCGGCGATTTCCGCTA
>JAGRLL010000336.1 GCA_020441855.1 Nitratireductor sp.
TGAAATCCTTCTCGACCTCGATGAACAATTCGGTGTCGGCGAGGCGCACCTTGTCGCCGGTCGTGGGACCGTACATGGCGGCATAGGAGGCGCGGGAGATCGAAGCTGGCATTACTGGGTTCCCATTTCCTGGATGAGCTGGCGCAATTGCATGGTCCGTTCCTCGGTCAGGCGGGCGAGGCACTGGTTGACGAGCATCGGTTCCATGGAACCGCCGCGCGCCGCATAGCCCGCATAGGCGCAATGGGCATCGCGAAAGCCGATCCAGGCGCGCTGGGCCGAACGCAGCGCTTCCTCATAGGCCGGACGGCCGTCATCGGCACCGCCGAGCAGGTCGTTTTCTTTCGCGCCGGCCATCGCTTCGGCCCAGACCTCGTTCAATTCGGCATCGGCTTTCTGGTAATCCTTGCCGGCGCAGATCGTCATGTCGGCCTGGGTTTGCGGGTCGGCGCAATTCGGCTCCTGCGCCAGGGCGGGCATGCCCGGCAGGGCAGCCGCGGCAAAGATTATCGAGGCGAAAGCGAACCGGTTCATTGGACTGGCACCCTGCATGCGGATGGATGGGTCAGATGGCGGTCGAGCGCGATGCAATCGGGACAGAAAGTGCCACACCCGACCTTGGCCCAGGTCTCGCCGGCGACAGGTTCGAGCGCGCGGCCACAAGCCTCGCATTTCAAACCGGAGAAGAGCTCGGCCAGTTTCACGGCGTCGATCCTGAAGATTTCCATGCCCGATATTTCGTTCATGTCGTTCAAACCACCGCCATGACGCGGGCGGGCCCGCCTGTGCCCTTGCGGTGCTTCGGCGCACCGACGAACAAGGTGGCGCCTTCCGCCGGCAATTCGTCGAGATTGGCGAGATTCTCGATGCCGAACCTTCCAGCCGGGAGCCATGAGGTGTGGACGGCGAAATCTGCCGAATTGCCGGGGTCGAGTGACAGCGTGTCGACACCGATCGAGCCGGCGCCCATTTCCATCAGCATGTCGGTCGCCGCTTTGGAGAAGCCCGGAAAGGCGAAATTGCCCGCCGCGTCGTTGCGATAGGAAGGATGGCCCAGTTTCGCCTGCCAGCCGGAATTCATCGCCACGCAGGCGCCCTGCGCGATGTCGCCATTGGCGGAGATGTAAGCCTCGATATCGGCCGGCTCGACCATCGCGTTGGCGTCGTCGGCGGCCTTCGCCTTGATGTCGACGACGCAGAGCGGGCAGACGAGGCTCTCTGGCGCCAGTTCGTCGACGGACGTACCGTCCCTGGAAAAATGCATCGGCGCGTCGATATGCGTGCCCGAGTGCTCGAAAATCGTCAACTCCCAGATCTGGTAGCCGGACGCATCGAAATTGACGTTTTCCTTGAAGAGGATGCCCGGCTTGCCGTCGAACGTGGGAAAATCACCGTCGAGCGTGTGTGTCAGGTCGACGACGCGGCCGGACGACTGGGCAAGCGCCGGACGCGACGACGCCGCGCCCGCCACAACAAACGCGGCCGATGCCGCCACCGAATTACGAAAGAAGTCCCGCCGCGAAAGCATGGACGCCTTGACGTTATCTATCACGCATGCATGGCACATCGATGTTCTCCCTTGCCGTGCGCCCGGACCGGCGCCCGCCTCACAATTCCCCCATGACCTTCTGGTTGAAGCCATAGACGGCGCGCTTGCCAGAGAGCGGCACCAGCGTCACGTCGCGGCTCTGACCCGGCTCGAAGCGCACAGCCGTTCCTGCGGCGATGTCGAGACGCATGCCGCGCGCCTTCTCGCGATCGAAGTCGAGGCCGGGATTGGTCTCGTAAAAATGATAATGGCTACCCACCTGCACCGGGCGATCGCCTGTGTTGGCGACCTTGATCGTCACCGGTTCGGCGCCCTGGTTGAGCATGATGTCGCCCGCCTGGGTGATGATTTCGCCTGGGATCATACCGGTTCTCCTAAGCCGCTCTTGCGTCGGCGCAATCGGGTTTCGACGACAATACGCGCCTCGTCGATGGCGGGTATTTGACGAGCTTGTCTGCCGGGCGAATGGGCCGCGGCACGAACTCGCCGCCGCAATTGGGGCATTTGCCGCCGAGCACCTGGTCGACGCAATCGCTGCAGAACGTGCATTCGAAGGTGCAGATCATCGCCTGCCGGCTTTCGGGCGGCAGATCCTTGTCGCAGCATTCGCAATTGGGACGCAGTTCGAGCATGGCAACCTCCCGGCCTGACCGGCCTCCATCTGATTGGGCTCTATCTGATTGGTTCGTGCACCGTGACGAGCTTGGTACCGTCTGGAAAGGTCGCCTCGACCTGCACGTCGTGGATCATCTCGGCGACGCCTTCCATTACCTGGGCGCGGGTAATGACGGTGGCGCCCGCCTCCATCAGTTCGGCAACGGACTTGCCGTCGCGCGCGCCCTCGACCACGAAGTCGGTGATCAGCGCGATGGCTTCGGGATGGTTGAGCTTGACCCCGCGCTCCAGCCGGCGGCGGGCCACCTGCGCGGCCATGGCCACCAGAAGCTTGTCCTTTTCCCTGGGTGTTAGCTGCATGCTCTTCTTCTATGCCTCCGTCCGCCCCCCCAAATCTCAACCGGTCTATGTTGACCAGATTTTGGGCAGGCCTGCCTTGCCATTGAGCAGCCCGATCAGGGGCTGCAGCAACGATCTCAACCGATAGCCGTCTTCTGCGACTATTCTGGCAAGAAGCTTGCCAGACTTCCCGTCCGCCGGGCCGACCCGCCAGAAACTGACGCCGGCACGGATTCCGGCCTGAACACCGGAGCCGACACTGGCATGATTCGCGATCATGGCACGCGCCTGCGCCAGGCTGGCCTCGGCGCGATGGCCGACCATCAGGATCGTTGCCATGGCGGCGGCGCGGTTACCCGTCGCGATACGGGAAAACAATTGCGCGGCGTCGCCCTCGAAACGGAAATCCTCGGCATGAACAAGGTGCCCACCGACACGCACGCGCCAACGATCGCGGAAGGCAGCATTGCGCACCGTCTCACCCATCGCCTTGCGGCCGAGCAGCAGCGCCTCGACGATCAGGCATTCGGCATCGGCCGCGAGAGCGACATCCATGGACCGCGAGAAGGCGGCGCGGTCATACAGGATCGTCTCCTGCGGCAGCCAGGCGACCGCACCGCCGGCCCCAGCACGCAGGGAGATGTCGACCGTCGCAGTGCCGGCGCTTGCTTTGTAGACCTTCTCGCAGGCTTGCGTGGTGAGGGAGAGATGCGCACCCTCGCCCGCGCTTGCCTGCCAGTTCACGCGGTCGCCGCCGGTCAGGCCACCGGCGGTGTTGATCAGCACTGCTTCGAGCGTCTCACCCGCCGCATGGCTTCTGGGAATGCGAATCTTGGCCGCACCTTCCTGGAAAAGGTCGGCAAGGCGGGTGGCCGCGCCGTCGCGGCGCACGCCGATGCGGCCGCGCGCCTCGACGCGCTGCATGCGTGCTGGTTCGGCAAGGCTGGGCGATATTGGCGCATTCATCGTCAAAGCTAAGCATCGGTGGAATGAAGGCTCAAGCGGGTTTTTCCGATACGGACAGATGAACCTGACATTCACCTCCGTTACCGACGCCAACCCGTCCCGGCATGGTGTGAGCGACATCGCAGATGCACGGTCGGACCGATGCACTGCCATTGTCAACCGAGGGGAATCCTAAGCCTTATTTTATGCTTGTCAGAATCTGGATAGTTCACTAATCCCTCGATTTGTTATGTTAGAACATTACATAATTCGAATGAACGAGAGAGGTTACCGGACACATGTCGAAACCAATGAACAAATGGGCTGTTGCGCTGGCTTTGGGGGCACTCGCGTTTTTTACTGCGCAGGCCCCGGCCCAGGAAAAGAGGGACACGTCAACACACAGCCATAGTTCTGCCGAGGAGCAGATTCACAAAGGCTATTTCGAGGACAGCCAGATCCAGAATCGCACACTTGCCGATTGGCAAGGCGAATGGCAGTCGGTCTATCCCTATCTGATGTATGGCACGCTCGATCCGGTCATGGAGCACAAGGCTGAGAGCGGCAAGATGAGCGCAGAGGAATACCGCGCCTATTATGATGTCGGCTACAAGACCGATGTCGACAAAATCATCATCAAGGATGATGAGTTTACCTTCATCAAAGACAGCGGATCAGTAAGCGGGCGTTATGTCTATGACGGACGCGAGACGCTGACCTACAAGAAGGGCAATCGCGGTGTCCGATTCATCTTCAAAAAGGCTGAAGGTGATGATGACGCGCCTCGGATCATCCAGTTCTCCGATCACCGCATCGCACCCTCCAAGGCGGACCACTTTCACCTCTATTGGGGTGACGATCGCGCGGCCGTTCTGAAAGAACTAACGAATTGGCCAACCTATTACCCGGCCAGTCTCAGCGGCGACGAGATCGTCCACGCAATGATGGCCCATTGATCGGAAATCGTGATGGAGGCTGCAATAGCAGCCTCCATCTTCAGGTCCATTTCTAGCCTTCCTCGGTACTCAGAAAGCAGATTCGCCCAAGTACCAGGCAAGGCTATCTCGCATGCTCCTGCGAGGCTTCGAAGGGAACGATCACCCCCGCATTCTTTCGCCCGAGGGGTCGAAGGGCGCTTCGGCAAGAATTTTCGCCGAACGGCGATGGCCCAAAATCTCGATCTGGAACATGCCCTCGCCCGCCTCGTCTGCCAACGCTGCCGGTACGTAGCCCTGCGCCATCGAAAGCTTGACGTGATGGGCGTAGCCGCCCGACGTCACCCAGCCGACGACGCGCCATTCTCCGTCACGCGTTCCAAGAACCGATGCATCGCCCTCTTCCGCGGAGGATGGTCCGGCGGGTTTGCCAGTGGCGTCCATACGCTTCGGCCCATAGCCGTGCGACTCTTCGACGGTGCCGTAATCGGTGTCGCCGACCCTCGCCCAGATCGGTTCGTCGCCCATGACGTCCGCGTCGACTGCCTCGACGGCGAAGGAGACGCGACGCAGTTTCGGGCCCTCCGCATGTTCCCTGGCGGCCTGTTCGCGGCCAATGAAGTCATTCTTGTCGAGCTTGATGAAGCGGTCCATCGAGGCTTCGAACGGGCCGTAGATCGGACGAAGCTCGCGGAACCAGGTCGGGAAGTTCTTCTCAAGGCGCATCGACAGCAGCGCGCGCATGCCGAAATCCTCAAGGCCGAATTCCTCGCCCGCCTGCTTGATCGCGGCATAAACCTTTCGCTCGTAGGCCGGCTCCATCCAGATCTCGTAGCCGAGATCGCCGGTGTAGGTCAGCCGGTTGACCATGCAGGGCGCACCGCCGACCGCCATCTCGCGGAAATCCATGAAGCGGAACGCCTCGCTGGAGACGTCCACGTCGCAGAGTTTTTCCAGCACCTTGCGCGCATTCGGTCCGGCAATCGACAGGCCGACAAGCGTCTGGTCGAAACGATGGATCGTGACCGAACCGTCTTTCGGCAAGTGCCTCTCGAACCAGCGCATGTGGTATTTTTGCGCCGCCGAGGAACCCCAGATCATGAAGCGTTCGTCAGCAGCCTTGGCGATGGTGAAATCGCCGATCAGCTTGCCGAACTCGTTGAGCATCGGTGTCAGCACGAGGCGCCCGGTCTTCGGCATGCGATTGGTCATCAGGCGGTTGAGAAAGCCTTCCGCGCCCGGCCCCTTCACCTCGTATTTGGCGAAATTGGCAATCTCGGTAACGCCGACATTTTCACGCACGGCCCGAACTTCCTCGGCCACGTGCTTGAAATCGTTGGAACGATGGAAGGACAGCACGTCCTTCGCCTCTTCCTTCGACGGGGCGAACCAGAGCGCGGTTTCGAGGCCCCAGCTATCGCCCATCACCGCGTTCTGCGCGAGCATGGTGTCGTAGAGCGGCGTGGTCTGGGCGGGGCGCGCCGCCGGCAGTTCCTCGTTGGGGAAACGGATGGAGAAACGCCGCGAATAGTTTTCGCGCACCTTGGCATTGGTGTAGCGCAGGCTCGCCCACTCGCCGAAGCGCGAGACGTCCATGCCCCATACGTCGAAGCCCGGATCGCCGTTGATCATCCAGTTCGACAGCGCGAGGCCGACACCGCCGCCCTGGCTGAAGCCCGCCATGACGGCGCAGGCCGACCAGAAATTGGTGAGGCCCGGTACCGGGCCGACCAGCGGATTGCCGTCGGGAGCAAAGGTGAACGGGCCGTTGATGA
>JAGRLL010000337.1:0-2314 GCA_020441855.1 Nitratireductor sp.
GCCTTGGAGGCCGAATAGGAATAGGCGCCATCGCCGATTGCTGCTGTTCCCATGACCGACCCGAGATTGACGACGCGTGCCGGATCGTCGGGCGTCGATGCCTTCTCCAGAAGCGGCAGGAGGTCGCGCGTCAGTGTGAAGAGGCCGGCGACGTTGACGTCGAAAACGCGTCCCCAGGCTTCATGGGGGAATTCGTCGATGGGCGCTCCCCACGACACGCCGGCGTTGTTGAAGAGGATGTTGAGCGTGTCGGTGCGCGATTTCACTTCGCCGACCAGCGCCTCGATGCCTTCCCTGGAGGATACGTCGCCCGCGAAGCCGCTAACGGAACCGCCGGCACCTTCCTTTGCGAGTGCGGCGTTGATCTCCTCGGCGACGGCGACACAGGCGTCCGCCTTGCGCGATGCGATCATCACGTCCGCGCCGGCGCGCGACAGGCCCGTCGCAATCATGCGGCCGATGCCGGTGGCGCCGCCGGTGACAAGCGCCTTCTTGCCCGCGAGCGAGAACAGTTCCTCCAAAATCGACATGAATCCTCCGATGCAAACGCAGCCGCCAATGTCCCGCGGCGATTGACAACATACTCGGTAGTATGTTCACAATCCAGTGGCCTGTGAACAATTAACCACCCGGCGCAGCGAATATCCGCGACCTGAGCCGGGTGCCTGTGCGAAGCCGGCGCCAGCGTCAAACCCGGCCGGAGAAATAACGGGAAAGATGAGCCAGCCGCAACCGATCGGCGATAACGGCCGCGATGCGATCATCGCCGCAGCGGCGGACTGCTTCATGGAGGCAGGCTACGATTCGACCAGCATCGACGCGGTCGCCGACCGTCTCAATGCAACCAAGGGCCGGGTCTATCATTATTACCGTTCCAAGGCCGAACTGTTCTACGATGTCTACCGGAGGGGCATGGTGATCAATTTGTCCACGATCCAGCCGATCGTGGAACGCGATCTTGAACCGCGCGAAAAGCTCGAAACGATGAGCAAGGCGCATGTGCGCAACATGCTCGATCACCTCAACTTCCAGCGCGTTGTCATGCAGGGCGTCGAAATGCACCTTGCAGGGGCGACGACACCGGCGCAGCGCCAGCAACTTGCGTCGCTGATGAAGGAGCGGGAACGTTACGAGGGCCTGTTCCGGCAGGTGCTTGTCGAGGGAAGGCAGCATGGCGTCTTCCGTTTCGACAACGCCTCCTTCGCTTCGAAGGCCGTGCTTGCCATTCTGAACAATCCGGTGCTGTGGTACCGGCGAAGGCAGGACGCGGCGCATGATGGGCACGAGGAGATCGTCGAGGAATTCACCCGCTACGCCATGAACTGCGTGGCTGCGACACAGACATAACCTATTCACATCACCGATTTACCGGGAGGACTGCACAGATGAACGAGGAAATGGCGCTCGGCATGACGGAGCGGCTGAAGCCGATCCACGATAAGGTCGCGGCAATGGTGCGCGACGAGATCGCGCCGCTCGACGAGGAATTTCTGGCCGAAGTCGCCAAGGACGGACGCTGGGGCTACACGTCGCGCCAGACCGAAATTCTGGAAGGATTGAAGAAGAAGGCCAGAGCTGCCGGCCTGTGGAACTTCTGGCTCACGGATTCCGAGCGCGGCTACGGGTTGACGACTGTCGAATACGCCTATCTCGCCGAGGAAATGGGCAAGTCGCATCTCGCCGCGGAAGTGTTCAATTGTTCCGCGCCCGACACCGGCAACATGGAGGTGCTGGAGCGCTACGGAACGCAGGCGCACAAGGACGCGTGGCTGAAGCCGCTGCTCGACGGCGAAATCCGATCCGCCTTCCTGATGACCGAGCCCGATGTCGCTTCGTCGGATGCGACCAATGTTTCGATGTCCTGCGTACGCGACGGCGACGATTATGTGCTGAACGGCGAGAAATGGTGGTCTTCGGGCGCTGGCGACCCGCGTTGCAAGATCTACATCGTCATGGTGGCGTCTCCCGATGCGAGCCGCCCCAGGCACCAGCAGCATTCGATGGTCCTGGTGCCGGCCGGAACCGTGGGTGTGGAGATCCTTCGCGCCATGCAGGTCTTTGGCGAGGATGATGCACCGCACGGCCATATGCATGTGCGTTTTACCAATGTGCGCGTGCCGGCTTCGAACCTGCTCGTGCGCGAGGGCGCGGGTTTCGAGATTTCGCAGGGCCGCCTCGGACCCGGACGTATCCACCATTGCATGCGGGCCATCGGCCAGGCGGAGCGCGCGCTCGAAGCGATGTGCAAGCGCTCGCTCAGGCGCGAGGCCTTCGGCAAGAAGCTCGCCCAGCTCGGGGCCAATTACGACATCAT
>JAGRLL010000337.1:2319-7692 GCA_020441855.1 Nitratireductor sp.
GCCAATTGCCGCATGGAAATCGAAATGGCGCGCCTGCTGTGCCTCAAGGCAGCATGGATGATGGATCAGGGCGACGCCAGGGCGGCGGCGCCGTGGATTTCCCAGATCAAGGTGATCGCGCCGCAGGTGGCGCTCAAGGTGATCGACGAATCCATGCAATTGCATGGCGCGGCGGGCATCTCCCAGGACTTCTCGCTCGCCAGAGCCTGGACGCATGTGCGTACGCTGCGCTTCGCCGACGGTCCCGATGCGGTGCATCGCCGCCAGGTCGCGCGTCAGGAACTGAAGAAATATACGCAGGAAAAGGTGTGATGAAAGCGATCGTCTGCCGCGAATACGGGCCCATCGCCAACCTCGAACTTGCCGAAATCGACAGCCCGGTCCCGGGGCCGAAGGAAGTCGTCATCCGGGCCGAGGCGATCGGGGTGAATTTTCCCGACGGATTGCTGGTGCAGGGTCTTTACCAGGCCAGGCCGCCAACACCGTTCACGCCCGGCATGGAAGTGGTCGGGGAGGTAACGGCGGTTGGCAGCGAGGTGACGCGCTTCAAGCCGGGCCAGCGGGTCGGATCGGTTGCAACGCTCGGCGCCTATGCCGAGGAGGTCAAGGCGCACCAGAACGCGGTGATGCCGGTGCCGGGCGGGGTCGATGCCGGCGAGGTGACCGCGCTGATGTGCGGTTACGGCACGTCGCATCACGCCTTGAAACAACGCGCGCAATTGCAGCCCGGCGAAACGCTGGCCGTGACGGGGGCGGCGGGGCTGACCGGCCTTGCCGCCGTCGAGATCGGCAAGGCCATGGGCGCCAATGTCATCGCGATCGCCTCCAGCGAGGAAAAGCGCAAGCTGGCGCTTGCCCACGGCGCCGACAGCGCACTCGGTTACGACAATTTGAAGGACACGCTCAAGGAAGCGACGGGCGGCGAGGGCGCCGACGTGGTGTTCGATGTCGTCGGCGGCGACGTGTTCGATGCCTGTTCGCGTTCGGTTGCCTGGAAAGGGCGGCTGCTGATCGTGGGCTTCGCGTCGGGCTCGATCCCGAAATTTCCTGTCAATCTGGCGCTGGTCAAGGGCTACAGCCTTGTCGGCGTGTTCTGGGGCTCGTTCACGCAGCGCGAACCGCAGGTCTATGCCGAAAACATGGCCGAACTGATGGACTGGTATGCGCATGGCAAGGTCAAGCCGCATGTCGAGGCGGTCTATCCGCTGGAACATGCCGCCAAGGCGCTCGAATTCATCCATGCGCGCAAGGCGACCGGCAAGGTCGTGCTGATGCCCTGATCGGGCGAGGAGGAACTTACGATGACGGATATCCCGGCTTCCATGAAAGCTCTGACGGTTATCGGCAACGGCTTTTCGGGCACGGCCGAGGGGCCGTCGATCACAACGCTCGACCCCTTCGTCACGCATGAGGAGATCGCGGTCCCACAGCCGGGTGCGGGCGAAGTGCTGGTGAAGATCATTCTCGCCAACATCAATCCGTCCGATCTGCATTTCATAAAGGGCGAATACGGTCTGCCGCGCGTTGCCGGACGTCCCGCCGGCTTCGAAGGCTGCGGCACTGTGGTCAAGGCCGGCGAGGGCGCGGAAGGATTGCTGGGCAAGCGCGTTGCGCTGACGGCGTCGAAATCGGGCGCATGGGCGGAATATGCGCTGACCGATGCGAGGTCCTGCGTGCCGGTCGTCGATGCCGTTCGCGATGAGGACGCGGCAGCCTTCTTCGTCAATCCGATGACGGCCATCGCCATGTTCGGCGAGGTCAAGGATGCGGGCTCAAAGAGCTTCATCCTGTCGGCGGGTGCGAGCCAATTGTGCAAACTGATCGCGGCGCTGGCCCAGGACGAAGGCTATTCGGCGATCTCGCTGGTGCGTCGGGTGGAACAGGTCGAGCAGTTGAAGGAATTGGGGGCGGCGCATGTCTTCGACATTTCCGATCCCGGCTTTGCCCGGGCTTTGGGTGCGGTGCTTAAGGCGGAGAAACCGCGCGTCTTTCTCGATTCGGTGGCCGACCAGGTCTGTTCGGACGTCTTTGCCGCAATGCCGTCGCGTTCCGAATGGGTGATCTACGGCAAATTGTCGGCCGTGCCGCCAGTGCTCAATCAGGCCGGACAGTTCATCTTCATGGAAAAGCGCATACGCGGCTTCTGGTTGACGAAATGGCTGGTCGAAAAACCGCCAGAAACCGTCATGGCGGCCGGTGCGGAAGTCATGAAGCGTTTCGCCACAGGAAAATGGAAAACCGACGTGGCGACGATCGTTCCGCTCGCAGAGGCGCACGCCAAACTGCCCGACGCCCTTGCCGGCGCGAATACGGGCAAGGTGATGCTTCGGCCGTAGCGTCCTGCTCTGTCGCCATACTCGGGCAATCCCCGGGCTTGCCGGCGTCGAGCTTGATCGTCATGCCGCATACGGGATCGATCTGCGTGGGTTCGGCGGTCTGGTGCGTTGTGCCGGACGTCGAGATTCCGTTTCCAAATCGGACTGTCAGGCGCTATGCGGGACGACTGGCGCGCGCAGGCCACGGCAATATGCGCCCATGCAATAATGCAGCGCGTTTTATCCGGGCGCACGAGCAAGCGCATTCGACGCGACATGACTGGCAATGGCCGCATATTGTCGGCGATTGATGTGTGTTCCGCATCGAGACTGGGGCCATGGAGATCGGGGCAATGACGACGCAGGCTGAAATCAACGCGCTTCTGGATCGATATCCGGCAATCTCCTATCTGCGCGAGGCCGCGCGGGCGCGCTTGCCGCATTTCGCATTCGAGTACCTGGACAGTGGCACGGGACTGGAAAAGGGGATTTCGCGCAACCGCGACAGGCTGGACCGGATCTGCATGACGCCGCGCTTTGTCAGCGGCTACAAGACGCCCGATCTCAAGACCGCGCTTTTCGGTCGGGAATATGCTGCGCCTATCGGAATGGCTCCGGTTGGCGCGACCGGCCTGATGTGGCCGGGCGGCGAGAAGATCCTGGCGCGCGCCGCACGCGACCATGGTCTGGTGCATTGCCTTTCCACGGTGGCTTGCGAGACGCCTGAAACGATCGGCGCGATAGCCGGCCCCAATGGCTGGTTCCAGCTTTATCCCTTCGACGACGCGGACGCCGAGGCCGATCTCGTCTGCCGGGCCGAAAGGTCGGGCTACGAGGTTCTGGTGGTCACGGTCGATGTGCCGGTTTCCTCGACGCGCGAGCGCCAGCGCAGGGCAGGCATGTCGCGCGACAAGGGCGGCCTGTCGCGGCTGGCGCAGGTGCTGGCGCGTCCGCAATGGGCGCTGGCGACCGCGCGATATGGCGCACCGAAATTCAGGACGCTCGATCCCTATCTCGAAAAGGAGCCGGGGATCATGCTTTCGGAATACATGGCGAGGAGGATCGGAAAGATCGATTACGATCATCTCGCGGCGATACGCGAACGCTGGAAGGGATCGGTCATCATCAAGGGCATCATGGCGGAGGAAGACGCCGAAGCCTGCATTCGCCTTGGCATGGACGGCATCGTGGTGTCCAATCACGGCGCGCGCCAACTCGATGCGGCGCCTGCCGCGATTGACGCGCTGAGACGCATTGCGCCACAGGTGCGCGGCAAGATCTCGGTCCTGTTCGACAGCGGTATCCAGGGCGGGCTCGACATCGCACGCGCGCTGGCGCTCGGCGCAGAATTCGTGCTTGCCGGCCGCGCCTTCATTTACGGCATCGCCGCGGCAGGCGAAGCGGGCGGAGACCTCGTGGCGCAGATGCTGAGGAACGATCTGGAAAACAACATGATCCAGCTCGGTGTCTCCAGACCGGAGGAACTTTCGTCCTGCCTGACACCGGACGAATGGACCGCCGGAGGGTGACGCCCGCCCATGCGGCGTTTACCCTTTGCACGCGCGGGTTGGCGCGACCCTTTTTTCCCGCCGCGCCATGACCTATTTGTAGTTCCATCGACGATTCGAACGGGGAAGGGGCGATATTGCCTGCCTTTCCCGTCTCCAGCGCTCCGCCTCGAACCCAGGTGCATTTTCCATGAAAGATCCGATTGAAACCGCCATGAACCTCGTTCCGATGGTCGTCGAACAGACCAATCGCGGCGAGCGTGCCTACGACATCTTTTCCCGTCTCCTGAAGGAACGCGTGCTGTTCATCACCGGACCGATCGAGGACGGCATGGCGACGCTGGTCAACGCCCAGCTTCTGTTCCTGGAGGCGGAGAATCCGAAAAAGGAAATCCATCTCTACATCAATTCGCCGGGCGGGATCGTGACCTCGGGTCTTTCGATCTACGACACCATGCAGTTCATTCGTCCGCCCGTTTCCACCCTGTGTCTCGGCCAGGCCGCGTCCATGGGTTCGCTGCTGCTGTGCGCCGGCCACAAGGACATGCGTTTCGCGCTGCCGAATGCGCGCATCATGGTTCACCAGCCTTCCGGCGGTTTCCAGGGCCAGGCCTCCGACATCGAGCGCCATGCCCAGGACATCATCAAGCTGAAGCGCCGGCTCAACGAGATCTACGAAAAGCACACCGGCCAGAATTACGAGACGGTGGAGTCCACACTCGACCGCGACCACTTCATGACTTCCGACGAAGCCAGGGAATGGGGCCTGATCGACAAGGTTATCGAGTCTCGCGAAGACGAGGCCTGATTCGCGCAAGATGAAAGACAGCAAGACGCCGGTGCGGAGCAAATTCGCATCGGTGACGCGCGGATGCGACGCTTTGTGACATTCAGGTCACAAGACTTGCGCGCTGTTAAGCTTATATAGAGGTTTGAGGCGACAAAATCGGGCCGGTTTCCGCTTTGCGCTTGCGAAGCGGATATCACGATGCTTGATTTGAGCCAATTGCCGGCTAAATCAGGCCGGAGGTACCGTTAGGCGAGACGAATGGCGAGTTTTGCGCTGGTTATCGTGAAGGTTTCGCCAGATACGGGATCGGAAACCTGTTCCGGCCGCGGGACACCCAAGGCGGTTTTGGCCTGGGGGTGGCAGGAACCGGGGTGCCGGACCGGAGAGGGTGACGAATGAGCAAGGTATCCAACGGCGGCGAATCGAAGAACACGCTTTACTGTTCCTTCTGCGGCAAGAGCCAGCATGAAGTCAGGAAGCTGATCGCCGGCCCGACCGTCTTCATCTGCGACGAATGCGTCGAATTGTGCATGGACATCATCCGCGAGGAAAACAAATCCTCGATGGTCAAGTCCGGCAACGGAATCCCCACGCCGCAGGAGATCCTGAAGGTTCTCGACGATTACGTGATCGGCCAGTCACACGCCAAGCGCGTGATGTCGGTTGCGGTGCATAACCATTACAAGCGTCTGGCGCACGCCTCCAAGCACAACGATGTGGAGCTTGCGAAGTCCAACATCCTGCTGATCGGCCCGACCGG
>JAGRLL010000338.1 GCA_020441855.1 Nitratireductor sp.
TGCGCCGCTGTTTCTTCCACTACATCACCTTTCCGGAGATCGACACGCTCACCCGGATCGTCGACGTGCATTATCCCGGCATCAAGCAGAAGCTGGTGCAGGCCGCGCTGACCCAGTTCTACGAAATCCGCGACACGCCGGGCCTCAAGAAGAAGCCGTCGACGTCGGAAGCGCTGGACTGGATACGCCTGCTGGTTGCCGACGATATCGCGCCGGAAGATCTGCGCGCCGACGCCAAGAACATGCTGCCGAAGCTGCATGGCGCCCTGCTCAAGAACGAGCAGGACGTGCACCTGTTCGAGCGGCTGGCGTTTCTGGCAAGGCAGCGGGGCGGGTAGGCTGCCGCCTTGCGCGATTGACCCCCGCTTCGGCACCGATTATATGAATCTCTCCGTGGTGATTTGCCTTTCCTGAAGGGATGGCCGGCTTGCAGCCACGTAAAAGAAGTCGCTAAAAGGGCCGCTGGCAGACAGCTATTTGCCATCCGGAACCGGCAGCGATTTTATCGCGAGCCGGTTTTTTGTTTGCCCGCATTACGATTGAAGAGTGACGTGCCATGCCGATCCGTATCCCAGACCTTCTGCCCGCCCGCGAGACGCTGATCCGCGAGGGCGTGAGCGTGATGGACGAAACGCATGCGGTGCGCCAGGACATCCGTCCGCTGCATATCGGCCTGCTCAACCTGATGCCCAACAAGATCAGGACCGAGACGCAGATCGCGCGCCTTGTCGGTGCCACGCCCCTGCAGGTCGAACTGTCGCTGATCCGCGTCGGCAACCACCGACCCAAGAACACGCCGGAAGAGCATCTCATCGCCTTCTACCAGACCTGGGAAGAGGTTCGGGAGCGCAAGTTCGACGGGTTCATCATCACCGGCGCGCCGATCGAATTGCTCGCCTTCGACGAAGTTTCCTACTGGCGCGAAATGGAAGCCATCCTCGACTGGACAGTGACCAACGCGCATTCGAGCTTCTTCGTGTGTTGGGGGGCGATGGCGGCAATGTACCATTTCCATGGCGTGCCGAAGCATGCGCTCGCCAAGAAGGCGTTCGGCGTCTACCGCCACCGCAACCTCATCCCGGCGTCGCCCTATCTGAACGGCTTTTCCGATGATTTCTCCATTCCGGTCTCGCGCTGGACCGAGGTCAAGGGCGCGGACATCCGCGAGCATCAAAGTCTGGAAATCCTGATGGAATCGGACGTCACCGGACCGTGCCTGGTGCACGAGCGCTTCGCCAACCGGCTCTACATCTTCAATCACATCGAATACGATTCCTTCTCGCTCGGCGAGGAATACAGCCGCGACATTGCCGCCGGCACGCCGATCGAGATGCCGGCGAACTACTTTCCCGGCGACAATCCCGATCGCCCGCCGCTCAACCGCTGGCGATCCCACGCGCATCTGCTGTTCGGCAACTGGATCAACCAGACCTACCAGACGACGCCGTTCGATCTGGCGGATATCGGCGAGGGACGCTAAGTTCCGGTCAATCGAAAGGAACGCGTCCCTTGTTCATCCCCTTTTTCCTCGCGCTGAAACAGGCCAAGGTCCCGGTGACCTTGCGCGAATATCTGACCCTGCTCGAAGCGATGCAGGCCGGTCTGGTCAGCTTCGACGTCGAAGGATTCTACTATCTGGCCCGTTCGGCGCTGGTGAAGGACGAGCGCCATATCGACCGCTTCGACCGGGTGTTCGGCGAGATCTTCAAGGGACTGGAGGCCGTGTCGGGTTCGCCCGACGGTGTCGATGTGCGCGAACTGCCCGAGGAATGGCTGAAGAAGCTCGCCGAAAAATACCTCAGCGAAGAGGAAAAGGCGCTGGTCGACAAACTCGGCGGCTGGGACGAACTGATGGAGACGCTGAAAAAGCGGCTCGCCGAACAGGAAAAGCGCCATCAGGGCGGCAGCAAGATGATCGGTACCGCCGGCACCTCGCCCTTCGGGGCGTATGGCTACAATCCCGAAGGCGTTCGCATCGGCCAGCACGAGAGCCGGCACCGGCGCGCGGTCAAGGTCTGGGACCGGCGCGAGTTCAGGAATTTCGACGATTCGGTCGAACTCGGCACGCGCAACATCAAGGTTGCGCTGAAGCGCCTGCGGCGCTGGGTGCGCGAGGGCGCGCACGAGGAACTCGACCTGTCCGGCACGATCCAGGCCACGGCCGAACACGGCTATCTCGACGTCAAGATGCGGCCCGAACGGCGCAACGCGGTGAAGGTGTTGCTGTTCCTCGATGTCGGCGGTTCGATGGACGACCACGTGAAGATCGTCGAGGAGCTTTTCTCGGCCGCACGCATGGAACTGAAATATCTGGAATATTTCTACTTCCACAATTGCCTGTACGAAGGCGTGTGGAAGGACAATCGCCGCCGCCACTCGGAGGTGATGTCGACCCTGGACGTGCTCAACACCTACGGTCCCGACTACAAGGCGATCTTCGTCGGCGACGCGGCAATGAGCCCTTGGGAAATCGTGCAGCCGGGAGGCTCGGTCGAGCACTGGAACAAGGAAGCCGGAGAAACCTGGCTGCAGCGCGCGCTCGACCATTGGCCGCGCATGGTCTGGATCAATCCGGTGCCGGAGCATACCTGGCGCTACACGCAGTCGACGCAGATGATCCAGAAATTGTTCGGCGGCCGCATGTACCCGCTGACGCTCTCCGGTCTCGACGGCGCGACGAAGGAACTGTCGCACTAGGCTCCGGCGAGCTTGCGCATGCGTTGGTTTTCACGGAG
>JAGRLL010000339.1 GCA_020441855.1 Nitratireductor sp.
AGCCGGATGAAGGAAAAGGCGATGATGGAGACCCCGAGGAAGGTCGGGATCAGTACCGCGAGACGGGAGAGAATGAGTTTCAGCATTGCGGCTGGCCGGATGGAGAAAGGGCGCCCCGGTCTCCCGGGGCGCCCTCAAGCGGGCGAACCCGCTTACTCTGCGATATCGACGTCGTCGAAGCGATGATAGCCGAGCGGATCCTGCACGTAGCCGGAAACCTTCTTCGACATCGGCATGAAGACCAGCGAATGGTCCAGCGTCGCCCATGGCGCTTCGCGCTTGAAGACGACCTGAGCCTCTTCATAGAGCTGGGTGCGCTTGGCCGCGTCGGACGAGACCTTGGCTTCCGAGACGAGCTTGTCGAATTCCTCGTTGCACCACTGGGCGCGGTTGTTGCCGCCGACGGCGTCGCAGCCGAGCAGCGTGTCGAGGAAGTTGTCCGGGTCGNNNTTGTCGCCGGTCCAGCCGAGCATCACGGCGCCGTCGCGGTCGACCGCCTTGGACAGCTTCAGGTATTCGGCCCATTCATAGGTGACGATCTCGACGGTGACGCCGATCTTGGCGAAGTCGGCCTGCATCACTTCTGCTGCGCGGCGTGCGTTCAGCATGTAGGGACGCGCGACCGGCATGGCCCAGATCTTCATCGACAAATCCTTGACGCCGGCTTCTTCGAGCATCTTCTTGGCGGCGTCGGGATCGTAGGGATCGTCCTGGATCGACTTGTTGTAGGACCACATTGTCGGCGGGATCGGGTTTGTGGCCGGGGAGGCCGCGCCCTGGAAGACCGCGTCGATGATCGCCTTCTTGTTGATCGCCATGTTGAGCGCCTTGCGCACCTCGGCCTTGTCGAAAGGCGCCTGCTGGGTGTTGTAGGCGAGATAGGCGACGTTGAGGCCTTCCTGCTGCGTGACGGTCAGGTTCGGATCGGCCTTCAGGCCTTCCACGTCCGCTGCGTTCGGATAGGGCATGATGTGGCATTCGCCGGCCTTCAGCTTCTGCGCGCGAACCGAGGCGTCGGTCGTGATCGCGAAGACGAGGTCGTCAATCTTCTGCTTGCCCTTGAAGTAGTCGGGATGGGCAGCATAGCGGATCACCGCGTCGGGCTGGTAGGCCACGAACTTGTAGGGGCCGGTGCCGAGCGGCATCTGGTTCAGCTGCTCCATCTTGCCGTCTGCTTCCAGCTTGTCGGCATATTCCTTCGAGACGATGGAAGCGAAGTCCATGCCGAGATCCGCCAGGAACGGCGCTTCGGGACGGCTCAGCACGAACTTGACCGTCAGGTCGTCAACCTTCTCGATTCCCTTGATGAGATCGGGGAAGCCCATGCCGTCGGAATACTCCCAGGCGGCGCCATTGACATATTTGTTCCACGCCATGTCGCCCTTGAGCTGGCGCTCGAAGGAGAAGATCACGTCGTCGGCGTTCAGGTCGCGCGACGGCGTGAAGAAATCGGTGGTCTGGAACTTGACGCCTGAACGCAGGTGGAAGGTGTACTCGGTGCCGTCGTCATTGACGTCCCAGCTCTCCGCGACGCCCGGCTCGACTTCGGTCGATCCGTGCTTGAACTCGACGAGACGGTTGTAGACCGTGCGCGAGGCGGCATCGAAAGTAGTGCCGGAAGTGTAGAGCGCCGGGTCGAAGCCTTCGGGGCTTGCTTCGGAGCAATAGACCAGCGTTTTGGCATTGGCTGCGCCTGCCAGCCCGGTAGCAAGTACCGTTGCCGCAAGCAGCCTGAGCATGGTTTTCATGGATATCCTCCTTGTTGAATTATGGGAGCCAGTGTCTCGCGGCGGGCGCCGCGGTTCCCTCTTTGCATCGGGCTCCTTGCCCTCAGACAAGTTCAAATGGAGCCAAAAGGCAACTAGATTTTCCATCTGGTCAAAAAACTGTGTTCAATCGCGAAACCTGCGATTGCCGCGCTCTGGCCGAAGGTGGAACAGCTTTGCCGGGAACGCGTTTGCGCCACCCGACGGGCATGGTTCTTGCCGATCTCCCGGGCCGATTCCGGAAAAATTTTACCAATTGATCAAAAAACAATGTTCGGATAGCGTTTTGCGACCAAGCTGATTTTGTGTCGGCCAGGCATAGTGGACCTGGCGCGCGCTGCGGGAGAGTTCGGTAATGACGCGCTTGAAGGATGGCATTGCATCGGGACGGCTCTCGGCCACCGAATATCGGGACAATTTCGTCGACCTTCATCCGCCCCTGGACGATCACGAGGCGTTCGTGGCCGCCGATCGCTGCTATTTTTGCCACGATGCGCCGTGCATGACGGCTTGCCCGACCTCGATCGACATCCCGCTTTTCATCCGCGAGATCGCCACCGGCAATCCGCTCGGCTCTGCGAAGACGATCTTCCGGCAGAACATTCTGGGCGGCATGTGCGCCCGTGTTTGCCCGACCGAGCAATTGTGTGAGGAGGCGTGCGTGCGCGAGGCTGCCGAAGGCAAGCCGGTCGAGATCGGCCGCCTGCAGCGCTATGCGACCGACAAGGCGATGGCCGCCAATGCGCAATTCTTCGGCCGCGCCCCGTCGACCGGAAAGAGAGTGGCGATTGTCGGCGCCGGACCTGCCGGCCTTGCCTGCGCCCACCGCCTCGCCATGCATGGCCATGCGGTCGAGATCTTCGAGGCGAAGAAGAAGTCGGGCGGCCTCAACGAATATGGCATCGCCGCCTACAAGACGGTCGACGGTTTCGCCAGGGCCGAGGTCGACTACGTGGCCGCCATCGGCGGCATCGAGATCAGGAATGGCAAGGCGCTTGGCCGCGATTTCTCCCTCGCGGACCTGACGGGCGAGTACGACGCCGTCTTCCTCGGCATGGGACTGGGCGGGGTCAATGCGCTCGAGGCGAAGGGAGAGGATGCCGATGGCGTCTGCGATGCCGTCGACTTCATCGCCGATCTGCGTCAGGCAAAGAATCTCGGCAAGCTCGATATCGGCCGCCGCGTCGTCGTCATCGGCGGTGGCATGACCGCCATCGACGCGGCAATCCAGTCGAAGCTGCTCGGCGCCGAGGAAGTGACGATCTGCTATCGCCGTGGCGCGGACGCCATGAAGGCTTCGCGATTTGAACAGGAACTGGCTGCCGCAAAGGGCGTCACCATCCGGCACTGGCTCGCGCCGAAGAAGATCCTTTCCGACAAGGGAAAGGTGGAGGGCATCAAGCTCGAATACACCGAGGAAAAGAAGGGCAGGCTGGAGATGACCGGCGAGAGCTTAAAGCTCGCCTGCGACCAGGTGTTCAAGGCCATCGGCCAGAAACTGGTGGCGGACGATCTCGGCGATGGCGCGCCGGCGCTCGAGAGAGGCAAGATCAAGGTCGACGACGAGGGCCGCACCTCGCTTGCCGGCGTGTGGGCCGGTGGCGACTGTTCTTCGACCGGCGACGACCTTACGGTGTCCGCGGTCGCCCAGGGCCGCGACGCGGCCGAAAGCATCAACAAGTCGATTACCGGGCGCTGAGCGCCTGATCCACGGAGGGCAATGAAATGGCAGACCTTCGCAGCAATTTCGTCGGCATCAAGTCGCCCAATCCGTTCTGGCTCGCATCCGCGCCGCCCACCGACAAGGCCTACAATGTGGAGCGCGCCTTCAAGGCGGGCTGGGGCGGCGTCGTTTGGAAGACGCTGGGCGAGGAAGGCCCGCCGGTCGTCAACGTCAACGGTCCGCGCTATGGCGCGATCTGGGGCGCCGACCGCCGTCTGCTGGGCCTCAACAACATCGAGCTCATTACCGACCGCGATCTTTACGTGAACCTGCGCGAGATCAAGCAGGTCAAGAAGGACTGGCCTGATCGCGCCGTCGTCGTCTCGCTGATGGTGCCCTGCGAGGAAGAATCCTGGAAGGCGATCCTGCCGCTGGTCGAGGAGACCGGTGCGGACGGTATCGAACTGAATTTCGGCTGCCCCCACGGCATGAGCGAGCGTGGCATGGGCGCGGCTGTCGGCCAGGTGCCGGAATATGTCGAGATGGTCGTGCGCTGGTGCAAGGCCAATACGCGCATGCCGGTCATCACCAAGCTGACGCCCAACATCACCGATATCCGCAAGCCGGCGCGCGCAGCGCATGCTGCCGGTACCGACGCGGTTTCGCTGATCAACACCATAAACTCGATCACTTCCGTCAATCTTGACACCTTCGCGCCGGAACCGACCATCGACGGCAAGGGAACGCATGGCGGCTATTGTGGCCCGGCGGTCAAGCCGATCGCGCTGTCAATGGTTTCCGAGATTGCCCGCGATAGCGAATGCGCCGGCCTGCCGATCTCGGCCATTGGCGGCATCACGACATGGCGCGATGCTGCCGAGTTCATGGCCATGGGCGCCGGCAATGTCCAGGTCTGCACCGCCGTCATGACCTACGGTTTCAAGATCGTCCAGGAGATGATTTCGGGTCTGGAAAACTGGATGGACGCCAAGGGCCATGCAACGCTCGCCGACTTCGCCGGCCGCGCGGTGCCCAACGTTACCGACTGGCAGTATCTCAACCTCAACTACATCACCAAGGCTCGCATCGATCAGGACAAGTGCATCAAGTGCGGCCGCTGCTACATCGCCTGCGAGGACACCTCGCACCAGGCGATCACCGCCATGAAGGACGGTCAGCGCCACTTCGAAGTGCAGGACAATGAATGCGTCGCCTGCAATCTGTGCGTCGATGTGTGCCCGGTCGAGGGCTGCATCACCATGGAAAGGCTGGAAGCAGGCGCGCTTGACCAGCGCACCGGCAAGAAGGTTTCGGCCGACTACGCCAACTGGACGACGCATCCCAACAATCCGATGGCGACCGAGGCCGCGGAATAGGTTCCTCCTGGCATGGGTGAAACGGCTCGGTCATTGTGCCGACCGCTTCACCCATCGTCAGACTGCCCGTTCCAGGCGCGCCCGTTGCAAGCCTGCTTGTCCGCGAAACCTTTTTTGTGCCATCACACCGCTCGTCATGGTTCGAGCCGGCGAGGGGTCATAAATGCGCTTCATCATTGTCGGAGTCGGAGCCATCGGAGGCACGCTGGCCGTTACCCTTGCCAATGCCGGCTACGAGGTCGCCGCGGTCGCCCGGGGCGAGCAGCTTCGAGCCATCAATGAAAACGGACTGACCCTGAAGACACCGATGGGCGACAGCCATGCCCGGTTCGACTGCGCCGAAGACCCTGCCGCGTTGGGTCTGAGATCGGACGATATCATCCTGCTCTGCATCAAGAGCCAGAACACCGAAGCCGCTCTTGCCGATCTGCTTGCCGCCGGCGCGGTCGACCAGCCAATCTTCTGCATGCAGAACGGCGTCGCCAACGAGCGCATGGCGCTGCGCTATTTCGCCAATGTCTACGGCGTCGCGGTCATGCTGCCGAGCGAATACCTTACACCGGGTATTGTATGCGCCTTTGGCACGCCGCAATCGGCGATCTTCGATCTCGGGCGTTATCCGGCCGGCACGGACGAGACGGTCGATGCGGCGGTGGTTGCGTTCAACGCCGCAGGGCTTGTCTCCAGCGCCCGCGAGGATGTCATGGCTTACAAATACGGCAAGCTGCTGCTCA
>JAGRLL010000340.1 GCA_020441855.1 Nitratireductor sp.
GGCCCCAGGGCGCGTGATAGGCGCGCTGCAGCGCCAGATAGATGACGACGACGAAGACCGCGACGAGCGAGAGATAGAGCGCGCGGGAGAACAGGAACTCGCCATCTTCCGGCCTCGGCACGGGCCAGGGCAGGGGCGAGACCGTGAGCGTTCCCTTGGTCAGCCAGTCGGCGTTCTTGAGGAAATGCTTGATGATCTGGGCGAAGCCCAGCGTGGCGATGGCGAGATAGTCCGAGCGCAGGCCCAGACATATCTTGCCGACGAACCATGCGATGAGCCCGGCGACGATGGCTGCGACGAACCAGCCCACGAAGACCGGCAGGCCGAAGCCGCCCATCCAGGTAGCCTTCGATTCGATTTCGTGCGCCATCGCATCCATGTGCGCCGACAGCATGATCCAGGCAAACGCGATGGCGATGGCGATCAGCAGGGGCTTGAGCCGGGGTCCCGCGCCGATGCGGTGCGAGAGGTTGGCGCAGACAATCAGCGCAATCGAAAGCACCAGCTTGACGACGAACCAGACCAGCATCGCCGGGCCTTGCGAGTTCCAGAAATCCGGATTGGCCGGGAAGGAGACGATCATGGACGCGGCAGCGCCGGCGGCGACGAAACCCATGATGCCGACATTGAACAGGCCGGCATAACCCCACTGGATGTTGAGGCCGAGCGCCAGAATGGCATAGCAGGCGGCCTCGACGAAGACGCGGGTCGAGTAGACCGCGCCCTGGAAGACGTAGACGGCGAGAATGACGATACCGAGGGCGCCGAAAACGGCGAAGTCGCGGAGATAGCTTTTGGCCGGGCTCTGGGCCGGGGCGGTTCCTGACGGACCGGTCACAGCACCCTCCCTTTGAAGATGCCCGTCGGTCGGTAGACCAGCACGATGATGAGGATGACGAAGGGCACTGTCAGCTTGTACTCGGTCGGCACCAGAGCGATCGAGGCCGGCAGGTCGAAGGGCAGGAGATGCGCAACGGGACGCAGCAGCACGGACCAGTTGAAGATGGCCAGCGTTTCGGAAAAGCCCACCAGGAAACCGCCTGCGATGGCGCCATAGGGCTGGCCGATGCCGCCGACGATGGTTGCGGCGAAGATCGGCAGCAGCAGGTTGAACGAAAGGTCGGGCTTGAGGAACACGTCCATGGACAGCAGACCGCCGGCCGCGCAGGCGAGCCCGCCGCCGATGATCCAGGTCGCCTTGACCACATGGTCGATGTTGATGCCCGTGATCCGCGCCAGATCGGCATTGTCGGATACGGCGCGCATAGCCTTGCCGAGGCGCGAGCGCGTCAGGAACAGGTGCAGCGCAATCATCGCGGCGAAGGTGAAGACGATCAGCACGGTCTGGGGTTCGGTCAGCACGAGGTCGCGCGAGGAACCGAAGAAGGGGATGCGGTAGATGTCCTTGGGCTGGTCGAAAAACATGTTGCGCGTGCCGGTGCCGGCGAAAATGCGCACCAGTCCCTGCAACATCAGCATCACGCCGATGGAGGCCATGACGATGATGATCGGCTTGGCGCCGCTGTCGCGCAGCGGCTTGTAGAAAATGCGGTCGAGCCCGATGGAAAAAGCCGCCGTCAGCGCCATGGCTGGGATCAGCGTGACGAGGACCAGCGGTACGGGCGAGACGAAACCCATCGACGACAGGATGCCGGCCAGGATCAGGGTGAAGAAGGCGCCGACGGTCATCACGTCGCCATGGGCGATGTGCGCAAAGCGCAGAATGCCGAAGACCAGCGTCAACCCGATCGCGCCGAGCGCGTAGATCGATCCGATGATCAGGCCGGACAAGACCGCCTTGTTGAGGAAAAAGACGAACTCCGCCATCAGCCCCCCAGGAAACTCTTGGCGACTTCGGGATTGGCAAGCAGGTTCTTGCCGGTGTCGGTAAAGGCGTTCGAGCCGCTGGCGAGCACGAAGCCGGTAGAGGCGATGGCCAGCGCCTGCTTGGCGTTCTGCTCGACCATGACGATGGTGACGCCAGTTCGGTTGACGGCGATGACGCGGTCGAAGATCTCGCTCATGAACATCGGCGACAGGCCGGCGGTCGGCTCGTCGAGCAGCAGCAGGCGCGGTTCGATCATCAGCGCGCGGCCGACGGCCACCATCTGGCGCTGGCCGCCCGACAATTCGCCGGCATTCTGGTGGCGCTTGTCCTTGAGTGGCGGGAAAATGTCGTAGATGTGTTCCATGACCGCGGAACAGTCGTCGCGGCGCGAATAGGCGCCCATCTCCAGGTTCTCGTTCACGGTGAGCGTGGGGAAGATGTTGTATTCCTGCGGCACGAAGGCGATGCGGCGCGAGGCGAACTTGTCGGGGGGCAGGCGGGTGATGTCCTCGCCCTCGATGGTGATCGAACCGCCGGTGACGTTGACGAGACCAAACATCGCCTTGAGCAGCGTCGACTTGCCGGCGCCGTTGGGGCCGACGATGACGCCGATCTCGCCCTTGTCGAGCGTCAGGTTGACGCCGTTGAGAATGGTCATCTGACCGTAACCGCCTGTCAGATTGTCGATCGACAGGAAGCTCATGACGCCGCTCCGGGAGCGCTCCTGGCGGCGGACTGGGCTTGCGCGGTCGTGGCGTGACCCGTGGGCGAGCCGCCGAAATAGGCCTCGATCACGCGCTCGTCGGCCTTGATGTCGTCGATATGGCCCTCGGTCATCACGCTGCCCGACGCCATCACGATGACGGGATTGCAGAGTTCGGCGATGAAATCCATGTCGTGCTCGATGACGAAGAAGGTGTAGCCGAGCTCGCGGTTCAAACGCACGATGTTGTCTGCCAGATCCTTGAGCAGCGTGCGGTTCACGCCGGCGGCGATCTCGTCGAGCAGAACCAGCCTGGCATCGACCATCATGGTGCGGCCGAGTTCCAGCAGCTTCTTCTGGCCACCGGAAAGATTGCCGGCAGGCTCGTTGCGCACGCGCCCCAGCTTGAGGAAGTCGATGACCTCGTCGGCCTTCTTCATGATGGCCGCTTCTTCGGTAGCGACGCGGGCAGGGCGCAGCCATGCGGAGAAAAGGTCCTCGCCGCTCTGCGCGCCGGGAACCATCATGAGGTTTTCGAGCACCGACAGATTGGAGAACTCATGTGCGATCTGAAAGGTGCGCAGCAGGCCGAGCGAAAACAATTCGTGCGCGCTCAGGCCGGTCACATCCCGGCCATCGAACATGATGCGGCCCGTTGTTGGCGCGAACGCACCGGCCATCATGTTGAAAAGCGTGGATTTTCCTGCGCCGTTCGGACCAATCAGGCCGGTAATCGAGCCTTCCTCGACCGATAACGAACAGTCGCGAACCGCGTGGAATGCCCCGAAGCGCTTTGAAACCGCTTTGACCTCGACGATCGCTGCCATTGTTCCCCGTTTGGATTTGGGCCTTGGGCCCGCCGTTTCTGTGACGGCATGACTTTCAATATCAACGCGGCCGGCGGCTGGCAATGCGGCGATTGGATCGCCTCTCCCGGCAGATCGTGTCGCATGGGAACAAAACGTCTTTGTGTTTTATGGCAAGATGTGATGAAAACCGCGCTTCACGCATTATCTGGTGCTTATGGACGACTTCAAGACAAGGCCGCCCTCCGGGGCCGCCGCCATTCCCTCGCAGGTCTATCGCGACGCGATGAGCCGGTTCGCCGGCGCGGTCAATGTCGTCACCACGGAGGGGCCGGCGGGACGGCGCGGCGTTACCGTCTCGGCCGCAGTGTCGATTTCGGACGATCCGCCAACGGTGCTGATCTGCCTCAATCACAATCGCGCGGAAAACAGGATGTTCGCCGAGAACGGCTGTTTCGCGGTCAACGTCCTCTCGGGGAGCGATGTCGAACTGGCGCGGGCCTTTGCCGGCGAAGGCCGTCTGGAAATGGAAGAGCGGTTCGCCCATGGCGAATGGCATACGCTTGAAACGGGCTCGCCGGTGCTCGCGGGCGCGCGCGCTTCGCTCGATTGCGTCGTCGTCGACGTGCAGTCGGTGCACACGCACGACATCATCTTCGGCCGGGTGATTGCCGTCGGAGAGGAGAACGACGGCGAGGCGCTCGTCTATCTGGACCGCCAATATCGCTCTGTGTAGTCTGAGCCGCGACGTCAGGGAGCTAAAACTGGCGGCGTTGCGGAGGAAATAGAGGCCATTGATGAACGAGCAGAAGCCGGCCCGTCGCAGCCTTCCCCAATCGATCGACGAAACGATGGAACTGCTTTCGGCGGGCGGCTATGTCGCCGACCGGGCGCTGGCGACCGTATTGTTCCTGAGTCTGAAGATGGGGCGGCCGCTTTTCCTTGAAGGCGAGGCGGGGGTCGGCAAGACCGAGATCGCCAAGGTGCTGGCCGAGACGCTCGGGCGCAAGCTCATCCGCCTGCAATGCTACGAAGGGCTCGACGTCGCATCCGCCGTCTATGAGTGGAACTACGCCGCGCAGATGATCGAGATCCGGATGCGCGAGGCGCTTGGCGACCAGGATCACGACATGATGGAAAAGAACGTCTTTTCCGAGCGTTTCCTGATCCGCCGTCCGCTGCTGCAGGCGCTGGAAGGCCTGCCGGGCCAGGCTCCCGTTCTGCTGATCGACGAACTCGACCGGACCGACGAGGCTTTCGAGGC
Organism: Nitratireductor sp.; assembly: GCA_020441855.1. Lineage (GTDB taxonomy): Bacteria > Pseudomonadota > Alphaproteobacteria > Rhizobiales > Rhizobiaceae > BOKV01. The sequence continues at coordinate 4,602 of JAGRLL010000340.1, forward strand.
ATTTCTGCTGGAGATCCTGTCGGACTTTCAGGTGACGATCCCCGAATTCGGTACGGTCAAGGCGGCCGAGCCGCCCATCGTCGTCATCACGACCAACCGCACGCGCGAAATCCATGACGCGCTGAAGCGGCGCTGCCTTTACCACTGGGTCGATTATCCCGGCGCAGAACGCGAACTGGCGATCCTCGCCACCAAGGTGCCGAAGGCGGGCGAGGCATTGTCGCGAGAGATCGTCACCTACGTGCAGAAGCTGCGCGAAATGGACCTGTTCAAGAATCCGGGCGTAGCCGAAACGCTCGACTGGGCGGGCGCGCTGACCGAACTGGACAAACTGGCGCTCGATCCCCAGACGGTGTCGGACACGATTGGCGTCCTGCTCAAATATCAGGACGACATTGCCCGCATCGAATCCAGCGAGGGGCGCAAGCTGCTCGAAGAAGTGAAGGCGAAGCTCCAGGCGGCGGACGCCTGACCGGCATGGCCGAGAACCCGCTCAGGAAATTGCAATCCCACGCCCGTTTGGGCGACAACATCATTCATTTCGCCCGGACCTTGCGGGCCGCCGGCATGCGGGTCGGTCCGGCGGCGGCGGTGGAGGCGGTGCGCGCGGTTCAGGCCGCCGGCATAGGCAGCCGGGAGGACTTCTACTGGACGCTGCATTGCGTGCTGGTGAGCCGGCGCGAGGACCATGCCGTTTTCGACGAGGCGTTCAAGCTTTTCTGGCGGCCGCGCGATCTGGTCGAGAAGATGCTGCAGATGTTCTCGCCCATGGCCAATCCGAGGGAGCAAGCCCCGGAGGAACGCCGCGCCGGGCAGGACCGCGCTGCCGAGGCCATGTTCTCCGGCCAGAACAAGAAGCGGGAGGAGCGCGAGCAGCAGCGCATCGAGATCGATGCGCGCATGACCGCCTCGCAAAAGGAAGTGCTGCGCGCCAAGGATTTCGCGCAGATGAGCGCCGCCGAGATCGCGCTGGCACGCCGCGCCATGGCCGATCTGGTGCTGCCCTTCGACGCGGTGCGCACGCGGCGCTTTCAGGCGGTCAACCGTCCGGGGATCGTCGATCCGAGACGCACGCTGGCGGCAAGCATGCGCACGGGCGGCGATCTGGTGCTGCCGAAGTTCCGCCAACAACGCGTCGAGCAGCCTCCCGTCGTCGTGCTGGCCGACATTTCAGGCTCGATGAGCCAGTATTCGCGCATCTTCCTGCACTTCACGCATGCGCTGATGGAGAAGCGGCGACGCGTGCATGGCTTCGTGTTCGGCACGCGGCTGACCAATGTGACGCGGCAATTGCGCCGCAAGGACCCGGACGAGGCGCTGGCCGAATGCACCGGCGCCGTGCAGGACTGGTCGGGCGGAACCAGGATCGGGACGGCACTTGCCGAGTTCAACCGGCTGTGGGCGCGCCGCGTGCTGGGGCAGGGCGCCATCGTGCTGTTGATCACGGATGGTCTGGAACGCGATGTCGATGCTATTCTGGAGCGCGAGATGGACCGGCTGCACCGCTCCTGCCGGCGGCTGATCTGGCTCAATCCGCTGCTGCGGTTCGAAGGCTTCGAGGCGAGGGCGCACGGCATTCGCACCATGTTGCCGCATGTCGACGAATTCCGGCCGGTGCATTCGCTCGATGCGCTGACCGATCTGTGCAGGGCATTGTCGCGGCCCGTCAACGGCCCGCATGGCCGCTCGCACGATCCGCGTCGCTGGATCGAGGCGATGGCCGCCTAGGATGCATCGTGGAGGTATCTGGATGGAACGGGGTATGGACACTTCATCAGGCGCAAACGATCCGGGCGACGAACTGGCGGTCGCCGAGGCCTGGAAGAAGGCGGGCAGGGATGTCGCGGTCGCCACCGTGGTCGAGACCTGGGGTTCCGCGCCGCGCCCTGTCGGCTCGCATCTGGTGATCGACGACGAGGGTAATTTCGAGGGATCGGTGTCTGGCGGTTGCGTGGAAGGCGCGGTGGTGACCGACGCCATGGAGGTGATCGAGAGCGGCAGGGCGAAGATGCTCGAATTCGGTGTTGCCGACGAGACCGCCTGGCGGGTCGGGCTTTCCTGCGGCGGCCGTATCCGCGTCTATGTCGAAAAAATTGCCTGAACGGACATCGCCGCCATGGAACTCGCCAAACTCACGCAATTGAACGAGGAGCGCCGTGCGCGCCGCGCCGTGATCCTGCTGACCGATCTTGGCGACGGTTCGAGCCGGATCGTGCGCGAGGGCGAGAAGCTGGACGGAGAACTGGGCGAGGCGGTTGCCAAGGCATTCCGGTCGGGCAAGTCGGGCACGATCGAAGCCGACGGACGAACGCTGTTCATGAATGTGCACGTGCCGCCGGCGCGCATCGTCGTCATCGGCGCGGTGCATATCTCTCAGGCGCTGGCGCCGATGGCGAGGATCGCGGGCTTCGACCTTGAGATTATCGACCCGCGCGCGGCCTTTGCCACGCCGGAGCGCTTTGCCGGCGTCGGGCTTTATGCCGAATGGCCGGAAGAAGTGCTGAGGGACAGGCCGCTCGACCGTTACACGGCGCTTGCTGCGCTGACGCACGATCCGAAGATCGACGATTTCCCGCTGACAGCGGCGCTTCAAGCGGGCTGCTTTTATGTCGGTGCGCTCGGCAGCCGCAAGACCAATGCCAGGCGGCGCGAACGGCTGGTGGCGGGAGGGCTTAGCGAGGCGCAATTCGACCGGATCGCCGCCCCCATCGGTCTCGATATCGGCGCGTCGAGCCCTGCCGAGATCGCGGTCGCCATTCTCGCGCAAATCATCGCAGCCCTTCGCCAACGCGATTTGTCCGGTGCGTTGCCGGGCGGCGCCATGGCCGAGGCATGAAGTTCGGAACCTTCAAGCTCGCGGACGCGGAGGGGGCGGTACTTGCCCATGCACTGCGCCTTGCCGATGGCAAGAGGCTGAAGAAGGGCACGATGCTTGGCGCGGGCGAGATCGCCGCGCTTGCCCAATCCGGCATCGGCAGCGTCATTGCCGCCAGGCTTGAAGCAGGCGACACGGGCGAGGACGAGGCGGCACGGCGCATCGCCGAGGCGCTGGTTTCAACGGGCATCCGCGCGGAAGCGCCGTCGACCGGCAGGGTCAATCTCTATGCCGAGCATGATGGCGTCTTCAGTGCCGCGCGCAACAGGGTCGATGCGATCAACGCGGTCGATCCGGGTATAACGTTCGCCACGCTCGATCATCTGAAGGCCGTCAATGCGGGTCGCATGGTGGCGACAGTGAAGATCATACCCTACGCGCTGGCCGAAAGCGCGGTGGCGCGCGCCGTCGAAATCGCCCGTGGCGGCGGCGTCATCGGCATCGATCCTTATCGCCCGCGTCGGATCGGTGTGGTGGCGACGAAGCTGCCGTCGCTGAAAGCATCCGTAATGGACAAGACGATACACGTGCTGGAGGACCGTCTTGCGCCGAGCCGTTCGACGATCCGGCGCGAAATCCGCACCGAACACACCGAGGAAGCCGTCGCCGGCGCCATCGGTTCGTTGCTGCCCGAGTGCGACATGGTGCTCGTCTTCGGCGCTTCGGCGATCAGCGACATCGATGATGTCATCCCGGCCGCGATACGGCGGCAGCGCGGAGAAATCCTGCGGTTCGGCATGCCTGTCGATCCGGGTAATCTGATGCTGCTTGCCGAAATCGACGGCAAGCCGGTGATTGGCGCGCCCGGCTGCGCGCGCAGTCCGGCAGAGAACGGTTTCGACTGGGTCCTGCAACGCCTGATCGCCGGTAGGCAGGTGACGGCCGATGAGGTCACGGGCATGGGCGTGGGCGGGCTGCTGATGGAAATCGGTGCGCGGCCGCAACCGCGCGAGGCCGAACCGGTACCGGCGCGGCGCATCGCGGCGGTGGTACTGGCGGCAGGCCGCTCGACGCGCATGGGCAGCACCAACAAATTGCTGGCCCGGTTCGGCGGCAAGCCTCTCCTTGTTCACGCCGTGGAGGCGGCGAAGGCAAGCGGTGCCGCCGAGGTGATTGTCGTGACGGGTCACGAGGCCGATGCGGTCGGTGCGGCGCTGGAGGGCAGTGGCGTGCGCCTCGTCCACAATCCGAGCCATGCGCAAGGCATGTCGACATCGCTTGCGACTGGCATCAAGGCCGTATCCGCCGGTTGCGACGGGGCGATCATCCTGCTCGGCGACATGCCCCACCTTAGCGCGGCAATGGTCGACAAGATGATTGCCACGGCCCGCGACGACGTGATCGTCATGGCCAGCCATGGCGGCGAGCGAGGCAATCCGGTGCTGTGGCCGCGGCGCGATTTCGAAGCCTTGTGCGCGATCGAAGGCGACAAGGGCGCGCGTGCGCTGATCGGCGAAAACGGGGACCGGGTCGTCGCTGTGGAATTGGGCGAAGCCGCCGGTTTCGACATCGATACGCCGGACGAACTGGCGGCGGCGGGCGGCGACCCCGTCGCCGGCGCTGACTGACCTAACTTGCCGGGCGTTACATGGCGGCGAGTGCTTCCGCCTCGATCTCGCGCGAGCGGATGAACGCGGGGCGTGCGCCGCAGCGTTCGGCGTATTCGGTGAAGACCGGCCTCTTGTCCAGCATGCCGAAGGCAAGGCCGTAGAAGACGCCGCCGCCGATCATGATGTCGGCCGTGGTGAAACGTTCGCCACAGATCCACGGCCCATGTTCCAACCCCTTCTCCAGTGCCGCGTAAACGGTATCTGGATCGCCCCAGGCGGCGCGCGACTTGACGGTTTCCCAGCCGGAAAATTTCTGCATGTAAGCCGGCTCGATGCAGTTACCGGCGAAAAACAGCCAGCGCAGCCAGGTGGCGCGTAGTGGATCGCCAATTGCCGGCGCCAGACCGGCTTCGGGAAAACGGTCGCCGAGCCAGGTGCAGATCGCTCCTTGTTCGCAAACGACGGCATCTCCTTCGACAAGCGCCGGAACCTTGCCCATCGAATTGATGGCGCGGTATTCCGGCTTGTCCTGTTCTCCGGCGCGCAAATCCACGAGTACGCGTTCATAGGGCGCACCGATCTCCTCGAGCAGCCAGATCGACGTCACGGACCGCGAGTGCGGGGCCCAGTAGAGTTTCACCATATCGGCATTCCTTGTGTCTGATCGGGATGTTCGATCGATCCGATCAGAGAACAATGCATGAACAATTGGTCGTGTCCAGCCACATGGCCGTGCCTGCCGCCACGTCCTGCCACGCGAAAGCCGGCGAAAACCGGACACAGGGAAGGAGCGTGGCCCAATAGGTTCAGATCAGTTGCATGCCCTTGAGCGATGCATGGCCTTCGCGCGCGATGATGATGTGGTCGTGCACGATAATGCCCAGCGGCTTGGCGATCTCGATAATGGTGTGTGTCATGGCGATATCGGCGCGCGAGGGCGAGGGGTCGCCGGATGGGTGATTGTGGACCTATCCAGCGATAGTGCTTAAGTTTTTGAAAAATAATTGAAGTCTAAAGTCTTTTCCAAGCGCAGATGGCTGTATTTGGGAGCGGTAGAAGATGCGTGATCGTGATCATCACGACTCTGTCGATCCGGTAACGCTCGGGCTACGACGATCACGACATGTCACCGTATTCTTCATATCCCATTCGTCCAAAGCCTTAACGGGATAGAGGACAGCCTTGCCGATTTTCACGAAGGGTGGCCCAACACGCATGGCACGCCAATTCCGGAGTGTGCCGACACTTATCGTTTCACGGTACCGCTCGGCGACTTCCTCAGCGGTTAAGTACATTCGGTCAACCATCGCTGCAACTCCTCAGGCATCCTGGATCATTGCAGCAGCATGCCAATCCCGCTGGATCATGGAAGCGGCTGAGGCGTGGAGTAGGGGAAAGACAGGCGAACGGTGGCAAATGGCGGATAGGAACGCCGTCGGCAACTCTCGCGTAGCGCAATAAGTGGACAACTAGAGCAAAATGAATCCCCTTCGCTTGTGTCTGAAGCTGCTTCTCGAAAGGGATTAAACAAGAAACTCGCCCAGGCGATCACGGGTGCCAATATACATTAGTAAATCTAAACCTGTCCTTCATTGAGTGCACGCTTGTGGGTTAGGGCGTCGCGCCGACAGCACCGGACCGTCGGCGCGATATTTGGCGTTAGGCGTTTTTCACCTCGATGCGCTTGACCTTGGCCTGCGCTTCCGGGGTCTGCGGCAGCTTGATCGTCAGCACGCCGTTCTTGAAGCTGGCATCGGCCTTCTCACCGTCGACACCCGGCGGCAGCGGGATCGTGCGATAGATCGCGCCATAGCTGCGTTCCGAGAGATAATAGCCCTTCTTCTCCTCCTGCCGCTCGATCTTCTTCTCGCCCTTGATGGTCAGCATGTCGTCGGTCACGGTGACCTCGATGTCCTTCATTTCCATCCCGGGCAGTTCGATCGATACCTCCACGTGATCTTCGGTCTCGACCACGTCTGATTTCGCCTCGCCCCCTCCCCAGGGCCAGTCGAAATCGCCGACGCGGTTCCAGAACCCTTCGAACACACGGTTCATGTCGCGTTGAAGGGTGGCAATGGGGTTCTGGTCATCACTTTTCGGGTCGGGCGCATGATCCTTCCGCGCCCAGGGGATCAGGTCTTTGATCTGCATGTGAGTTCTCCTTTCTTGTTTCAGCTGCACCGTGCCGGCCTTACGACGCCGTTACCGTGATCTTTTTGGGTTGGGCGTCCGCTGCGCGCGGCAACGTCAGGGTCAGCACACCGTTCGAGACTTGCGCGCCGATCTTGTCGGGGTCGAAGTCGTCGGGCATGGTAAAGGCTCGCTCGAAATCGCCCTCGCCGTATTCGGCATAGGCCAGTTGCAGCTTCTCGGGCTGCATGGCATGGACCTTGCCGCGGATCGTCAACACGCGCTTTTCGAGCGTGATATCCACGTCTTCGGCGGCGATGCCCGGCATCTCGAGTGTCAGTGTCACCCCGTCAGCCGTTTCGACGATGTCGGTCAGCGGCCTGTAGATACGACGGCCGGTGGTGGTTTCCGGTGTCTCGGCCGGGGTCTTGTCGGCAGTATGAGTCACGTCGTTGGTCATGGATCAGTCCTCCTCTTACGCAGCCTTGATCTCGATTTTCCGCGGCTTGTCCTCTTCGAGGCGGCCGATCACGATGCGCAGCACGCCGTTGGTCATCCGCGCCTCGACCTTGTCCTCCGCGGCCACGAAGGGCAGCCGAACCGAACGGGCGAACCGGCCGAAGCCGCGTTCGTTGCGGTGCCAGCGGGCGCCTTCCGGAACTTCGGGCGCCTTCCGCTCGCCGGAGAGCGTCAGGACATTCTCCTTCACGGAAATGTCGATGTCGGCCGGGTCAACTCCAGGGAGTTCTGCAGTGATCGCGACCGCCTCGTCGCCCTGCCAGACGTTCACCGCGGGGAAGACAGGCTGGGTCACGTGGCCAGGAGAGGCCCTGTCAAAATCGCGCAGCATCGAGCGCATCAGCGCAAACGGATCGCTGCGACGTGTGTAGGTGGGATAGAGCATGTTTCGCCTCCGTCGTTTCAGTTGACGGCGTGGATTTGTCACCACGCCACTGAACGCCCGCGGAGAACGGACATGCTTCAAGGTTCGCCATTTTGGCGGCGGTCTGGAGCGTTCGCGTCTGCCATGCGTTCCCCTCGGGCGAACGTCAGGCGGTCCGCTGAATCAGCCGAACCTGTCGCGTATCCGTGAAACCCCAACTGGGCGTTCCGCTGCGGATAAAGTGTTGCCTATTTGCAACTTCAAGACCTCAACGCAAAAAATGTTCTCATCGATAGACGCCCCAAGGCCCGTAACGCGGCGTGGAAACGCGCACATCCCGCGGTGCGTTCAGGGGAACGGACGGTCGGACCGGTCGGCGGGGTCCGGAAAGTGCGCGCAGCCGCCGGACTCGATCGGCGGTGGGCGGGTGCGTGCGCAGGAGCGAGGGTTCGGGGATGCGGCGTCCGGGCAGGAACATGTCTTCCCAGACGCGCCCGACGCGGCGTTCCAGCTTGAGGAGGGCCGAAGCGAGGCCATCGGGATCGCCGGTCAGCTCGGCGCCGCCCCTGTCGGCATCGTATTCCCCGGCCCGCGACAGCGCGAGCTGAAGAAGGGCCATGATCGTGGGTGAAAAGATCAGGACAAGTGGTACCTGCCAGGGCACATAAGCCGCGCCGGCCAGGATGAGCGGCAGGTTCAGCAGCAAGATGAGTTGCCCAACCCAGGACGCGAGCGACACCGCGCGCGACATCGCGTCGGCCAGACCCATGATCCAGAGATCGCGGTTGGCGATGTGAGCGACCTCGTGCGCCAGGACCCCGGCCAGTTCGCGCTGGTTCATCAATCGAAGAAGACCATCGCTGACGCAGACGGCGCTTTCATCCGGAGAGCCCATAGCGAAGGCGTTCGGCATCTGGCTCGGTACATAGTAGAGTTCCGGTACACGCGGCAGCCCGGCGCGGCGTGCGAGTTCGGCCAGTATCGCCATGCCCTCTGGAAATTCCCGCCCGCTGAGCCTGCGTGCGCCGTAGGCGTTCAGCAAAAGGCGTTTCGGGATGCCGGGTGACAGCAGGAATCCCAGCAAGGATCCGATGACGATCGCAATCGCCAAGCCCTGTCCCGCAATCGCCGAAACGATGAACCAGGCGATAACCGCCATACCCGCCAAAAGCAGTATGGATTGGAGCAGGTTCAGGAATTGGTGGCGCGGCGTCGCAGTCATGATCGCAATAAATTTCACTCGCGGCTAACGGGAAGTGGCCGCCACGGGATGTAAGAATTTTGGGCATCGTTGCCAGCTTCGATCTTCATGTCGGATCCCTCTTGAACTCGGCTCAAGCAATACCGATCTGGCCGGGTGTGACAAATCAGCAACATCTCTACGGGTTGGCGCCGAGGAGAGAAGGGGATGGAAAAGAGAACCGAATTTAACATCTGGTACTGGATCGTCGCATTTTTTGCGGTGATCTTTATTCAGGATCTGATCGCCAGCTACCGCAGCATCGCGCCGATCAGCTATAGCCAATTCGAACAGTATCTGGCCGACGGCGACATCGCTTCGGTTGCGGTCGGGTCCGATACGATCACCGGCACCTTCGAAACTCCCATCGACGGCCGCTCTGGCTTCGTCACCACGATCGTCGATCCCACAATTCTTGAAAGGCTGGACGACGCGGATGTCGAGATCACCGGCGTTCCGCAAAACACTTGGATCGGGGCGCTTCTCTCCTGGGTGGTGCCTGCAGTGGTCTTCTTCGGTCTCTGGATGTTCGTCTTTCGCAAGTTCGCCGAGCGTCAGGGTTTTGGCGGTTTCCTGCAGGTCGGCAAGAGCAAGGCCAAGGTCTACATGGAGAAGGAAACCGGCGTCAGCTTTGCCGATGTGGCCGGGGTCGAGGAGGCCAAGGCCGAGCTGGAGGAAGTGGTCGATTTCCTTAAGACCCCCGAGGATTACGGCAAGCTCGGCGCCCGGATCCCGAAAGGCATCCTCCTGGTCGGCCCGCCGGGTACCGGCAAGACGCTTCTGGCGCGGGCCGTGGCGGGCGAGGCGGGCGTGACCTTCTTCTCGATCTCGGGCTCGGA
>JAGRLL010000341.1:0-7833 GCA_020441855.1 Nitratireductor sp.
GGATTGCCAGCCATGGGATTGCCCGCCATCTGCTCGAACATCTTTCCGAGCGGATTGTTCATCATGGGATTGCCCGCGCCGGTCGCAGCCTCGTTCAACTGCTTGAACAATCCGCCCATGATCATGGGCGCCAGCGCCGGCAGCATGGCTTTCATGACCGATTGCGAAATGCCGGTCGCCTGTGCGGCCTGTGCGGCGACCGCGCGGCTCAGTTCCTTGGAGCCGAACAGATGCCCCAGGATCGCATTGCCTTCCTCCACGCCCTGGCTGTCCAGCGCCTCGGACGGATTGTCGTAATAGGCCGCATGGCGTCCGCTCGACAGCGCGTCGAGAAAGCGGGTGAAGCCGTAGGGGTCATGGGCGTTGCGCTTCAGCCCCACAGAGAAAGCCGGCATCAGCGCCGCGATCGCCTGTTCGGCCTGGGCGGAAGTCAGGCCGTATTGACGGCCGATCTGCTCCAGCACCGCCCCGTTGGCCCCTTGTGTCAGCATGTCCATCAACGGCAGCATTGCCCTACCTCGCATGGTGGAATCGCACCGAATCCGGCGCACTTAAGCAGAAATTAACCATGAAACCGCTAGCGTTCAAACTGTTGTAATATTTGATCTGAAAGCGATCCCGTTGAATCTGCAATCATCCTTTCCGATTTCACAAGACGAATCCACCGAAACGATCGTTCGCCCGCGAGAGCATCTCGTGCGCCCGACGGCCCGCCAGAGGCGTGGTCAGCGGCTTGGCTATCTCGTCGTCAACGGGCAGTCCTTTCCGGTACCCTGCACGGTACGCGATTTCGGCGCCGGCAGCGCAACGCTGCTCATGGGCGGCTGGCTTGGCATTCCCGAAGAGTTCTCGCTCTACGTGGAACCTGACGAGGTGCGTCTCGAGTGCCGTGTGGCCGAAAGGCGCGGCAATGCCGTCACCATCGCCTATGATGGCCTTGTCAACGAGGCGCGCCCGCGCTTTCGCTAGGCCCCACGGCGTTCAGCAATACTTAATGCGGTCCTGTTAGGCTGCATGCTTGTCCGTTTGCCAATGGCTGGAGAACAGGTAGGTGCAGGATCGAAAATGCCAGCGTGAAGACGCGGTAGGCGAACTCGACACGGAGCGTCGCGGTTCGCGCCGTCATCGTGTGTTGAAATCGGGCCTTGCCGCCTACAACCACCATTACTCCACCTTGCCTTGCGTCATGCGCAACGAGAGCGGGACGGGCGCCAGGCTGGAATTCGGCGAGATTTCAGCGGTTCCAGACGCCTTCACGCTCCATGTCGGTCTCGACGGCTATCAGGTCGAGTGCGAACGCGTCTGGCATGAGGGCACGGTTCACGGTGTGAAATTTGTCGGAGAAAAGTCGCCGAGCCGCATTTTCGATGCGCACAAGCTTTCTTCGTCCACCTCCGAGATCGACGCGAATGTAAGGCGCGCCATCGAGTTGCAGGGACAGGCCAAGGGCGACGTCCGGCCGGCGGTCATCGAGGTTCGTCCCGGGCGGCCGAAATCGCATGCGCCCGTTTTCGGTCGGCGAAGCTGAGATCGTGTACACCGCACCCGGCGTGCGAATGCCGGTCGGTCCCCGAACCCGAATTACTCCAATTGGCTGCTCAGTAGGCGTATTCGTCGAACAGCCGGCGCACATCGCCGAGCCAAGGTCCGTGATAGCGTTGCAGGAGACCTTCCGCCGGTGTCTGGCCGATTGCGACCGTCTCGTTGAGCGGGGCAAGAAACACCGTCTCGTCGAAACCGCCCTGGTTCTGGTGCCCCCGCGCCTGCAGGCCTTTTGCCGCCAGCGCCACGGCGTCGCGGGCGACGTCGTTGAGCTTGCGGTTTCCGATTGACGCGGCGAGCCCTTCGCGGGGTACCGCATCGCGCAGTTCGCGCACGGCCTGGGCGTCCCATTGCGCCGTCAGCGCCTCGGCGCCGGCAAGCGAATCCTCATTGTACAGCAATCCGACCCACAGTGCCGGCAATGCGCAGATGTCGCGCCATGGTCCGCCATCGGCGCCTCGCATTTCCAGATAACGCTTCAGCCGCACGTCGGGAAACAGCGTGGTCAGATGGTTGTTCCAGTCGCCGAAATTGGGCGCGCCGTCCGGCACCTCGTTTGCGAGCGCGCCCTCCATGAACTGGCGAAAGGTGATGTGGGTGCAATCGTGGTACTTGCCGTCACGGATGACGAAATACATCGGCAGGTCGAGCGCCCAGTCGACATAGCTTTCGAAGCCGAAGGATGGTTCCAGCATGAAGGCGTGGAACCCGGCGCGCTGGTTGTCCGTGTCGCGCCAGATCTCGCTGCGCCACGACAGCAGGCCGTTCGGCTTGCCTTCGGTGAAGGGCGAGCGTGCGAAAAGCGCGCTGGCCATCGGCTGCAGCTTCATGCCGAGCTGGATCTTGCGGCGCATGTCGGCTTCGCTCTCGAAATCCAGGTTCACCTGTATCGTGGCCGTTCGGTACATCATGTCGAGACCGCGCGAGCCGACCTTGGGCATGTAGCGGCTCATGATCTGGTACCGGCTTTTCGGCATCTTGGGCGTTTCGTCGAACGTCCATAACGGGCTGCCGCCGACACCCAGAAACGAGATGCCGAGGGGCGCCGCGACGGCCTTGACGGTCGCCAGGTGCTGGTTCGATTCGCGGCAGGTCTGGTGGATGGTCTCCAGCGGCGCGCCGGAAAGTTCGAACTGGCCGCCGGGCTCCAGCGAGATCGCGCCATTGCCGTCCGGTGCCGCCAGTCCGATGATCCGCCCCTCGTCGAGGATGGAATCCCATCCCAGCGCCTCGCGCATGCCTTCGAGCAGGGCGCGGATGCCGCTGTCGCCCTCATAGGGTACCGGGGAATAGTCCTCGGTATAAAAGCCGAATTTCTCGTGCTCGGTGCCGATCCGCCATTTGTGTCGCGGTTTGCAGCCGGCCTCCAGCCATTCGACCAGTTGGTTGCGGTTTTCAACCGGTGTCAGATCGGTGGTATCTCGCGCCATGCCCTGGTCTGTCTTTCTGGCTTCATGCTGTGAAACGCCGTCCTGTCGCGCGGACAGGCCAGCTTCATCGGTTTATGCCGATATGCTCGAACGTCGCGAGACTGATATTGCCGCCCCTTCCAGCGCGCAAGTGAAACTTTCTGCATCGTCGATCAGGAACGCTCCTACCGGCCATTTTGCCAGTCCCCGGCCACCGCCTGAACGATGGCGAGCGCGGCGACAGCGGCAGTGTCGGCGCGCAATATTCGTGGTCCGAGACCGATCGGCGTGACGAAGGGCAGGCGGTTCAAACGCTCGCGTTCGGCGGATGAAAAGCCGCCCTCCGGGCCGATCAGTACCGCCATGGGCTTGCCTGCGAGTTCTTTGAGGCGGTGCAGCGGATCGTCGCCGGCAGCCGTCTCGTCGCAGAAGACGAGCTGTCTTTCCGCGGGCCAGCGCTCGAGCACGGCCTCGAGTTTTTGCGCCTCGCGGATTTCAGGCAGATTGAGCCCGCCGCATTGCTCCACCGCCTCGATCGCATTCGATTGCATGCGCTGGTCGTTCAGCCGATTGGCCTGTGTGTGCTGCGTGAAGACGGGAACAAGCGCCGAAACACCCATTTCGACGGCCTTCTGCACCATGTAGTCGAGACGCGCCTGTTTCAGCGGTGCAAACAGATACCAGATGTCACCCGGCCCGGTCTGCTCCCTGATCTGGCGGACGACGCACAAAGCGCATGACCGCTTGCCCGCGATCTCGACCTGCGCCAGCCACTCGCCGTGACGCCCGTTGAACACCGCAACGTTCGCGCCGGCCTTCAGGCGCAGCACGTTGAGGAGGTAATTGGCCTGATCCTTGTCGGCGGGAAACGCCTTTCCCGAAGCAAGGTCGGCTTCGACGAACAGGCGTTGCAGGCGCGAACAATTGTTTTTATCCGGGCTTTCCATTCTCGGCGCTACATTTTTCGGCGCCAGATTTCCTGGCAATTGATTTGCTGGCGGCAGATGCCCCGCATCCACATGGCGCGATAATGCCGCGCGGTCGCCGGGCGGCTGTGGGTTGCGCTCAAGCCCTTTGGCCCTCAGGCCCTCAGGCCATGATATTCTTCGTTGTTTTCTTCGGCATGGATGATAGGCGACCAGTTGCGCTCCAGCAATTCGCGGACCTCCTTTGCCGGCACCGCGCGGCTGAAGTAGAATCCCTGCACGGCGTCGACGTCCGCCGCGTGCAGCGCCGAGGATTGCAGCAGGGTCTCCACCCCCTCCACCGTGACGCTGAGGCCGAGCGCCCTGGACAGTACGAGGATGGCATTCGCGATCTCGGTCGCCCGCACGCTCCGGCCGTATTCCCGGGTGAATGACCGGTCGATCTTCAGCCGGTTGAAGGGCAGGAAGCTCAGGCTTGCCAGCGACGAGAAGCCGGTCCCGAAATCGTCGAGCGCAATCGACACGCCAAGTTCGCGCAACGCCAGCAATCGCTGACGCGCCGCCTCGGAATCCTGCGCCACGCTGGCTTCCGTGATTTCCAGTTCCAGGCGTGAAGGCGGCAGACCGCTTTCATCGAGGACGTCGCGCACGAGCGCGGGAAAATTCGGGTCGTCGATCTGGCGCTGGGATACGTTGACCGAGACGAAGGGCTCCGAACCGTCGATGCATTCCCATTGTGCAGCCTGGCTGCACGCCTTGCGCAAGACCCGTTCTCCCAGCACGCGGATATAGCCGGTTTCCTCGGCCAGCGGGATAAACCGATTCGGCGGCACCATGCCCACGCCGGAGCGGTGCCAACGCGCCAGTGCTTCGAAACCGATTGTATTTCCGGCTTTCAGATCGACGATCGGCTGGTAATGGCATTCGACTTCGTCGTTATCCATCGCTTCGCGCAACTCCCGGAGGAGCTGGATGCGCTGTCTCAGTTCGACATCCATGCCTTCGGTGAACCAGTGGATCGTGTCGCGGCCCTCCGAACCGTGTTTAGCAAGTGCGCGATGGCTGTTTGCGATCAGCAGGTTTGCCGTATCCCCGTCCTGTGGCGATGTCGCCGAACCGATGGAATAGGACAGCTTGATCTTGCGTTTCTGGATGGTGATGGGCCGGTCGAGCAGATTGGCGATGAACTTGATCGTTTTGTGTGCCCGGTTCGAATCTTGTCGATACGGCACCGCGATGGCGAAGCAATCGTGTTCGAGCCGGCAGGTCAGGCCGGTCGGCTCGACAAGCTGGGAAAGCTGCTTGCCGATCACCTGGATGATCTTGTTGGTGAAGTCATTGCCGTATTCGTCGAACAATTCGTTGAAATCGTGGATGAGGATCTGGGCTACCGCGACGTGTTTTCCTTCGTTGGCGGCCTGCGCCAGCATCCGGTCGAGCTGGGTGATGAAGGTGTTCCGGTTCGCCAGGCCCGTCAGCGCGTCGTAGGCGATCAGCTGGTTGATGCGTTCCGCCGCCTGCGACTGCGCCGTCTCGTCGAAGACGATGCCGACGAGACGCAATGGATTGCCTTTTTCGTCGCAGATGACGCGCCCGCGCGAGTGAAGGCGCAGGTACTCGCCGTTCTCGTTGCGGAACCGGTAGCGTACGTCGTGAGAAATTTCGCCGCGCGCAGCGATCGCCTTCTTGATACTCGCCGTGATGGCTCCAATGTCGTGGGGATGAACCCGCGCCTGCCAATCAGAGAGGGTCATGGGCCGATCGGCGGGGATGCCGACCAGTTCCTTGATCTGCGTCGAGATGTAGGCGCTGTTCTTGCGCGTCAGATCGCGATCCCAGACGCCGGCCTTGACGTTCGTCAGCGCCAGTTCCAGGCGTTGCTCGCTGCTTGCGGCACTCCGGTAGGCATCGAGAATGTGACGGTAGACGCCTCTCAGGACGAAGAAAAGGATGATGCCGTTGACGGCGACGAAGAACCAGCCCTTGAGGGTTTGCAGCGCGTGATAAGTGGGCTCGTTCGCGGCTAGCCTTTCGACCAGGATATCGCTGAACATGATCCACAGGAATCCCGCCAGCGTATAGACGAGCGCGATCGTCAGCGGCACCCTGAAGAATGGTGTTCCGACCAGTTTGTTTTTGTTCTCGGTCGAGCTTGATCCAAGCCGCATACTGCTACCCGCGGGCCCTGACGGTTTGCTGTCACTTCGGCCTAGCAGTAAAACGTTAAGAAAAAGAACCGTCTGACGTGGTCCGGGATCAGTTGGTTACTACGATTACATGCAGCCGCACGGGGCCATGCGCGCCCATGATCAACGTCTGCTCTATGTCTGCTGAGCGAGAGGGTCCGGTGATCAGGTTCACCGTGCGCGGCATGGTACCCGCTCCCGTCTTTCGTCTCAGCTTCGACCAGACCGTCTCGTAGTCGAAGGCGATGTCCTTTGCGTCGACCAGCACGATGTGATTTTCGGGCAGGAAATTGACCGTTGTGGGATTGTCCGCCCCCGAGAAAAGAACCAGCGTGCCGGTCTCGCCCGCCCCCGCGAACGCATAACTCAGGCCCGCCAGATCGTTCCCGTCGCTGGGCCCGGCGCGCCTTTCCGGTGCGCCGCGCGTCTGCCATGCGATCCGTTTCAGTCGCCGATCCGCGCCCATGCGCAATTGCTGCGGCAGGTTGTGGCTTCGCAGGAACGCGGAGACAGCCCTTGCGATATCGTCGCGTTTGACCTTTTCGACCGTTGCGCCGGCAGCCTGCGCCTTGGCCATGAACTGACCGATCACCGCATCCTTGCCGTCCGCCGGCTCCGGCACCACGCCTTTCGGGTGTTCGCGCAGTCTTGTCGCGACCCGCTCGCGGCGCGCGGCATCCTCGCCCGTTGCGCCGGCTCTGCCCAGGCTTTCCCGGACCCTGCCCAGAATGAGGTCCCTTGCACCTGTCATCGTCTGCTGCCTCGCTGGCGTTTCCATTGCGAGATGAAGGTTCCGCCCTGCGGCGCGGGCAGGTCGCGGTCCTTCGTCCATGCGCCCGCCATCGGCAGGGTCGAGAAACGCCCTCTCCTGCGGGCGAGCAGCCTTAGCGAAGTCGCGGCCAGTCGCGCCGCGAACCGGTACATTGGCGGCCTTTTCGCGAACCATGCCCAGAGTTTGAGATTGGACGTGTATTCCGACGGTGCGAGGTGACGTTCGAACTCGCGTTCGCGCCAGTGCCGCATCATCTTCGGCAGCGGGATGTGCATCGGGCAGACCGCTTCGCACCGCCCGCAAAAGGTGGAGGCATTGGGCAGGTGTCCGGCCTTGTCGACGCCGATCAATGTGGGCGTCAGCACCGCGCCCATGGGTCCGGGATAGACCCAGCCATAGGCATGTCCGCCGACGGCCTGGTAGACCGGGCAATGGTTCATGCATGCCCCGCAGCGAATGCAGCGAAGCATGTCCTGGAATTCCGTGCCGAGCATTGTCGAGCGGCCGTTGTCGAGCAGGATGACATGGTATTGCTCCGGCCCGTCGGGATCGCTCTTGCGCCGCGGGCCTGTCGACAAGGTCGTATAGACACTCATCTCCTGGCCCGTCGCCGAACGTGCCAGCAGGCGCAGGATCTGACTCATGTCCTCGAGCGTCGGCACAATCTTTTCGATCGAGGCCAGCACGATATGCACTTTCGGCAGGGTCTGCGTCAGGTCGCCATTGCCCTCATTGGTGACGATCACCGACGTGCCGGTCTCGGCCACCAGGAAATTGGCGCCCGTGATCCCGACATCGGCGGCCAGGAACTTTTCGCGCAGGATGCCGCGCGCCTCGCGCAGCAGGCTCTCCGGCTCCTTCATCGGCCGGTTGCCGGGCAGATGGCTGTGGGCCTTGCGGAAATCCTCGCGCACCTGATCGATGTTGAGATGGACGGCGGGCGCGATGATGTGGCTCGGATGCTCGCCACGGAGCTGGATGATGTATTCGCCGAGATC
>JAGRLL010000341.1:7994-8135 GCA_020441855.1 Nitratireductor sp.
CCAGTGCACCTTGCCGCCCTGCGCGTTGACCCGTTCCTCGTAGGCCTCGAGATAAAGGTCCAGATGGGCGAGCGTGTGGTTCTTGATGTCGCGTCCATTCGCCCGCAGCGCCTCGAATTCCGGCAGCGCGGCGGCGGCCTT
>JAGRLL010000038.1 GCA_020441855.1 Nitratireductor sp.
AAAGGACAAGGCGGTCCAATTTTTTTGAGCCGGGTTCGCCCTCCCGGGCAAGACGCCACGGTTGGCAGCACAACTACCGGCCCGGCCGGGAAAGCCGCAACGATCGGACCGGCTGGACAAGGAAACGGAATCGCGACATAAAGTCGCCAGCCTTCCGGGCAACCGGAACGGGTCGTGGGAGAGAGCGGTCGACAGGGTTCCGGCCGCCGCCGAAGGTGAAAACGCCCAGAATCTCTCAGGCAAAAGGACCGTGACCCGGTCAAAAGGCACTCTGGAAAGTCGGGCCAGGCCGGCTGATATCGTCCGAAATGTCTTTCGGCCGGTTGATGCATTCCAAACGGCAGGGTTCCGCGCCGAAGGTGTAAGCGCCGCTGACGGATTTTCCGGCTACGGCGCCAGTCTCTCAGGCCAAGGACAGAGGGGTAGGCTGTATCTCCCGCAACCAAGACGCGGGGTATCGGCCTGCACGCGTGTAACGCAACCCCAAAGGGCAGTTTGCCCAAGGTCCTGAACGCTTGAAACAGATACCGCTCCATTCCCTTCACGTTGAACTTGGCGCCAAGTTTGGCCCGTTTGCCGGCTACGACATGCCGCTTTTCTATGGCGCCGGCGTGCTCAAGGAGCACCTGCACACTCGCGGGCATGCCGGTCTGTTCGACATTTCGCATATGCGTCATGTCGACGTGACGGGCGCAGACGCGGCAAGACTTGTTTCCCGTCTGTGCCCCTATGACGCCACCGCTCAGGAGAACGGGGCAGGCCGCTACACTTTCTTTCTTAACAAGAATGCGGGCATTATCGACGATCTGATCGTCACACGGCTCGGGGCGGACCGATTCCGCATCGTCTGCAATGCCGGCTGCGCCGACAAGGATATCGAGCATCTTCGTGCGCATGCGAACGGCTTCGACGTCAAGATCGAACCGCTGCAACGCGTCTTTCTCGCGCTTCAGGGGCCCGAAGCCGAAGCCGTCCTGGCGTCCGCCGGTCTCGATGCCGCCCATCTCGCCTTCATGCATGCGATGGAAACACCCGATGGATGGTTCATTTCGCGTTCGGGTTATACCGGCGAGGACGGCTTTGAAATCGCCCTTCCCGCTTCCGATGGCAATACATTCGCCCGCAAGCTGATCGAAGATCCCCGCGTCCTGCCCATAGGCCTTGCCGCGCGCGACAGCCTTCGCCTCGAAGCCGGCCTCTCGCTATACGGCCAGGACCTGTCCGAGGACATTACCCCTATGGAAGCGGGCTTGATCTGGGCCATACCAAAGCCATTGCGCGAAGGCGGGCCGTTCGTGGGCGCCGACACCCTTGCGGCGAAGATCGCGGAAGGACGCAAGCGCAAGCGCGTGGGCCTGAAGCCGAAAGGGCCCTCCGCCCCCATACGCGCCCATGCCACACTGCTCGACTCCAAAGGCGACAGGATCGGCGAGGTCACTTCAGGCGGCTTCGGGCCCAGTTGCGACCATCCGGTCGCGCTGGGGCTTGTCGCCGCCGATGCGAAGGAACCCCTTTTCGCCGAGGTGCGGGGCAAGCTGATCGAACTGGATCTGACACCCCCGCCTTTCGTGCCGCATCGCTACAAACGCTGAACCACGCAAACCGCAATTTGAGGGAAACCAGAATGAGCACAATTCGCTACACCGAAGACCATGAATGGATCGCAGTCGACGGCGACACCGCAACCATCGGCATTACCGACCATGCACAGGAGCAACTCGGCGATCTCGTCTTTGTCGAGCTTCCCGAGATCGGCCGGTCCCTGAGCAAGGGCGAGGAGGCAGCTGTCGTCGAATCCGTCAAGGCAGCGTCCGACGTCTACGCCCCGGTCTCCGGAGAGGTTGTCGCCGTCAACGAGGAATTGTCGGGCGACCCTGCGCTGGTCAACCGCGATGCCGAGACCGGAGGCTGGCTGATGAAGGTAAAGCTCTCCGATACGGGCGAACTCGACGCGTTGATGGACCGAGACGCCTATCTCGCCTCTATCGGCTGATCGAAACGAAACAAGACCTTACGCAGACAAACTGGATCCGGAGACGAACATGCATCCCGCGCAGCAATTCACCAACCGGCATATCGGCCCGGAAGAGGCCGACATCCGCGACATGTTGAAGGTTCTGGGCCTGCCCTCGGTCGAGACGCTGATCGCGAAGACCATACCCGCCTCCATTCGCCTCGACCGGCAACTCGACATTCCCGACGGGGTCAGCGAGCATGCCGCGCTCGCCGAATTGGCGGCGAAGTTCGACAAGGTACCGCGCGCCAAGTCTCTGATCGGCCAGGGTTATCACGGCACTCACGTACCCCCGGTCATTCAGCGCAACCTGCTTGAGAACCCCGGCTGGTACACATCCTACACGCCCTATCAGCCGGAGATCAGCCAGGGCCGGCTGGAATTGCTGTTCCATTTCCAGACGCTGGTTGCCGAACTGACCGGTCTGCCGATCGCAAATGCGTCGCTGCTCGACGAGGCAACTGCCATTGCCGAAGCAGCGGGCATCGCGCTGCGCCACCACCGCGAGAAGCGCCACAGGATTGTCGTCGCCAACATGCTCCACCCCCAGAGCCTCGACGTGCTGAAGACGCGTTGCCAGACGCTGGATATGTCCGTGGGCGGAGATATCGACGGCGAAACCGCCGCCGTGATCCTGCAATGGCCCGACACGCTTGGCGAACTCAACGACCCGAAGCCGGTCGTCGAGGCCGCGAAAGCAGCCGGTGCGCTGGTCGTCGTCGTCGCCGATCCGCTGGCGCTTACCCTGCTGGAAGCGCCAGGCAAATGGGGCGCCGACATCTGCGTCGGCTCGATGCAGCGCTTCGGTGTTCCGATGGGCAATGGCGGTCCGCACGCCGCCTATATGGCGGTTTGCGAGGCGCTGACCCGGCTCATCCCCGGCCGCCTTGTCGGCCAGTCGCTCGACGCAGCCGGCAAGCCGGCCTATCGCCTCGCCCTGCAAACCCGCGAACAGCATATCCGGCGCGAAAAGGCGACCTCCAACATCTGCACGGCGCAGGCGCTGCTCGCCAACATGGCCGCAGCCTATGCGGTCTGGCACGGCCCGCAGGGGCTCGTTGCCATCGCGGAAAAGATCAATGCCAGGGCTGCGCGCTTCGCTGCCTCGCTGGATTCGGCGGGGATGAAACCGGCCAATCGCCGGTTCTTCGACACAATCACGGTCGAAACCGGCGAAAATACAGGCGAGATTCTTTCCAGGGCGCGCGAAGCGGGCCTGCTGGTGCGCCACGTCGATCACGCCACGCTGTCGGTTGCTTTCGACGAGACCGTCACCGATGCCGACTTCGAGTCGCTCTGCACCGCCTTTGGCGTCGATCCCGCTGGCGAAACGGATGCCCCGCTTGCCGCGGGTGCCCGCGATGAACATTTCCTGACCCAGGAAATCTTCCATGCCTGCCGGTCCGAGACCTCGATGATGCGCTATCTGCGCAAACTGATGGACATGGATCTGGCGCTCGACCGCGCCATGATCCCGCTCGGTTCCTGCACGATGAAGCTGAACGCAGCCGCCGAAATGATGCCGGTGAGTTGGTCGGAAATGGGAGATATCCACCCCTTTTCGCCGCACGAATACCGGGCTGGCTACGATTCCATGATTGCCGATCTGGACCGCTGGCTCTCGGAAATCACCGGTTTTGCGAAAGTCTCCTTCCAGCCCAATGCCGGCAGCCAGGGCGAGTATGCCGGCCTGCTCACCATCCGCCGCTATCATCGTTCACGTGGCGACGCGCATCGCGATATCTGCCTGATCCCCACTTCTGCCCACGGCACCAACCCCGCCTCCGCCCACATGGCGGGCATGGAGGTCATGGCCGTCAAATGCGACGACAACGGCAATGTCGATCTCGACGACCTGGCGGTCAAGGCAGGCGAACATGCCGACCGCCTTGCCGCGCTGATGATCACCTATCCCTCCACACATGGCGTGTTCGAGGAGGAGATCCGGGCGATCTGCGAAATCGTCCATGGCCATGGCGGACAGGTCTATCTCGACGGCGCCAACCTCAACGCGCTGGTCGGCCTCGCCCGGCTGGGCGATTTCGGCGCCGATGTCTGTCACATGAACCTGCACAAGACCTTCTGCATTCCCCACGGCGGCGGCGGACCGGGCGTCGGCCCCATCGGGGTCGCCGCGCATCTGGCCGATTTCCTGCCCGGCCATGTCTGCAACGACACTGACCATGCCGTCGCGGCCGCGCCGAGCGGTTCGGCGCTGATCCTGCCGATAACCTGGATGTATATCCGCATGATGGGTGCCGCCGGTCTCAGGCGGGCAAGCGAGATCGCCATCCTCAACGCCAACTATATTGCCCATCGGCTGAGCGAGCACTTTCCGGTGCTCTATCACGGTCGCAACGGCTATGTGGCGCATGAGTGCATCCTCGACACGCGACCGGTGAAGGAAACGGCCGGCATCTCGGTCGAAGACATCGCCAAGCGGCTGATCGATTATGGTTTCCATGCACCGACCATGAGCTGGCCGGTTGCCGGAACGCTGATGATCGAGCCGACCGAATCCGAACCCAAAGAGGAACTCGACCGCTTCATCGAGGCCATGGCCGCGATCCGCGCCGAAATCGCCCGGGTCGAAAATGGCGAATGGACGCAGGATGACAACCCGCTTCGAAACGCCCCCCATACTGCCGACGCCATTACCGCCGACGACTGGCCGCACCTGTATTCGCGCGCATTGGCGGCAGACCCGTCGGGCTCCGGTCTGGCGTCGAAGTTCTGGCCGCCCGTCGCCCGCGTTGACAATGTCCACGGCGATCGCCATCTCGTCTGCACCTGCCCGCCGATGGAGGAATACGCAAAGGCGGGGTAAGATCTCGCCGGCTCTCCTTTGCGTCCGATTCCTGTTGCATGGACTGGAGCAAATAGCTCACCGGATTAGCCTGCGCGGCCCGAACCGGCTTGAAAGGGTTTGCAATGGACAAGCGTTTGGTCGTCGCCGTCACCCCTGCCGGCAGGCGACGGTACATGAGACTTCTGATCCCGCAGGTTCTCTCGTGTCCCGATATCGACCGCTACGATATCTGGCTCAACACGACAGACCCTGACGATCTGCGGTTTCTTGAACTTGTCTCACGGCATCCGAAAGTGAGACTGATCCATCTGCCTGATGGGAAGGTAAATGGAAGCAGATCCATAAATCCATTCTACAAATATACCTCCGACCCCGGAACTACATACATAAAATTTGACGACGACATCGTATGGATCGACAACAAATCCATATCGAAAATGATTGAATACAGGAATGAGAACGAAAACTTTGCTTTCATTACTCCCATGGTCGTCAACAACGCGGTTTGCACTGCGCTATTGCAGGCCAGAGGCAAGCTGAACGAACTCAAGAGGGCCAAGCCCTATTGCTTGGACAATACCGGTTGGAGGGATCCACACTTCGCCGAACAATTGCACCGGCATTTCTTGAAGGAGATTACCGGGACAGGCGTCGGAGCATTCGTCAGCGAGGACACGCTGTTCGCAATGAGCCGTTTCTCCATCAACTGCGTCGCCTGGCGGGGAGAATTGTTTGCGGAATTCTCCGGCGTGGTTGTCGGGGAAGACGAAGAGGAAATAAGCATCAACATCCCGGCAAGGGCCAACCTTCCCAATTTGCTGTTCGGGAATGCCGTTGTGGCGCACTTTGCCTTCTACACGCAGCGAGAACATCTGGACCGCACCGATCTGCTCGATCTGTATCGGGCGGAGTTGCGCAAGAAGGACTGGATCGACGAGGATGCCCTCGGCCTGGTCGAGGAATCGTTCGCCGAGGCCGAGAGCCGATCGGGACAAGGGTCCCGGAAAGGCTTTGGGAAACTTCTCGACGTGCAATTTTATTCGCCGCGCATCCGGTTCTCCGTAAGAAAGAAGAAAATCAGGGAATTGCTGCGGATGTGATGTCGGGTCGCGCTTTGTCACGCGCCGGCGGACGCGGGACCGGCACAGAACTGGATCATACCATTGCCGGCGGCGGCGATGTG
>JAGRLL010000342.1:0-892 GCA_020441855.1 Nitratireductor sp.
TGCCGCGCTGGACCTTCTCGCTCTATTGGCGTCGCGACGGCAAGCCCATCTGGTCTGACGCATCGCTGATCGCCGAGGAAAAGGCCGACACGAAGGCCGATCCGGAAAAGGCCGGGGCGCTGCTGTCCGCCATCGCTGAAGAACTCGACATCGACGGGAATTACGTCGCGCCGGCCTACGAGGACCCGGCCGAATGGATACTCAAGGAAGGCAAGCTTCCGGACAACGTCACGCCTGCGAACTCGAAACTCAAGGACCCCGAAGAGCGCCACCGCATCGCCAAGGTCTTCGAGCGCGGGCTGAACGAGCCTTCCGGCTTCATCCTGCCGATACAGCGCTGGCAGGCCAAGGCTTCCGGACCGAAATGGAAATCGGAAAAATGGAAGACGCGCCGTGGCAATCTCTACCTCGTGCCCGGCGACAGCCCCGTCGGCTACCGCCTGCCACTGGGGTCCCTGCCCTTTGTGCCGCCCTCGCAATATCCTTACGTGAATATCGCCGATCCAACGGAACCGCGCGGCCCGTTGCCGGATTACCAGACAATGGACAAGATCGCCGAGGAACAGGACGCGCGTGAAATGGGCGTACCGGGCCAAGCCGTCGCCTCGTTTACGGCGGGCGGCGAGGTTCAGAACGTGATCGAGCAGGAACTCGGCACGGATTCGGTGCGCACTGCGCTCGCCGTCGAACCGCGAGACGGCCGGCTTTGCGTGTTCATGCCCCCGGTCGAGCGCATCGAGGACTATCTCGAACTGATCGCAGCCGCCGAACGCGCGGCGAAAAAACTCGGCCTTCCCGTCCACATCGAGGGCTATGCGCCGCCACACGATCCACGCATGAACGTCATCCGCGTCGCACCCGATCCCGGCGTCATCGAGGTCAACATCCAGCC
>JAGRLL010000342.1:979-4116 GCA_020441855.1 Nitratireductor sp.
TGATCGACGGCAAGCACACCGGCACGGGTGGCGGCAACCATGTCGTGGTCGGTGGCGCCACGCCGATGGACAGCCCCTTTCTGCGCCGGCCGGACCTGCTGAGAAGCCTGATCCTTCACTGGCAGCGCCATCCAAGCCTGTCCTACCTGTTTTCCGGCCTGTTCATCGGGCCGACCAGCCAGGCGCCGCGCATCGACGAGGCGCGCCACGACTCGCTCTACGAACTGGAAATCGCGCTCGCGCAGATTCCCCATCCCGGAGACGGACAGCCGCCTTTGCCCTGGCTCACCGACCGGCTGCTGCGCAACATGCTGACCGACGTTACCGGCAACACCCACCGCGCCGAGATCTGCATCGACAAGCTCTATTCGCCAGATGGGCCGACGGGACGTCTCGGCCTCGTCGAGTTCCGCGGTTTCGAAATGCCGCCCAATGCGCGCATGAGCCTTGCCCAGCAGGTGCTGATCCGTGCGCTGATCGCGCGGCTGTGGCACGCGCCGGCGGGCGGCGAACTGACCCGCTGGGGCACCGTTCTGCACGACCGGTTCATGCTGCCGCAATTCGTCTGGGAAGACTTCCTCGACGTGCTTGCCGATCTGCGCCAGCACGGCTTCGATTTGCGCTCGGAATGGTTCGAGGCGCAGGCCGAGTTCCGCTTCCCCTTCTGCGGCGCGGTCGACTACGAAGGCGTGCATCTTGAAATCCGCCAGGCGCTGGAGCCATGGCATGTGCTGGGCGAGACCGGCGCGATCGGCGGCACGGTGCGCTATACCGATTCATCGACGGAACGCCTGCAGGTCAAGCTGGTCACCACCGACCCGCAACGCTATGTCGTCACCTGCAACAAGCGCCGGGTACCGTTGCAAAAGACGGGCACGGGCGGCGTTTCGGTCGGCGCCGTGCGCTTCAAGGCCTGGCAGCCGGCCATGGCGCTGCACCCCGTCCTGCCCGTCGACGCGTCGCTGACCTTCGACGTCTTCGACACGTGGACGGGTCGCGCGCTAGGTGGCTGCGTCTACCATGTGGCCCATCCGGGCGGCCGCAATTACGAGACCTTCCCGGTCAATGCCAACGAGGCGGAGGCGCGCCGTCTTGCGCGCTTCGAGCCGAGCGGCCATACTCCTGGCGCTTACATTCCACTCAAAGAATCGCCGCATCGCGAGTTTCCCATGACACTCGATCTCAGGCGCGCGCCAGGTATCTGACAACATGCTACCCCGAGGTGGACGCGCCCCCGACAGTCCTGTCGATCGTCTGCTCGCCGGCTACCGGCGGCCGGATGATCGTTCGACCGAAGTACCGGACGAACTGTTCGGCGCGGACGGCAACATTCGTCCAGTCTGGAACGAACTGATCGGCGCGCTGGCGCTGCTGACGCCGGAGGAGCTTGCCTCTCGCATGGCGCGCGGCGATCAGTACCTGCGCGACGCGGGCGTGTTCTACCGCCAGTACGGCCCGCAAGATACCGCCGAGCGCGACTGGCCGCTGAGCCATATGCCGCTGCTGATCGACGAGGACGAATGGCAGGCGATCGCCGAGGGGCTCACCCAGCGCGCCGACCTGCTGGAGCGCGTCGTCGCCGACATCTATGGCGAAAACCGCCTCGTCGCCGACGGCCATCTGCCGCCTTCTCTGCTCGCGCAAAACCCGGAATGGCTGCGTCCGCTGGTCGGCGTCACGCCGCGCTCCGGCCATTTCCTGCATTTCGTCGCCTTCGACCTTGGCCGCGGTCCCGGCGGCAATTGGTGGGTGTTGGGCGACCGCACCCAATCGCCCTCCGGCGCGGGCTTCGCCCTCGAGAACCGCATCGCCACCTCGCGCATCTATTCCGACGTCTACGGCCGCAGCAATGTCGAGCGCTATGCGGGTTTCTTCCGCGAATTCCGCGACACCATGCTCGGCCTTCGCGAGAATGCGGACGGCAGGGTCGGCATCCTCACGCCCGGCCCGATGAACGACACCTATTACGAGCACGCCTATATCGCGCGCTATCTGGGCTTCATGCTGCTCGAAGGCGAGGATCTGACGGTGCGCGACGGCCGGCTCATGGTCCGTACGGTCGCGGGCCTGCGCCCGGTCAGCGTGCTGTGGCGCCGCCTCGATGCAGCCTGGGCCGATCCGCTGGAACTGAACGAGAATTCGCGGCTGGGCACGCCGGGCATGCTGGGGGCGATCCGCAACAACTCGGTGACGATGATCAATGCGCTGGGTTCCGGCGTCCTGGAAACCCGTGCGCTGCTCGCCTTCCTGCCGCGCATCGCCGAAGCGCTGACCGGTGAGCCTCTCAAACTGCCCAACATCGCGACTTGGTGGTGCGGCCAGCCGGCCGAGCGCGACCATGTCCGGGCGAATGTCTCGCGCATGACCGTCGGCGACGCATTCGCGACGCGCCTGCCCTTCGAACTCGACGACAATTCCGCCGTCGGAGGCGTGTTCACCGCCGAACGGCACGAAAGCGTGGACGACTGGATCGAGCAGGGCGCGGGCGGACTTGTCGGCCAGGAGGCCGTCACGCTTTCGACCTCCCCGGCATTCGAGGACGGCGTGCTGGTGCCGCGTCCGATGAGCCTGCGCGTTTTCCTGGCACGCACGCCCAATGGCTGGCGCGTCATGCCCGGCGGCTTCGCCCGTATCGGGCATTCGGGCGACGCGCCGCAACTCGCCATGCAGCGCGGCGGCTCCGTCGCCGACGTCTGGGTCGTGCGCAAGAGCCCGGTCGACCGCGACACCATGCTGACGCGCCCGGCAGGGCCGTTCGCGCGCACCGAGCCCGGCGTGCTGCCAAGCCGTGCGGCGGACAACCTGTTCTGGCTCGGGCGCTACGTCGAGCGCGCCGAACACATGGTGCGCCTGACACGCGCCTACCATCTGCGCATCGCGGAGACAGCCTATCCCGACACGCCGCTGCTGACCGAGATCACGGACTATCTGGAAGTGATCGGCGTGCCGCCGCAGGAAGGTTTCCCGAAAGGCATTTCGAGGACGCTTGCCTCCGCATCCGGTTCGGCGGCCCATGTTCGCGACCGGTTTTCGGTGGATGGCTGGCTGGCGCTTTCCGACATCGAGAAGACGATCTCCAAGACCTTTGGCGCGGTAACGCCGGGCGACGACACAGCGCGCGCCATGGGCGTGCTGCT
>JAGRLL010000342.1:4209-19505 GCA_020441855.1 Nitratireductor sp.
GAGCGTGCCCATGCAATGCTCTGCGTGCTTGCCCGCTTTGCCGACCCGCAAGCGCCGGAAGGCGCATTCGATCTCGCCATCGAGGTCGGCGATAGCGCCATGTCGCACCGCCGCCGCTACTCGGTCGCGACCAGCCGCGAGACCGTGATCGACATGCTGGCGCTCGACCCGCTCAACCCGCGTTCGGTCATCTACCATTTCGAGGCCATGCAGGAGCATCTGTCCTATCTGCCGGGATCGGAATCCCATCGCTTCACCTCGCCGCTTCAGCGCTTCATGCTGCAAACCTATGCCCAACTGGCAGGCCACACGGTCGAATCGCTCGATTCCGAGGAGCTGATGACCATTGCAGACGAGCTGGCGGAACTGTCGAACCAGGTCTCGCAGGCCTATTTCCGGTAATCCCACCATGCTGTACGACGTCGGCCTGACGATCACCTACGACTATGCCGCTTCCGCGGATGCCGGCCGCCACCTTGTGCGGCTGATGCCGGCGGACCTGCAGGGCGAACAACGCGCCATCGCGGGAACCCTGAGTGTCGAACCCCGGCCACAGGAATGGATCGACCGTATCGATTTCTTCGGCAACCGTTTCACCGAATTGCTGTTCGACGAACCGCACGAGGAAATCGTCTTCAAGGTGCAGGCAAGGGTCGACAGGCTTGGACCGGGATCGCAATTCGACATCTCGCCCCCCCTTTCCATGCTCGCCCAGGAAATCGCCGCCTATCGCGGGATCGATCCCTGGTCGCCGCATCACTTCACCGGCTCCACGCTACGCGCACCGATCGAACACTCGACAGCCGATTTTGCGAAGAACGTGGTGCAGGCGGGCGCCAGTACGTTCGAGACGGTATCCGCGATCAACTCGGCGCTGCATCGCGACATGAAATTCGACCCGGAGGCGACGACGGTGGAAACGCCGATGATCGAGGCCTTCGAACGCCGCGAGGGCGTTTGCCAGGACTTCACCCATATCATGATCTCCTGCCTGCGCGGCATCGGCATTCCCGCCGGATATGTGAGCGGTTACCTGCGCACCATTCCCCCGCCGGGCAAGGAGCGGCTGGAGGGCGCCGACGCCATGCATGCCTGGGTGCGCGCCTGGTGCGGCAATGAAATGGGTTGGGTGGAGTTCGATCCGACCAATAATGCCATGACCGGCGAAGATCACATCGTGATCGCGCGTGCGCGCGACTATTTCGATGTCGCTCCGGTCAAGGGCATAACCCGGTCTGCCGGCGAACACACAACTTCGCAAGCCGTCGACGTGGTGCCCGTCGGTTAGCTCGCCATCTCGTCCATGCCGCATCGCCGCCGAGAGACGCAGCGCTGCGCCGCTAGAATTGCGAAGCCACGTTGATGAACCAGCCCGAATTGTCGGTGGTCAGATCGGTCAGGTCGTCGGAAAGACGTGAGGTCGAATAGCCGCCGCCCAGCTTGATGTTGTCGTTCACCCTGTACCACAGGCCGGCGAGCGTACCGTATTCGATGCCCGAGTCCTCGATGTCGAAGACCCGGCCTTCGAGCATCAGCTCCCAGGAAGGGAACAGTTTGACATCGAACCGCGCGACGCCAAGGCTCGCGGTCTGACGCACGAAATTCCCCGTGTCGCGCGACAGCGAGATTTCCGAAAGCCGGTAGGCATACTTTCCCCCGACGCTCAGACGGGACGTCAGGTCGTAGGAGAAATCCGCGCTGAGCACCTGGCTGCGCTGTGCGGGCGTGGAATTGTAGCCGTTGGAGCCGGTCTGACCGATGGGCGCCAGATCGTGCAGGAACACATATTTCAGAAGCGCATTGAAGCGGTCGTTGTCGACCGGCCGGTAGGCGCCGCCGGCGCTGACCTTGAGGTATTCGCCGTCCTGCAACGAGGTGGGAAGCCCCTGCGACAGCGTCGCATCGAGCGCAACGCGCAAGGTCCAGTCGTCATCGGCCTTGTAGGTGGCGCCCAGCCTGGCGCCCCAGAAATCCGCGTCACGGCCCTGTCCGCGGTCGAAGCGTGTCTCGAACGCGGAATTGAAATCGAACCGTTCGCCGTCATAGGCGGCACTCAGCGAACCTGCGATGCGCCGGTAATCGTCATTGTGGCTGTCGTTGAGGAAGCCTGAATCGGCCATGGCCGTGAGCGTCCAGCGTTCGAGCGGGCGAACCTCGAAGCCGAGCGAATTGGTATTGTTGCCGACGCCGAAACCCCGGCGCAGCCCCAAATTCGACTCCGAAAAATAGGAAAGGTTCTCGCTGACCTTGCGGGTGCCACGGTAGCTGAGCGCGTGGTTGTCGCGTGCGCCCAGACCGCCCACTTCCGGCAATTCCCCCACATTGTTCACGTAGGCGTAGCCCAGCGTGATCTCGGTATCGTCCCCCTTGGACAAGACCGCCTCAACCTCGCCGTTCACGCCTCCCGTGCCGTAGGAAACCTCGCCGCCCAGCGTGATGTTTTCGCTGATTTCGACCCTGCCGCCGATGCCGGCGCGGTCGTTGCGCCTTCTCGTGCCGGAGCGCTGCACCGTGCCGGTGCCGAAGACATGGGCGGACCAGCCGGCGCCGCTTTCGTGATCGAGCCGCGCGGTCATGTCGGTGCGAGCGCCATAGCGGTTCGGCTGCGCCGACAGCCCGTTGGCCGAGAAGGTCGAACCGCGCATCACCCAGTCATGGGTCGCGCCGACGCTCGCCTTGTTCTTCTCGTCGATGCGGATCGTCGACTTGCCGGAAACGAGACCTTTCTGTCCCTGGTTTTCGACGCGCGTCTCGTCATAGTTCAACGAGACATTGCTTCCCTCCTCGTCGCCGATGACCAGGGTCGCGCCCCAATTGTCGGTTCGGTTCGCCGAGTAGCGCGCCTTGCCGGAATAACCGCTGTCGTAGTGCTCGTAGAAGGCGCTCGCCGTTCCGCGCATCGCGGTGAAATCCGACAGATCGACAGCTGTTTCGGCGCGCCAGGCATTCGCATTCACCGTGCTTCCCGGAACAGCCGCCGAAAGCGAGGTGAGACCGCCATCTGCCGACTGGACGAACAGTCGGGTCGGACCGCGGCTATGTGCGAATTCGGCCTTCAGCCAGGTGCCGGCGCTGTGACGCAACAGGACGTCCGCCGCCGCGAACTCCCGCCTTTCGGTCTCTGTGCGCTCGCTTTGTCCCGTGAACCCGACCCGCAGATTGTCGCTCACCCAGTGCGATGCGCGGCCGGCAACCGTGTAGCCGTCGACATCGACAACGGCGGGCCGGTACTCGTAGCGCGCGGCAAGCAGCACCGTGTCGTCAAGGCCGGGATTGGCGTTCTCGCTTTGCAGGCGCGACAGGAGCGGTCTGGCCAGCAGCACCCTGCCCTGCAGATGGTCCACGGTGTAGTCCTTGCCCTCGGTCAGCGAAATCGCATCGACGACAACACCGGACGTGCGGTTGCGCACCTCGATCTGGAGGCGCACCGAACCTTCCACGATGTCCTGTCGCGAGAAGCGGTAGACCGTGCCGCCAGTGCCCGTCATCAGTTCGAAATTGGCGGCCGTATCGAGCGACGCGGCATAGACAATCGCCTCGGTGCGCGGTTCGCCCCGGCTTGTCAGCGCATCGGATTTGTGGACGGCCTTGGCGCCATACAGGCCACGGCTCAGTTCGACCAGTTCGGCCTCGCGGATGTTCACGTCATAGCTGCCCCACATGACGTGATCGTCGCCACGGTCGATGCGGACATAAAGGTTCGACTGTGTCGGCGCATCGTCGAGAGACGACGAGGTGTCACCGAAGACGGGATAGTACTTGTCGGGGTCGATGCGGTTCAGCAGACCGTTCTTGCGCCGCCTGACAATGTTCGAGAGCAGATAGGCAGGCTCATCCTCCTCGGTGTCGATCGAAGCGGTGACCAGGTATTCGCCCTTCACCTTGCCCTTGAGATAGAGTCCGCCCTTGCCGAGCACGTCCAGCGAGCCCGAGCCGTATTGCCGCCGGTCGGAAATGTTTTGCCCGATGGTCACCTCGCCCTGGCCGACCACGAACCATTCGCTTAGCGGAATGTGTATCTCGCGCTCGATCAGTTCCTGACGGCCATTGCTGATCTCGACGGGAATCGTGTGGTCGCCGAACGGCATGATTTCCCGGGCTTCGAAGGTTCCGTCGGTGGCGATCCTGATACCGGTGCGGAGCACCGCGACCTGCTCGCCCGACGCGACATTGGCGCCGCGAACGGTGACGCTGGCGCCGCGCACGTAGATATTCCGCCGGCCGGTGAAGTCCCCGGCGTCTTCAAGCTCAAGGACCGGCTTCACCTCGCCTCTGCCGAGCGAGAATGCGTTCGCGCCGTCGCCCAGCGTCAGCACCCTCGGCCTGGTCTCGTCGAAACGCAGATCGTTGCCGTAGACCCTGACCACGTAGACGAGTTCGTCCGGCAGACCCGGTGCCGATGTATCGATCGTCGCCTCGCGGTGGGCATCGAGGGGGACGACCTGCAGCGGACTGCCTTCAAGCGGTGCGCCACGCTCGAACACCCGCACCTCGCCATTTGCGATAAAGGCCGAATAGTTCCACAGCGCCCGCACGGCGAATGGCTCGCCCCTCTTGATCGAGGAAACGCCGCTAACCGGCAGCACATTCAGTACCGGACTGGTATCGAGGCCGTCGATCACGGTCTTGATGTCGACGGGAGCAAGACGGCCTGCGGCGGAATTCGCCTGCACCGGATAACCGCCCTGCTCGAAGCCGGGGCTGCCGATGGCGGTGACACTGCCGGTGGTTCCGGCATCGA
This sequence comes from Nitratireductor sp., assembly GCA_020441855.1. Taxonomy (GTDB): domain Bacteria; phylum Pseudomonadota; class Alphaproteobacteria; order Rhizobiales; family Rhizobiaceae; genus BOKV01. The sequence continues at coordinate 8,951 of JAGRLL010000342.1, forward strand.
TGCCTGCAGGCATCGACGCAAGATCGCTATCCGCGCTGTTGATCCGCAATTCGAAGACCGGCGGCTCGGCGCGAACGGCCGGCACCGACACCTCCAGCAATGCCAGGCCCAGAAGGGAACCGACGAAGTGTTTTGCCCCACGCATTTGTTTCAGCCCCCTTTTCCGGAGGTCAGGATCGTTCGCTCGATGGCAAGGTCGTAGGGGCTGCCCCTTCGCCGCCATTCCGCCTCGATCCGGCGCTGGATCGCCTGCAATCTGGTCCTTGCCAGTTCACGTTCGCCCGGCACGGCATGATATCTGAGCGACAGCGCGCCGCGGTTTTGTTCCAGCGTGTCGGCAATCCGGCGCACGCCATCGGCATAGGCCGGCGCCAGATCCGTGCGCGCCGCGACAAACGCGGCTGCGGAGAAGTCGAGCGAGATCCGCGCCAGTTTCAGAACGGTGAAATTGACCTTGCTCATCTTGCCGCGTGTCAGGCGCACGCTCTGCGGGTTCGGCCCCGTCAGCATGTAGCCTTGCGGCAGGGTGCGCGGGTCGAGCTTGAGCACGAAGTTCGAGCCGATATGCGAATTCGGCACGACCGGGCATGGCAGGTTGTAGCGGCCGTGCTCGCCGGTAGTGATCAGCAGACCCTTGACGGTCGCCAACCGCACACCCTTGATCCCTTCCTCGCCGGCGTCGAGCATGCCGTTGCCGTTGGCATCGTTGAACACGCGGCCGATAACGGTCGGGCAGTCAAAATCGGGATCGGGTGCGAACTCGACCGTGGCCGTCGCAACATTCGAGATCTGCGCGACCGTCGCCGGATTCCAGACATAGGCGGAATTGGTATGCTGGCCGATGGTGAGCTGCGAACCGGTGACTGCCAGATATTGCAGGGTCACGCTGCCGCTCGCCGGCACGGCGATTCCGGTCCAGGTGATGGTGTTGCCGGCAATGACGGGCTCTGCGAAGACGCCGTTGACCATGGCCGAGTCCGGTTTGTAGGCGAAGGCCGCTGGCAGGGTGTCGACCACCGTCAGGCCGGACCTGTCTACGCTTTCGGAATTGGTGATGGTGATCGTGTAGGGCACCAGATCACCGCGCGACACCGTCAGCCTTCCCGCCCGCTTGTCGGCCGCCAGTGCCGACTGCGTGGTGATCTCGACGGGGATATGGTTGTTGACCACGTCGGGATCGCCCGCCTCCAGCAGGAAGGTCATGTAATAGGTCGTCGGATCGCCCACCTGCGGCGCGCCGGAATTGGGCACAACGGCATGGGGCGGCGGCGAGCCGGTCGGATCAAGTGGGCCTGCCTCCGGCGTGACGCTTGCCGGACGCGCAATGGGATCGCCCAGGCTGTCGAGCACGGTCAGTTCGTAGAAGGTTTCGCCGGCCGGGCACGCCGCATCACCGCCGGGCACGAGGTCGAAGCGGTAGCGCCCGTCACTGCCCGTCGTCTGGCCCTGTTGCGTCGGATCTGCCAGGCATGTGTTGGGCAGGGGAGTACCGCCGCTGTCGACAATCACGAGCTGGATGCCCGATTGCGGGCTCCGGGTCAGCAGATCGTAGACCACGCCCGAAGGATCGATCGGAAGGTCCTGGTCGAAGGTGGTCGTGCCCGGCAACAATTCGACATTGGTGAGGTGCTGCCACACGACACCGGTCTCGGGATGGATGAACAGCAATTCGTAATCGTCGCGCGGCGCCACCCCGATAATGGTGAAGGAGCCGTCTGCGATGGTGGTGCCGGTCGAGATGACCGAGCCGTTGCGCACCAGCTGAACCGTCCATCCGTCGCGGCGCGGCTCGTCGGGGTCCGGGCTGCCGTCATGGTCGAGGTCGTCGAAGACAACGCCCGTGACATTGGCTTCGGGCGGCAGGACGGTGACGCGCACCGTCGCCGAGCCGCAAAGGCCGTTATCGTTGCAGGCCGTATAGCTGAAGACCTCGATGCCGTAGAAACCGGAATTGGGCGTATAGGACACCGACCCGTCGAGGTTGAGCGTCGCAGTGCCGTTTGCCGGCTGCGTGACCGAAACCACCGTCAACGGCACGTTGCCCGGATCGGTGTCGTTGTCGAGTACGGCGATGTTGACCGACGAGCCGAACGTTGCAGTCGCGCTGTCGTCCACGATATCGGGCACGCCGGCCGCGACGGTTACGGTGACGGTCGCAATGTCGGTCAGGCCGGCTGTGTTCTGCACCGTATAGGTGAAGACATCGATGCCAGTGAAAGCAATATCGGGCGTATACAGGATCTGGCCGCCCGGCAATGCGAGGACGACGCCATTGGCTGGCGCGGTGGTGGCGATGACCGTGAGCGGATCTTCGCCCGGCTCCACGTCGTTTGCGAGCACATCGATGGCAACCGGCGTGTTGGGCGCGGTCGAGGCGATGTCGGCAACCGCCGTCGGTGCGTTCTCGTTGACGTTGACGGATACATTTGCCGTGGCGGTCAGCCCCTGCGGGTCTTCAACCGTATAGGTGAAGGCGGCGGACCCGGTGAACCCCATGTCGGGCGTGAACACCAGCCCGCCGTCCGGCGTGAACGTGACCGTGCCGCCGGTGGCCGGTTGCGTGACGGACTGAATGACGAGCATCGTCCCGTCCGGATCGTAGTCGTTGATCAGAACCGGGATGGACACGGCGGTATCGGGCGGTGTCGAGGCGCTGTCATCCGCGGCGACCGGATCGCGATTGGGAACCACGCCATTGTCGCTGAAGGTCTGGGGCAGGCCGGTGGAAGTCTCCGGGTCGTCATAGCTGACCGCGATCGTGTCGCCCGGCGATACGCCGAGCGTTCCGTTCTCCGGCGTATTGCCTGCTGGCGCGAGCGCGGTGTCGATCTGACCGTTGAAGGTGCCCGGACTGCCCGCGTCCTCTGTCAGCACGATCGTTTCCGTGTCGCCCGTTGCTGGATTCGTGACCACCACGCTAAGTGTACCGGCGCCCACGGAATCGGGATCGACGAGCGTGATCGCCGCTTGCGTGCCGACGGGCCCCGGCGTGATCGTGACGACGGCGTCGTTGCCCGGTTCGCCGATGGTCGCATCGTCACTCGCAATCCCAGAGGACCCGTCGTCGCGGAAGGCATCGTCGTAGCTGAGCGTCACCACGTCGGCGGGCAGCACATTGATCGAGCCATTTGAGCCGTTGCCATCCGAGCCCGCCGCGTTGACGGTAGAAAGACTGCCGATGAAGACACCGGTCGCCGGGGCCATTTCGGTCAGTTCGACCGTCTCGACTTCTCCGGAGGTTGCGTTGGTGACGGTGACCGTGAGCGTGCCGTTTCCAGCCAGATCCGAGTCACTTACCGAAAGCGACAGCGGCTGGCCGGCCACCGTCGCCGTGATCGAGGGCGTGCCCGTGCTGCCGCCCGAAAGGGTGACACTGTCGGTGACGCTCGCCGCAGACCCGTCAGCGCCGGCCGCATCGGCATAGGTAAGCAGCATGTCATCGCCAGCCACGGCGTTGATCGAGCCGTTCGAGCCGTCTCCGTCGGACAAAATTCCGAAGCTCGTTGCAAGCGAACCCTGGAAGATGCCGCTCGATGGTCCGGTTTCGGTGAGCGTGACCGTCTCCACTTCCAGCGTGGTCTGGTTCGTAACCGTTACGATGAGGGTGCCCGTGCCGGCGATATCGGAATCGGAGACCTCAAGGCTCAGCGGATCGCCGACAAGGGTGCCGGCAATGTCGGCGACGCCCGTATGGGCCAGCGCGATCGTGTCCGTCGCCGTGACGGTGGCGGGCGAACCGGATGGCCGCGCAAGATCGTCATAACTGATCTCGAAATTGTCGCCGTCCTGGGCGTTGAACGCTCCGTCGGACGTGCTTGCGCCGGCACCGGTCGCGTTCACCGTCGTCACGGTGCCGGTGAAGGTGCCCGGGCTGCCTGCCACTTCACCCAGGGTCACGGATTCGCTCTCGCCGGTGGTGAGATTGGTAACCGTGACCGTTTCGCTGCCCTGATAGCTGCGGTCGCCGTCGGTAAGGAACAGGTTCACATCCTGCCCGACATAGGCCGCGTCGATGGAGACGAAGGCGGACGCCCCCTCCTTCACGCTGTCGATGTCGCTGACGGTCAGGGATTGGCCGTTGGCCCGCAGCGCATCGTCATAGTCGATGCGGATCTGGTCGAGCGATTGCGTGTTCATGATCCCGACGGTCGCGTTGACACCGGTGGCGTCGCTCGTGGAGAGGCTGCCCTCGAATATTCCGGTGGACGGACCCGTCTCGGCAAGCGTCACTGTCTCGGTCTCGCCCGTGGTCTGGTTGATGACGGTCACGTCCAGCGTTCCCGCCCCCGCCAGATCGGCATCGTCGACGGAAAGTTCGGCCGGTTGCCCGGAGGTCGACATCAGGATCGACGGCACGCCGTCCGTGCCACCAACCTTGTCGGTATCGGTAATCGTCTGCGGCGATGAGGAGGCGTCCGCCGCGTCCTCATAGGTGATGACGAGATCATCCCCCGCCAGAACATTGACGCTGCCATTGCCGCCATCGCCATCCGGAGCAGCGCCAATCGCGCTCGAAAGCGTCGCGACGAAATTACCGGGCTGCGAAGGACTTTCGGTTAGCGTGACGGTCTCGACTTCGCCGGAACGGGCGTTGATGACTGTTGCCGCGAGCGTTCCCGCGCCGATCAGGTCCTGATCTCCGACCAGCAGATCGATATCGCCGCCCGCCGTGCTGGCATCGATTTGCGCGTAGCCGGTGAAATTGCCCGAAGACGGCGTGTCGTCCGAGGCGACGATTGCGGCGGCGGTAGAGGTCTGCGCAAGACCGTAGACGAAGGTGTCGATCAGCGTTTCGTTGCCAAACGAGGTGCCGGTGAAATCGCCCCAGGTGTGGTAGCTGTTCGTCGTGCCGGAAAGTTCGCCCTGCGGCACCGTGATCGGATTCGGCTCGTAGGAAGTCAGCGAGCCGCCCAGGACGGTCACGTCGTCCCAGTAGACAAGCGCCGGTATCTTGCCACCCGAAGACGTCGCCTCGTAGATGGTAAGTCCATAGCCGTTTGAAGGGTTGCTGGCCGCCGTTGAACCGCCCGACGTCTCGACGTCACGCGCCACGAAATGGAACTCGCCCAGCCGGACACTGAGTTCTGCGGTATAATTGCCGTTGGCCACGACAATTCCGTTCACATCGGTCCCGTCCCAATTGATGGTATTGACACCGTTGACCGTGCGTCCGATCAGCCAGACATCGCCGGAATTGCCGTACACGCCGTTCTGGTCGATATCGATGGCGATGGCGTAGGTCGCGTCCTCCGTATCCGTCGTGAAATGGAAATTGCCGCTGTCCTGGATACCGGCGGTCGCGCCAGGCGAAAACTTGATGTCTTCGCCTGCATCGTCGATGAAACCGAAATTGGAGATGGATGGCGGCGTCGTGGGAAGCGGTCCCGCCACGATCGGATAGGCGAGATACTGATAGAACTCCGGAACGGTGGTATTGCCCGCCTCGGTCGTCGAAAAGCCGGAGCGGGGCGGATCGACGCCAATGCCGTTGGACGATATCTCGTAGATGAACCCGGCGAGATTGTTGAGATCGAGCAGCCAGACATAATTGGTCCCCGGATACCCGCCCGGTGCGAGGATATAGTAATTGGTGTCGGCGGCATTGGCCTCGGCAAAGGCGATCGCATTGAAGTTCCAGTTGCGCGACGACAGACGGCCGATGATCCCCGTCGAACCCGTCGGGTCGGGATCGCTTGAAGACGAGGCCGTGACGGTCACGTCGTAGCGGCTGAGATATTCTGCGTTGCTGTTGGTGAAGCGAACCTCGTAACGTCCCGTGCCGGTCGCCTCGACACGATAGGGATTCGGGATCGGTGACGTGAAGGAGTCGGAGCAGGACACTCTGCCCTCGGCCGCGTCAATCGTGTGCACGGGTTCGACGAGATTGCCGACGGGGTCGTAGACTCCCACCTGGATCGCATCGGAATCCGACTCGCCACAGGCAGAGATGTTGATCCACTCGCCGGGATTGACGATGTCGACGAAGAGCGCATTGTCGGAGGCCGCCACATATTCGCGCAGTCGCTGCAATGCGCCGATCTGGTAGTAGCCTTCCGCCGCAGCGCCCGTGGCCCAGCAGATCAAACTCAGGACGAGAAGGACGGTTCTCGCGACCGCAGAACCGGTGAACGCTGCCATTTTAGCCCCCGAAATGGCGATTCAAAAAAATTTAGACGGCAATGAAAGCGGCGAACGAATATTGCCCCTGCAAAGATTCGATATTTCGCAACTATTAAGATTTATGGTTACCAAATGGTTGACGGGGGGTTGAACACGTTGCAACGAGGCAACCCGTCCGAGCAACATCCGTGCCGTCATTCACGAAAAATCACGCCGGGCACCCAAGCGGCATCCATGGCTGCCGGCGATGCCGCCAGTGCACTTCGGCGGTCGGAATCTCTTCGCAAGAAGCTGGTCCCGGATGGCAATGATTGGCGAACGGGAAGCAAGCGGCGAAAAAGCCCGGCTATTTGCACGGCCCTTCCCGCTTGAGCCGGGCGCGTCTGGGGGACACGCGATCCTATCGCGCCTGCGGCGCGTGTACGGCCCGGCGATCCTTCATCCAGTCGGCAAGGCTGTCGATTTCTTGCGGGCTCATTGCCAATCCCAGCTTGCTGCGACGCCAGACGACGTCCTGCGCAGTGCGAGCAAATTCATGCTCCATCAGCCAGACCACCTCGCGTTGCGTCAGCGTGCCGCCAAAGGAACGCCCGAGGTCGCCGAGCTTTTTCGCCTCGCCCAAAACCTTGAAGGCCTGCGTACCGTAGGCGCGCGCCAGACGCCCGGCATGGGCGGCATCGAGAAAGGGATAGGCGTTGGCAATCGCCTCCTTCAACGCGTGCATGCCGTCGACGGGAAAGTCTCCGCCGGGCAAGGCCGCGCCCGAGGTCCAGTTGCCCGTCATCTGCGGGAACCAGGGCGCCAGCTTCTCCATTGCGTGTTCCGCCAGCCGCCGATAGGTCGTGATCTTCCCGCCGAAGACGTTGAGCGCAGGTGCACCGCTCCTTTCGTCGATCTCAAGCGTGTATTCGCGGGTCGCAGCCGTGGCCGACCCGGTTCCCTCGTCAAGCAATGGCCGGACACCGGAATAGGTCCACACGATATCGCTTCGGGTGATTGGCCGCTTGAAATAGCCGGACACGAAATCGCAAAGGTAATCCTGTTCGGCCGGCGTGCATTCCGGTTGCACGGAAGGATCGGGATGATCCTGCTCGGTGGTGCCGATCAGGGTGAAATCCGACTGGTAAGGTATGGTGAAGACGATCCGGCCATCGGCGCCTTGCAGGAAATAGCACTTGTCGTGATCGTAGAGCTTGCGTGTCACGATATGGCTGCCGCGAACGAGTCTGATGCCGGCTGACGGCTCCAGTTTCATGCCGGCACGGATGATCTCGTCCACCCAGGGGCCGCCTGCGTTGACAAGTACGCGGCTGCGCACAACGCGGCGTTCGCCGGTCTCCGCGTCTTCCAGCGTCGCGACCCACAGGCCGTTCTCGCAAGACGCGGAAACCATCTTCGTGCGGACGAGCACGCGGGCGCCGCGAGCCTGCGCGTCACAGGCATTGAGAACGACGAGGCGCGAATCGTCGACCCGGCAATCGGAATATTCGTAAGCCTTGCGGAACGTGTCCTTCAGTGGTTCGCCCTCGATCGCCGAGCCGAGATCGACGGTGGACGCACCAGGCAGGATCTCGCGGCCGCCAAGATGATCGTAGATGAAGAGGCCTAGCCGGATCATCCAGGACGGGCGGCGTCCTTTCATCCACGGCATGACGAGCTTGAGCAGCCTTGACGCGGGAGTCTCCACATCGAAACGCATTGCCGCGTGATAGGGCAGTACGAAGCGCATCGGCTCGGCGATATGCGGCATGGCGCGCAACAGAACCTCGCGCTCGGCCAGCGCCTCGCGCACCAGCCGTATCTCGAAATATTCGAGATAACGCAGACCGCCATGCAGCAGCTTGGTCGAGTTGGAAGAAGTCGCCGAGGCCAGATCGCCCATCTCCGCAAGAAGAACCGAAAGACCGCGTCCAGCGGCATCGCGCGCGATGCCGCAGCCATTGACCCCGCCCCCCACGATGAAAAGATCGTGGATCGGCCCGTCTGTCGACGCCTGTTGCAAGATGGCGGTCCTTCGTTTGCTCGAAACCGGTCGCAATTCCAATGTGTGCGCGTACTAGCATAAACGCGCAGGAATACGACACCGGACCTTTGCCGTTGCATGCGCATCGGCCGGGATCGCTCCCGGCCGCCGATTATCCCCACAAACGCTTCGAGGCAATGTCTGCGCCTTCGCGCAGCGACTTGAGCTTGGCCCACACCACGTCCTCGGCGACCCATTCCCAGCCGGTGAAGGTGCCGAAGCCGCAATCGACGCCCGCGATCACGCGCTCCCTGTCACCGACCGCGTCGACCACCGCCTCGATGCGCCGCGCAACCACTTCGGGATGCTCCACGAAATTGGACTTGGAATCGATCACGCCGGGAACGATGGCGATTTCCGCCGGCGGCGGATTCTCCTTCAGCGAGGTGTGTTCGTGCTGGTGGCGCGGATTGGCGAATTCCAGGCCGATGGCGCCTACTTTCGCCTGATAGACGATCGGCAGCAGCACTTTCATTTCCACGTCGTGACAGTGCGGTCCTTCCCAATTGCCCCAGCACACATGCAGCCGCACGCGGTCGCGCGGAATGTTTTCCAGCGCCTTGTTGAGCGCCTCGACATGTTTCTCGGTCTGCTCCGCGAATTCCTCGTCGGTCAGATCCTGATAGAGCAGCACCCGCTCCATGGCGAGGTCGGGGGCATCGACCTGCAGGATGTAGCCGGCATCGACCACCGCCTGGTATTCCTTCGCCACCTCGCGCGCGATTGCATCGAGATAGTCCTCGTCGGTCTCGTAATAGGCGTTCAGCATTGTACACGCGATGATGCCGGGCGACGGCGCGTTCATGAACCAGTCGGAGACTTGCGCGCCGGTGTTATCGGCCTGACGCCTGATGCGGTCGATCTCCTTCTGCAACTGGCTTTCGCCATGATAGTGCACTTCGTCGATCGCCTCGGGTGCGTCAAACACCCTGCCGGTCTTCGGGATGCGCGCCTGCATGCGCTCGGTGAATTTCGGAAACTCGACGAACTCCCGGCCATAGGGGCGGCTCGACCTGCCGCCAAAACCGCTCCAGCGCTGCGGCACATAGGTCTGGAAACCGACCCGGCCCTGCTCTCCGTCATTGGCGACGTCGATTCCGACTTCCAGCTGTTTCTTGATGATGTAGGCAACGCGCTCGTCAGTCACCTCGTCGACCTTGTTGAGATCGACCCGCTTGCCCTCCTCCTGTTCGATCAGCATAGAGCTGAGCGGTTCGCCGCGCGGCATGGAGCCGGTATGTGTGGTGAGAATCTTGTCCGTACTTAGCTTCATTATTTACCCCTCCCGTAAATGAAGTTTGGAAATCGGATTGTTCTTAACTATAGTGTCGCAGTCGTTATAGCCGGTCTGTCTGTTCAAGAGAAGCGGCGCAACGACTTCCATCGGGAGGGGAAAATGGCTTTGACAATCAACCTTATCCGGGGTGCGGCCGCAGCCGCACTCGCTTGGCAGATGGCCGCCATAACGCCGGCGGCCGCACAGAACAAATTCTCGGGCGTCGATCTTGCCCCCGACAAGCGGGGCGGCATCGAGGACATGCAGGACATCTCGAAATATTGCGGCACCAAGGACATCAAGGTTGCTTACGCCGACGGATGGGGCGGCAATTACTGGCGCCAGATCACCCGCGCGGAATTCGAGGACGAGGCATCCAAGTGCCCCAACATCAAGGAAGTTCGTTATACCGACGGCGAGTTCAAGGCTGAGAAGCAGATCGCCGATATCCGCGGCCTGATCGCACAGAAATTCGACGTCATCGTCGTCTTCGCCGACACCGGCGTGGCGCAGCTCAAGGTCATGCGCCAGGCGCTCGACGCCGGCATCGCGGTCGTTCCGTTCACCACCGGCGACGCGCCGTTCGGCGAACTCGGCAAGGACTATCTCACCCGCGTCACCGAGACCCAGATCGGCCTCGGCAAGATGCTGGCCGAATGGATGGTCAAGACGCTCGACGGCAAGGGTAACGTCATCGTGCAGGGCGGCACGCCCGGCAACCCGATGACCGCTTCGCAGGCCGTCGGCTGGCGCGAGGTCTTCGCCGCAAATCCGGGCATCAACGTGCTCGAGGGACCGGTTGACACCAATTGGGATCCGGCGCTCGCGCAGAAGGTAACCGCTGCGGCAATCGCGAAATACGACCAGATCGACGGCATAATGGCCGAGACCACCGGTCCGATCCGCGCGTTCCTGGCAGCCGGCCGTCCGATCCCCGCATGGGCCGGACAGGATCTCAACGAACTGAGCTGCCTGTGGCAGGACAACCATGAAGCCAACCCGACCTTCAAGCTGGCGACGGCAAGTGCGCATACCTGGCTGGTGCGTCTGGCGCTTCGCAAGGGCCTGGCCGCGGTCAACGGCATGGACAACGACGAGCCCAGCCTGATTGACCTGCCGTTCTCGGAAGACAGCAC
>JAGRLL010000343.1 GCA_020441855.1 Nitratireductor sp.
AAGCTGCTGTTTGCCTATGGCGAGGCGACCGTGCCCAAGGTCACCGTCATCACGCGCAAGGCCTATGGCGGCGCCTACGACGTCATGGCGTCGAAGCATCTGCGCGGCGACGTCAACTATGCCTGGCCGTCGGCAGAGATCGCCGTGATGGGCGCCAAGGGCGCTGTCGAGATCCTTTACCGCGCCGAACTGGGCGACAAGGACAAGATCGCCCGGCGCACGAAGGACTACGAAAAGCGCTTCGCCAACCCCTTCGTCGCCGCAGAGATGGGTTTCATCGACGACGTGATCACGCCGCACTCGACCCGGAAACGGGTGGCGCGCGCTTTTGCCTCGCTGAAGAACAAGGATCTGCAGAACCCCTGGAAGAAGCACGACAACATTCCGTTGTGAGGCATCACGATGCGCGCATCCTTCTCAGACCGCGAACCCACGCCCGAAGACCATCGCCGCGACCACTGGCAGATGCTGGGCTTCCTTGGCCTGAACGCCCTGATCGGCGTCTTTGCCGGCATCGGCGTGGCGGCAGCGCTGATCTGGCTCGATGTCGGCGGGCTCGGCGAGCGCATCTCGCATTCCTCCAACCCGCTCCTGCCGATCCTGCTGATCACCGCGCCCCTGGCGCTGACCTTCGGCGCGGCAGCGGCGGCTTCTGCCATCATGATGATGCCTTACCAGAAGAAGTTCGGGCGCTGACGCGCCTCGCCCATCGCAAGGATATTCGATGACCGAAGAGAACAAGTTTCCGCCTGAAAAGAACCTGCCCGCCGGCTACGTCCCGGCGAAGGTCTGGAAATGGGACAAGGCAAGCGGCGGCGCGTTCGCCAGCATCAACCGGCCCATCGCCGGACCGACGCACGACAAGGAACTGCCGGTCGGCAAGCATCCGCTGCAGCTCTATTCGCTGGCGACGCCCAATGGCGTGAAGGTGACGATCATGCTGGAGGAATTGCTCGCAGCCGGTCACTCGGGCGCCGAATACGATGCATGGCTGATCCGCATCAACGACGGCGACCAGTTCGGCTCCGGCTTCGTCGACATCAACCCGAATTCGAAGATCCCGGCAATGGCCGACCACGCGCCGAAAGGCGGTGGCGCGCCCGTCCGCCTGTTCGAGAGCGGTTCGATCCTGTTCTATCTGGCCGAAAAATTCGGCGCCTTCCTGCCGACGGATGTTCGTGGCCGCGCCGAGACCATGAACTGGGTGTTCTGGCAGATGGGCGCGACGCCCTTTCTCGGCGGCGGCTTCGGCCATTTCTACAATTACGCGCCGATGAAGATCGAGTACGCCATCGACCGCTACGCCATGGAGGTCAAACGGCAATTGGATGTGCTCGACCGGCATCTTGCCGACCACGAATACATGGCGGGCAACGAATACACGATCGCCGACATGATCATCTGGCCCTGGTACGGCAGGCTGGTCGATGGCGGCGCCTACAATTCGGCCGAGTTCCTGGAGGTCCACACTTACGAGAACGTCATCCGCTGGACGAAGCAGATCGGCGAGCGCACGCCGGTGCAGCGCGGCAAGATGGTCAACAAGGCGTTCGGCGAACCCTCCGAGCAATTGCGCGAGCGCCACGACGCTTCCGATTTCGAGACGAAGACGCAGGACAAGATCGAAGCCGCCGACTAGGCGAGGCGCTTCGCAAACGGGTAGAAAAGAATGTTCAAGAAAATCCTCATCGCCAATCGCGGCGAGATTGCCTGCCGGGTCATCCGCACCGCGCGCGACATGGGCATCGCGACGGTGGCCGTCTATTCCGACGCCGACCGCGATGCGCTGCATGTGAAAATGGCCGACGAGGCGATCCATATCGGCCCTCCGCCGGCAAACCAGTCCTATATCGTTATTCCCAAGATCATGGACGCCATCCGCCAGTCGGGCGCCGAGGCGGTGCATCCGG
>JAGRLL010000039.1 GCA_020441855.1 Nitratireductor sp.
CGCTCATCGCGTAATCGAGATAGGACCGGCTCATCTCCTCGATGATGGAGATCGGATTGGTGTTGGATGGTCCGCCCGGGGCGCGGCCCGGCGTGTTGGTTTCGTCTGACAAGAAGCGTGCTCTTCAGCCGTTGGCAGGATCAGCCGCCTATATAGGCGATTCCCGTCACAAAGCCAAATCCACAAGCCCGATCTGTATATATTTTCAATATATATTTCAATTAGTTACGCGTTCAATCTTCTGCCATGTCGTTTTTTTGTGGGCGCTTCCCGCGATTCGCCGTGCATTATTCTTTTCGGCACCGAATCTGCACCGCGATTCCCACGGGTTTCGTCCATCTCGGCCTTGGCCCCGGGGGGCGTCGACGTTATGCTGATCGGGTCCTGCAAAGGGCGTCACACAAAGTTGCGGAACAGCCCTTGCCCAGCATCGACATACTTTTCAACGCGCTGACCACATTGCTGGTCACCATAGATCCGCCGGGGCTGGCGCCGCTTTTTCTGGCGCTGACCGGCGGCATGAACCGGGCCGAGCGGTTTTCCGTCGCCACCCGGGCGACCATCATCGCAACGGTGGTGCTGGTCGGCTTCCTGTTCGCGGGGTCGGCCATCCTGTCGGCGCTCGGGATCACCCTGCACGCCTTTCGCGTCGCGGGCGGTCTTCTGCTTTTCTACATTGCCTTCGAAATGATCTTCGAAAAGCGTCAGGAGCGCCACGAGCGCACGTCCGAACGCGCCGTCAGCGCAGATCACATCGCCAACATCGCCGCCTTCCCGCTCGCCGTGCCCCTCATCGCCGGGCCGGGCGCGATTTCGGCAACCATCCTGTTGTCCGGGCAGTTTTCCGCCCAGAGCTTCGGCTGGGCATGGCTGGTGGCAATTGTGGTCGTGGTCATGGTCATCGTGATGGCGGCCTTCGTGCTGGCCGAACGTATCGACAGATATCTGGGCGCAACCGGCCGCACGATCCTCACGCGTCTGCTGGGCCTGTTGCTCGCCGCCCTTTCAGTGCAGTTCGTCGCCGACGGGATCAAGGCGCTGATTGTCGCCTGAGATCTGCGCCTCCGATTCAAGCGAGCGGGCAATCTCCCCTCCCTTGGATCGGTCTCCGAAAGAGGCAATCGCGACGCAATGGCCGAACGAACCGCATCACATCGCGTCAAATGCGCGGCGCAAGCTTGAATTGAACACGCAACCGGGGCAATCAGACACCCAACGAGGTATCGACGGAGGCGCTTCATGGCGACTGGTTCCAGAAAGGTCATTTTCGCCGCACTGGCCGGCAATGCTCTGATCGCGGTGACGAAATTCGTCGCTGCGACGATCACCGGTTCCTCGGCCATGCTGTCGGAAGGCATTCACTCCCTGGTCGACACGGGCAATCAGGGCCTTCTGCTCTATGGTCTGCGGCGCGCGAAAAAGCCGGCGGACGAAAAGCATCCCTTCGGGTACGGCGCGGAACTCTATTTCTGGGCCTTTGTCGTCGCCATCCTGATATTCGCCGTCGGCTCCGGCATATCGATCTACGAGGGCGTGCAGAAGGTGCTTCACCCGCACGAAGTCGCCAATCCCGCGATCAATTACATCGTGCTCGGCCTCGCCATGTGTTTCGAGGCGGTCGCCTGGTGGATCGCCTTCAAGGAGTTCCAGACCACGCGTGGCAAGCGAGGCTATTTGGAAGCCGTTCGGCAATCCAAGGACCCGACCGTCTTCACCGTCCTGTTCGAGGATACCGCCGCGATGCTGGGCCTCGTCGTGGCCTTTCTCGGCATTCTCGGCGCGCAATATCTGGGCATCGCCGAACTCGACGGCGTGGCATCCATCGTGATCGGCATCATTCTGGCAATCACCGCCGCCCTGCTCGCCTACGAGACCAAGGGCCTGCTGATCGGCGAGGCTGCCGCGCCCGAAATCGTCGCGGCGATCCGCAACATCGTGGAAGCCACACCGACCGTGGACCGCCTCAACGAGATCAGGACGCTGCATCGCGGCCCCAACGACGTGCTGCTGGCGCTGTCCGTCGATTTCGAGAACAATTTGACCGCCGGCAAGGTGGAGAACGCCATCGCCCAGCTCGAGGACGCCATCAAGGAGCGTTATCCCGTTGTGAGGCGCCTGTTCATCGAGGTTCAGTCGGCCGCCTCCCACGCCGAGGAAGTCGCCAGGGCAAACAAAGAGCGTATTCGCGAAATCTGATCGCGCTATGCGGGTCGCCGTTTCTGTGCCAGTGTAGGCGTTTCAGCCTGCGCTTCCGCGTGATTATTCAATGAAAACAATAATATCCACCGAAACTGAGACTTGGCCGATCCGCAACGCCTTCACCTTGTCGCGCGGCTCCAAGTCCGAGGCCGTCGTGGTGGTGTGCCGGATCGCGCGTGACGGCCGGACCGGTTTCGGCGAATGCGTGCCCTATGCCCGCTATGGCGAGAGTGTCGAAAGCGTGCTTGCCGAGATTTCGGCAGTCATGCCGCTGATCGAGGAAGGCGGCGGCCGCACCGAAATCATGCAGGCGATGAAGCCGGGCGCGGCGCGCAACGCCGTCGACTGCGCCTTGTGGGATCTTGAAGCCAAGATCTCCGACGTGCCGGTTCACCGCCTGATCTGCGCCACCCCGCCCCGCCCGGTGCCGACCTGCGTCACCATCAGCCTCGACGACCCCCAGGAAATGGCCCAGCACGCACGCGCCAACGCGCTTCGTCCCCTGCTCAAGGTCAAGCTCGGCGGAAAGCTTGACGAAGACATCATCCATGCCGTCAGCGCCGCCGCGCCGGACGCCCGGCTTATCCTCGATGCCAACGAGAGCTGGACGGAAGACAACATCCATGACCTGATGATGGCGGCCGCTCAGGCGCGTGTCATGCTGATCGAACAGCCGCTGCCGGCCGGTCAGGACGAGATATTGGAGCACATTCCCCACCCGGTGCCCATTTGCGCCGACGAAAGCGTGCATGTCACGGCCGACCTGGAACGCCTGCGCGAGCGCTACGACGCCGTCAACATCAAGCTCGACAAGACCGGCGGCCTGACGGAGGCGCTCGCCATGCGAGAACGCGCCCACGAGATCGGTTTTTCGGTGATGGTCGGCTGCATGGTCGCGACCTCGCTGTCGATGGCCCCGGCGCTTCTGCTGGCGCAGGAGGCGCAATATGTCGATCTCGACGGGCCGCTGCTGCTCGCCCGCGACCGGCCCTACGGCCTGCACTATTCCGCCGTCGTCGTCTCTCCGCCCGACCGTCGCCTCTGGGGCTAATTCCGGGGTTGCGCCGGCCCTGCCAGACGAATGAGCAGCAAAGCCAGCAGACAGGCGGCAGCCATCGCGTAAAATCCCTCGACTCCGAACGCCGCATAGAGCGGCCCGGAGCCAAACACCGCGACGGCCATGGCCAGACCGCCAAGCACGAAACCTGCGCCTTGCGCCGCGCCCATGCGATCTTCGGACACGGATTCGGCCAGGAAATGCATCGTGCCCAGATGCACCGCGCCGAAGCTCAGGCCGTGCAGGGTCTGGAGAACGAAGAAGCCCGCAAGATCTAGACCCGCCGGCATTTCAAGCGGCATCGCCGTCCAGCGCACGACAGCGCCGATACCGCCGATGACGATGAGCCCGACCGCGCCGGTGCGTGAGAGCACGCTGCGCGAATAGCGGAACAGCACGGTCTCGGCGATGACGCCGATTGCCCACAACACGCCGATTGCCGTGCCGGAATAGCCGAGCGACTGCCAGTAGATCGATCCGAAACCGTAAACCAGCGCGTGGCTCGCCTGCAGGATACCGCCGGCGAGCATCACCAGCAGGAAGCGCCGGTCGGCGAGCAGCTTCCAAGTCGTGGCGTCGGCGAGACCGGTTTGCGTCGTGGCATTTCTTGGCCGTCCGATGCGTGGCAGCAGAGGCGAGAGCGCCGCGCCGGCAATCACGCTGGCGACGAGCACGAACAGCACCGCTTCGACGTCGCTGCCGGCCAGAACGAGACCGCCGCCGAGATTGGCGAGGATGAAGACCAGCGAACCCCACAGGCGGATGCGTCCGTAATCGACGCCGAAACGGCGCACGCCAGAAAGTGTCAGCGAGTCGAGCACGGGTACGAGCGGGTTGAAGAATACCGCATAGAGCGCCGTTACCGCGAAGATCGGCCAGAAGCCGCCACCGGCGACATCGACGAACAGATAGGCCAATGTCGCCAGGGCTGTCGCGACATACAGCGCGATCATGACATTGGCGCGGTCGCCGGCCCGGTCGGCATACGAAGTGATCTGGCCGGAGGTCAGCACCCGCACGATCAGGGGCAGCGACAATATGATCGAGATCTGCGTTGCCGAAAGTCCGCGCGCCTTCAGCCAGAGCGGAAAGTAGGGAAGATAAAGCCCGACGTGAAAGAAGATCGCCGAATAGAGCAGCGAAATACGCGCGCCAAAGGCAAAGGGGGCTACTTGCCGTTCGGCTTCGCCGTCGCTCGCTCCCACCTTCAGCTTTCCGGCGAGACGATGCGCGCAAATGTGCCCGGATCGACATTGCCGCCCGACAATACGATCGCAATGCTCTCGCCGGCGAAACGTTTGCCCGCGCTGAGCAATGCGGCGAGCGTCACCGCGCCGCCCGGCTCCAGCACCAGTTTCAGTTCGTTGAAGGCGAAACGCATTGCCTCGAATGCTTCCTCGTCGCTGACGACCAGCGCGCTTTCGAGATGATCGCGATTGATGGCGAAGCCGATCGCACCCGGTGACGGCGACAGCAGCGCATCGCATGCCGAACCGGACAGGTTTTCGTTGGAAAGCAATTCGCCTGCCTCCAGCGAGCGGCGATAATCGTCGAAGCCCTGCGGCTCGACCGCGTGAATTCTGGCCCCGGGGAAACGTTCATGGATGGCGAGCGCCACGCCGGCCGTCAGACCGCCACCACCCGTGCACACCAGCACCCGGTCGCACGCAATGCCCGCCGCCGACAGATCCTCGGCGATCTCCATGCCGCACGTACCCTGCCCGGCAATGACCCGCGCGTCGTTGTAAGGGTGGATGAATGCCGCGCCGGTTCGCCCGCATATTTCTGCGGCGATGGCGTCGCGATCCTCGCTTGCCCGATCGTAGCCGACGACCGTTGCGCCGGAGCGTTCGGTGCGCGCCTTCTTGATCGCGGGCGCGTCCAACGGCATCACGATGGTGGCGCTGACGCCCAGGAGGCGCGCGGCCTCCGCCACGCCCTGCGCGTGATTGCCCGACGAACAGGCGACGACGCCAGCCTTGCGCTCGGCCTCGCTCAACGAGGAGATCGCATTGTAGGCGCCGCGAAACTTGAACGAGCCGGTCTTCTGCAGGCATTCGGGCTTGATGAAGACCTGCGCGCCGGTCAGTCCGTCGAGAATGTCGTTGCAGAGCAGCGGCGTACGCACCGCATGGCCTTTCAGCCGCCCGGCGGCGCTGACGATGTCGGCATTGGTAGGCAGGGTCTGGGACATGGTGCACCGCGAGCCGCTTCCTGGGCGGCAATACAGGGTTGATCCGATATTCGTTGCCGACTTGCAAGCGCGCGATTGTGACGGTGACACCGAAGATCCGGCTTCGCAGAGGGCCCCGGACGCGACCTGCCCGGAGCGGCGCGTGCCGATGAGACACGCACCGCTCAGGATGCTAGCCGGCAAGCGCGGTATTTGCCCTGCCCGGACGGAACGCAACAAGACACAGCACTGCAATGGCAATTTCGATCCCGAAAGCCGTGAGGATGGCAGCAGACGGCAGACCATCCGTGGCGATGCCGACGAAGCGGCCAAGCGGAAACGCAAGGAACACTGTCAGCGCGGCGGCGACCGACAGGCGCGACCATGCCGGGCGAACGATCCCCGCGAACATGATGGCGCCGAGAACGGCGAGGTTGGCGGCCTGCGCGCGCACGTCGCTCAACAGGCTGACATCGTTGCCCAGCGCGATGTCGTAGCTCGCGTAAAAGGCATGCGGTACGACGAGAATAATCGCGCCGATACCGATTGCGGTAAGACCGGCGACGAACAGGCAAGCTTTCTGGAAAAAGGACATTGGATGGCTCCATGGTTTGTGTGATGGAAGCAAACTACACAGCCAGACGACACCAACCATTCTGGAAAGTCCTATTTTCTTATCCGTTCGTCCAGACAAGCTGGTAAACTTTGGCGTTTCGAGCAATCCTGTCCATCATGAACACACGCTCGCCACATGTTTCCGATCCCAACGCGCTCGCCCGGCCCCTCGGCGATCCGCTTGGAGAAATCCTGCATCTGCTGAAGCTGACCGGTACATTTTACTGCCAGAGCCGGCTGACCGCCCCCTGGGGGATAGACATCCCCGCATTTCCGGGCCTGCTGACTTTCGCGATGGTCACCGGCGGCCGCTGCTGGCTGAACACGGGCAATGGCGACCCTGTGCCGGTCGAACAGGGCAATCTCCTGGTGTTGACCGGCGGCACCGAACACAGCTTTCTCAGTGAACCCGGCGCGCAATGCAAGACACTCGAAGAACTGCCAATTCGCAGGGTCTCGCAAATCTACGAGACCCTGGAATATGGCGGCGGCGGCCCCGCGACAAACCTGATCTACGGCATAGTGCGCATCGACCATGCCGCCAGCGGCATGCTCATGGAGCTTCTTCCCGATGTGCTGAAGATCGACACGTGGAACACCGGGTCGAGCGGCTGGCTGCAGGGAACACTGCAATTCATAGCGCGCGAGGCGGAGGAATTGCGCCCTGGGGGCGAAACGGTCATCACCCGTCTTGCCGACATCGTCGTCATCGAAGCGATCCGCAACTGGATCAACACGCCCTCGCAGGCGGACAAGGGCTGGCTCAGGGGCGTTCGCGATCCGCAAATCGGCCGGGCGCTGGTCGCGATCCATCGCGCGCCGGCGCAGGACTGGACCGTCGCCAGCCTGGCGGACGCCGCCCGCATGTCGCGCTCGGCCTTCGCTGCCCGTTTCACCGATTTTGTGGGCATGTCGGCGATGCGGTACCTCGCCTTCTGGCGGATGCAGCTCGCGCGTGAGCGCCTGCAAGAGACCTCCCAATCGATCGCCACCATTGCCGCCGATCTGGGATACCTGTCCGAGCCGGCCTTCAATCGTGCCTTCAAGCGCGTCTTCGGTGAGCCGCCCGGAGGCATCCGGCGGCGACACAGGCAAGCCTGAAACGGCCAAACGCCCGTGAGGAATCACGCCGCCTTGTTGCCGGCTTCCAGGAAAATGCGAGCGCATTCGTCCCAGGTGTAGTTGGCAGCATGTGCGAGCGCCATCTCGCTTGGAATGTTCAATGCTTCGAGCGAGGCCTTGCGCAAATCTTCGTCGAGTACGCCCGCACCGCTGCCTCCGATCACGTCGAGCGGCCCCGGAACGGGATAGGCCGCCACCGGTACGCCGCATGCAAGGGCCTCGAGCAGCACATTGCCGAACGTGTCCGTCAAGCTGGGAAAGACGAAGACGTCGGCCGCGCAATAGGCTTTCGCCAGTGGCTCGCCTGATTTGGTGCCAAGGAAACGCACGTCCGGAAAACGCCTTTCCAGCGATTTGCGCGACGGGCCGTCGCCGACGATCACCTTGGTACCCGGCAGATCGAGTTCGAGAAAGGCTTCCAGATTCTTCTCGACCGCCACCCGCCCGACATTGAGAAAGACCGGCGGCACAAGACCCAGTTCGGCCTGCATCGCCATGCGGTCGCGCGGATGAAACAGCGCGTGGTCGACGCCGCGCGTCCATGCCGTGACGTTCGAGAAGCCGCGCTCGTTGAGATCGTTGGCAATGCTCCTGGTCGCCACCAGGCAGGCCGAGCCAGCATTGTGAAAACGCCTCAACCAGGCATAGGTCAGCGTCAAGGGCACGGGCACCCTCGCCCGCAGATATTCCGGGAACCGCGTGTGATAGCTGGTGGTGAAACTGCGGCCGAGTTTCAGGCAGGCCTTTCGTGCGGCAATGCCGAGCGGTCCCTCGGTGGCGATATGGATATGTTCGGGTGCGATTGCCTCGATGCGACGGCGAATACCCGCCGAGGTCACCAGCGACAGCCGGATCTCGGGATAGGTCGGCATCGGCAGCGTGAAGAACCCGGCCGGCGTGATCATCGCGATCTCGTGGCCTGACGCCTGCAATTCCTCGACGACATGTTCCAGCGTGCGCACCACGCCATTGACCTGGGGCTGCCAGGCATCGGTTACGATAAGTATCTTCATCGGAAGCATTCGTCCTGATGGCCGGGCTCAGGCGGCCCGGGCGGGCCGCTTGCCGGTCTCTTCATCCGGCGCCAATTGCTTGGGTTTGGAGGCGGCTTGCAACAACCTGTTGCGAACGGTATCGGCCCAGTCGATCAGCCTGAGCGTGCCATCATGGTCTTCCACGACCGCCGTGCAGCTCTCCACCCAGTCGCCGGTATTGATGTATTCGATGCCCTCGCGCTCGCAGATCACTGCGTGGTGGATGTGCCCGCACACCACGCCGTCGGCGTCCAGGCGCTTCGCCTCGTTGGCGAGCGCGCGTTCGAACTCGCCGATGAAGCTGACCGCGTTCTTCACCTTCAGCTTGGCCCATTTCGACAGCGACCAATAGGGAAAGCCCAACCCGCGCCGCGCCCGGTTGACCCAGGTGTTGACGTAGAGCGCGGTGACATAGGCCCAGTCGCCGAAATGGGCGAGCCACTTAGCGTGGCGCACCACCACATCGAACTGGTCGCCATGGATGATCAGCAGCCTGCGCCCGTCCGCCGTCTCGTGCAGATCGGAATCGCGCACTTCGACGCCGCCGAAATGCGAGCCCAGATAGTCGCGAAGGAATTCGTCGTGATTGCCCGGCACATAGATGATCTGCGCGCCCTTGCGCGACTTCCGCAGCAATTTCTGCACGACATCGTTGTGCGCCTGCGGCCAGTACCAGCTTCTGCGCAACCGCCAGCCGTCGACGATATCGCCGACCAGGTAGATCTTCTCGGCGTCGTACTCGCGCAGGAAATCGACCAGCAAGTCCGCCTGACATCCGGCCGTTCCCAGATGAATGTCCGAGAGAAACAAGGTGCGGAAATGTTTAGGTTTCATGGATTGCCGTCTCCGGCGCTATTGCTTTTGCGTTGCTATGCTCCGATTCACGTAACAAGCTTGTGACGGTTGGCGATTTGCCGCAAAACTCGGTTAATCTGGCCCGCAGCAGGCAACACAACGCCGTTCAACTGCCCGTATCCGGGCAGGCAAACAGGAAGGACTGGAATATGGATCTTGGCATCGCCGGGAAAAAAGCGATCGTATGCGCCTCGAGCCGGGGCCTCGGCAGGGGCTGCGCACTGCGCCTGGCCGAAGCCGGCTGCGAGGTCGTCGTCAATGGCCGCAACGAGGAAGTGACGAACGAAACGGCGGCACAGATCGCAGCGGCAACCGGCGCCAGGACCATTGCGGTCGTGGCCGACGTCTCGACCGCCGAAGGTCAGGCGAAACTGCTTGAAGCCTGTAGCGATCCCGACATCCTGGTGAACAACAATGCAGGCCCGCCCTTCCGCGATTTCCGCGAACTGAGCCGGGAAGACATGCTGAAAGGCGTCACGAACAACATGGTCACCCCGATCGAGCTCGTGCAGCAGGTGATCGACGGCATGGCAGAACGCGGCTTCGGCCGCATCGTCAACATCACTTCCTCCTCGGTCTACAACGCCATCCCCGGACTGGACCTTTCGTCGGGCGCGCGCGCCGGCCTTACCTCGTTTCTCGCCGGAGTGGCGCGAACGGTCGCCGGAAGCAATGTCACGATCAACAACATCCTGCCCGGCAAGTTCGACACCGACCGGCTGCGCGCCAACCACACCTTCGTCGCCGAGCGCCAGGGCATTCCGGTCGAGGACGTGAGGCAACGCGAAGCAAACAACATCCCCGCCGGGCGACTGGGCACGCCGGAGGAATTCGGAGCGTTGTGCGCCTTCCTGTGTTCCGTTCATGCCGGCTACATCACAGGCCGCAACCTCCTGCTCGACGGCGGACTGAACCAGAGCGCCTTTTAAAGTGAAACTTTAATACAAGATCAGCGGATTCAATTCGTGAACGAAAAGTTATATCCCATTGTGATTAAACTGTTTTCTAGTTCCGTTTTTGAACCGAACCAGCACCCGCACAAAGCCCGGACCGGGTAATGAGAGCAAAGATGAGCAAGTCTCCTCAACCTACGGAAAATACGTATAAACCAGCCAACGAACTCGAGGCCGGCGCGCTCCATTACCATCGTTTCCCGACACCCGGGAAACTGGCGATCACCGCAACCAAGCCACTCGGCAACCAGCGCGACCTGGCGCTTGCCTATTCGCCAGGCGTGGCAGCCCCATGCCTTGCGATCGCAGCCGATCCGGCGGAGGCTGCGGCCTACACCTCGCGGGCCAATCTCGTCGCCGTCATCTCCAACGGCACCGCCGTCCTCGGCCTCGGCGATATCGGCCCGCTCGCCTCCAAGCCCGTCATGGAGGGCAAGGCGGTCCTGTTCA
>JAGRLL010000344.1 GCA_020441855.1 Nitratireductor sp.
AGCGCGACGCGGCAGCGACAGAGACGCCGAAGCGGCCATTCTCAAGCGCTGATTTAGGAAAACAGGAAGAACAGGCAGCTATCTCTGATTGACGTTTTTGGGCACCTGCCAGGCTCGTTGAGCGCTGAAGCGCCGGTCTATCCCATTCGTTCCGAGGCATACGAACCCGGTGATGCCGGGAACACGACCGTCCTGTTTCCGTTCAAGAAGACGCGGCGGTGGATATGCGCGTGAATAGCCCGGGCCAATACCTGACTTTCGACATCACGTCCCATCGACACATAATCTTCCGGGCTCTGTGCATGCGTGACCCTGACAGTATCCTGCTCGATGATCGGACCTTCGTCGAGATCCGCCGTCACGTAGTGTGAAGTCGCCCCAATAAGTTTTACGCCGCGCTGATAGGCCTGTTTGTAGGGATTTGCTCCCTTGAAGCTCGGCAGAAACGAATGGTGGATATTGATGATCCGACCCGACATCTTCGTGCACATCTCGTCGGAGAGAACCTGCATGTAGCGAGCCAGTACGATGAGTTGTGCGCCCGTCTCCTCGATGATCGCCATTTGTTGCGACTCGGCCCTTTCCTTGTTCTCCTTGGTCACCTTGATGCAGTGGAACGGAAGGTCGTGGTTGACCACAAGTTTCTGGTAGTCCATGTGGTTGGAGATCACCGCCACGATATCGATCGGCAGGGCTCCTATGCGCCAGCGGTAGAGCAGGTCGTTGAGGCAGTGACCAAAACGGGAAACCATGATGACGACCTTCATCTTCTGGTTTTCATCGTAGAATGCAAAATCCATCGTCAGACGTTTTGCAATTTCGGAAAATCCCGCTTCCAGTTTGACGAGATCGGCACCCAGTTCCGAAACGAAACTCACCCGCATGAAAAAATTGCCGGTATCGAAATCATCGAACTGGGAGCTGTCGACAATGTTGCACCCTTGCTCGGCAAGGAAGCCGGATATCGCGGCTACGATGCCGCGTGTCGAAGCGCATGTGACTGTGAGCGTGTACTTATTCATTTCCGTTTCCATTTGCGGTGCTGGCAGTATTCCGTTGGCGAAGCAGCTGTGTCTGGATTCGCTGCTTCAAGGCTTTACGTACTGATATGAACATTATTACTGCCGGGATAAGCGGGAGCGTGGCTTGATAGCACGCAGAAAGGCTGGTTGGCGGTTCCTGTCAACGTGAGGACGCCGTTGGCGATTGCCACCTGTGCGTCAGGAGGGGCGGCGACTGACTGGACTGAAACTCCCCAACCATGCAGTAAAAACCTGCTTCGGACCCAACGCTTGCCCGAACGGGTACTATTCGAAATACGATGCGTTGCGTCCACCGATCACGATGTCGAATTGAAAGCCCTGATCAACGTCTATGTCGGGCGTGTCATAGAGGCGGCCAATGTTTCGCTCAAACGCATCTCCCATCAGGATCGCCATCGGATCGGTGGTGTTGTTCGGTTCGCCCGGGAAATACATCTGGGTGATCAGTCGCGCTGGCCCGCCGCTGATCGACAGGTGAATGTGCTTTGGCCGCCAGCGCCCGATATCGGCGCGCGCCAGATAGGCACCGGGGCTGATCGTCCAGAACCGGTAATTGCCGTCGTCATCGGTCAGCACACGGCCCATGCCGAAGAAGTTTTCATCGAGTTCAAGGCCCGAATTGTCCTCTATATGGCGATAGCGCCCATGGTGATTGGCATTCCAGATCTCGACGAGAGCGCCACGCAACGGTGTGCCGTTGTCAGTGCGGATGGTGCCCTTGACCTCAATGGGAACGCCTGTTGCCCGGGGACGATCCGGCGCGATACGCGTCAGGTCCCACTCGGTGGGATTTGCCCTGAAGCGAGCGGGGACCACCGGCACAAAGCTGTCGCGCGCGGCTGCCGGGATCAGGCGCAAGCGCTTTCGCGGCGTGCGCTGGTCAGACGTATTGTCGGTTGGGCCTACGGCGATTTGTCTGCCAAGTCTGGTCATCTTCCTGGTCCTCTCAGCTTTCGAAATCGTCAAAAAAGGGCGTTTCGTTCTCACCCGCCATCACGATGTCAAAGAGATAAACCTCGGCGCCGTCGACCGTGCGCCCATCATGACGGGCGATGAGGCGCTCCCGGTCTTCTTCGTCGAGACTGGACAGGAGCGGATCGGTGGCATTGGCCGCCTCGCCGTCGAAGAACATCTGGGTCACGACCCGGTTGATGCCATCGGAAAAGAGCGTGATCGTGATGTTCGGTGCGCGGCCCTCGCTGGCGCCGGGCCGAATTGTGCGAAAGGTGTAGGCACCGGTACCGGTGCGAAGCCTCCCGTAACCGTTGAACCAGGGATCAAGGTCGGGATGGTTGGCCTGCGAGGGATTCCTGTAAACGCCCTTTGCATTGGCCTGCCAGAACTCCATCACCACGCCGTGGGCCAGATTGCCGTGACGGTCAAACACGCGCCCGCGCAGGATGATATGCTTACCTGCCGGGCCACCGACCACGCCGGAATCCACGCGAGTGAGATCTTCAAGAGCAGGGTCGCGGAAATAGATCGGGAAATAGGGGCCGCAGGTGTCCTCATTGGTAGGCGGAAGCATGTTCCGCCCTGGCTCGCCAGTCATGCTGACATCCTCCATTGTCTCTGCTTCGTTTTGTATGTAAAACGGCGTTTAGAAAACAATAGGCCAAAGGCCACGCGATGCAGGAATCCGTCAATCACAAAGTCTATTTCGTGCCCGGATTGCATCGCGGCCTTCGCGTGCTCGAGATCCTCGGCGACGCCGGAGCGCCGATGTCGATCAGCGATATCGGGCGGGCGATGGACCTGAGCCGGTCTTCGACATTCCGTCTGATCTACACGTTGAAGCAGATGGGCTTCCTGAAGGATGGCGAGCAGAAGAACACCTACACGCTCGGGGCGCGCGTGCTCAATCTGGGCTTTGCCTACCTGAACCAGCAACCGATCACCTCGATTGCACGCCCGCATCTTGCGGACCTGCGCGACCGCACCGAAGTCAGCGCGCATCTGAGCGTGCTCGAAGGTTCGGATGTGCTGTATCTGGGAAGTCATCAGGCGCGCAGCGGCTTCGTCTCGAACATGGTGACGGGGACGCGCACGCAAGCCTATGCCTCGGCGATTGGCTGGTGTCTTCTGGGCAATCTGAACGACACCGAACTCAAAGCGTTCTGCGCCCCGCTCGACATGGCGCCTTTCACCGAACACACGCCGACCAGTTTCGAAATGTTGCGCGAGCGCGTCGCGGCGGCTCGCACCGAGGGACATGTCGTGTCGCGCGGGTTTCGCGAACCGGGCGGGTCGAGCGTATCCGTGCCGGTGCGCGACAACGCAGGCAAGATCGTCGCCTGTGTGAGCATCTCGGGACCGGACAGCAGTTTCGATTTCAAACGGATCGGCAGCTTCTATGTTCCCGAGACCATGGCAACGGCGATGAAGATCTCGCGCGAGCTTGGATATGGTGGCGACTGACATCGTCACGGCACTGCACCGAGTGGCAAAGGCTCCCCGAATGTAGCCCCGTTCCATGGGACGGCGTCCGCATCGAAATCGCATCACGGTGCTTGTCATCAAGTGTCACCGGGTCAAGGACAGGTATGATTGCACATCGCGCATCTACCTGATCCCGAGTATCTGACGCGCCTCGTCGGGGCTCGCAATATCACCGCCCAGATGTTGGACGATCGAGATCGCCTTTTCGACCAGTTGCGCATTGGAGCGGCAATGTTCGCCTCTTGAGATATAGGCCGTATCCTCCATCCCGATCCTGACATGCCCACCCAGGAGATAGGCCTGCGCCAGCATCGGAAAGGCCATGCGGCCAATGCCGAAGGCGGCCCAGTCAGAGCCCTGGGGCAACTGGCTGACGAGATAGGACATGGTTTGTGGATTGGCGACCGCACCAAAGCGCACGCCCAGCACCATCTGGACCATCAGCGGTGTCTTGAGGACGCCCCGGGCTACAAAATCCTTGACCATGTGCAGGTCGCCGGAATCGAAGATCTCGATTTCGGGCTTAACACCGGCGCGATAAATGCGCTCAGCCATGATCTCGAGATTGCGGGGGGAATTGATGACGCTGGCTTGCCCGGACCACATGGTGTTGAAGTCCAGCGTGCAAATCTCGGGCCGAAGTTCTTCGATGTGCGCCACGCGTTTCCCGGGCGCACACAGGGTCGATCCCGGCGCGGCCAATTGAGGATCGTCTTCGGAGGGAATGAACCGCCCGCCCTCTCCGGTGGTCAGGTTCAGGATGACGTCTTCGTTCTTCTCGCGAATCCGCGCGACCAGTTCGCGATAGAGATTGAGGTCCATCGAACCTTTTGCCGTCTTCGGGTCACGCACATGCAGATGCAGGATCGCCGCTCCCGCCTTGGCGGCATCCAACGCCTGGGTCGCGATCTCTTCCGGGTTAACCGGCAGATGCGGACTGATCTCCGGCGTCATCAAGTTGCCGGTCACGGCACAGGTGAGAATGGTCTTGCGGCTCATGAGGCCAGCCCGGCTGAAATCGCATCGTCCAGGCCATCGACTATCTGGTCAATCTCCGCCTCGCTCGAGAGATAGGATGGCGCCAGCAGAATGTGATCGCCATTCGTACCGTCGGTGCAGCCCTGCGCCGGGTAGAGCATCAACCCCGCCTTGAACGCTGCGCCCTGGACACTTTGCGCAACGCGCCGCTCTGCCGGAAAGGGCGTCTTTCCCTGTCTGTCGGCGACCAGTTCGACGGACCAGAACAGGCCTCGTCCCCTGATATCGCCGACATGGGCGTGCTGTGCCAACCGTGCCTTCAAAGCCGCTTCGAGCCGAGAGCCGCGCTGGCGCACATTGTCCAGAATATTGTCTTCCTCGATGATCTTTTGCACCGCAAGCGCGCCCGCAGTGGCAACGGCGTGGGACATGTAGGTGTGGCCATTCCACAGGGTACCACTCCCCGCCCCGATCGCCGCGACGACGTCTTCGCTTGCCATTACGGCAGCAATCGGCTGATAGCCCGCGCCAAGCCCCTTCGCCATGGTCATGATGTCGGCGTGAATGCCTTCCTGCTCGAGGGCAAAAAGCGTACCCGTCCGCCCCATGCCGCACATGACCTCATCGGCGACATAAAGCACTCCATGCGCATCACAGATCTCGCGGATGCGCTTGAAATATCCTTTGGGCGCGGGCTCGGTGCCAAGCGAGGCGCCGACAACCGGTTCGGCGACAAAGGCCATGACAGTTTCCGGGCCAATTCTTCTTATCTCCGTATCGAGAAGATCGGCCATCCGCAGTGCAAAAGCCTCCTCGCTTTCCCCGTCCCCACGCAACCGGTAAGCATAGGGTGCTTCGATGTGATCGACATCGATCAGCAGAGGCTGGAATGGCGCGCGGCGGCCCGCATGGCCGCCAGTGGCGAGCGCGCCCAATGTATTGCCGTGATAACTTGGCCTGCGGGCGATGATCCGGGTCCGGGACACCTCGCCGCGCTCGAGGAAATACTGCCGCGCCAGCTTTAGCGCTGCCTCCATCGCCTCCGACCCGCTGCCAAGATACATCACCCTTCCCTGCCCAGTTCCCGCGGGCGCACGCGTGACGAGGAACTCGGCCAGTTCCTCAGCCGGTTCATTGGTGAAAAAGCTCGTATGCGCGAAGGTCAGCTTGTCGATCTGCGCCTTGAGCGCGGCGCGTACACGCGGCTCGTCATGCCCAAGACAAGAAACAGCCGCGCCACCGCAGGCATCGAGATAACGCCGTCCGTCTGCGTCGATCAGGTAATTTCCTTCACCGCCGATCGTTGTCGGCAGCGTTGAATGCAGATTGCGGTGAAGGACATAGGACATGAAAGTACCGTATTGCATCTGGAACACTGTTTTGTATACTAGACACATATTACGTGGCAAGGGCCATTCTGCATTCAAACAGCATGGGAGCTGGGACGTTGGGCGCTCTGACGGGAGTTACGGTTCTGGATATCACCCATGTCCTTTCAGGCCCTTTCTGTACCTATCAGCTGGCGCTTCTGGGCGCCGATGTTCTGAAGATCGAGGACCCTCGGGATCCCGATTGCTCACGGGGCCGCGGGCCGGATGCTGACGCCAATGCCGAAGGGCTTGGTCTCAACTTTCAGGTTCAGGGCGGCAACAAGCGGGCGATTGCGTTGAACTTGCAGGATGATGCGGGCCGCAACATCCTGCGCCGGCTTGCCTCGACGGCGGATGTCCTGGTCGAGAATTTCTCGACTGGCGCGCTGACGCGCCTTGGCTTGGCTTACGACGATCTGTCCGAGATCAACCCGTGCCTGATCTATTGCTCGATCACCGGTTACGGCGACACCGGGCCCGAAGCCTCGACTGGCGCCTATGACAATGTCATTCAAGCTGCGAGCGGCACGATTGCACAGTGCGGAGGGATCAAGGCGGGCGTCTCCTTTATCGACTACGCCACTGGATATGCCGCCGCTTTCGCCGTGACCTCGGCGCTGGTGCAACGCGGGAAAACGGGCAAGGGCTGCCACATCTCGGTCTCGATGCTGGAGGTCGCGATGCAGATGATGTCGCCCGAGGTCGCAGCCGTCCAGCACCCTAGGACGACCCACCGCGAAAAGGAGGCGGGCATTCAGGCCTATGATACGGCAGACGGACGTCTGATGCTGGGCGTATTCAAACCGAAACAGTACCGGAAACTGTCCCGGCTTCTTTCCGTTCCAGAGCTTTCGGAGACCTACACCTGGGAAGAGGTCTGGGCAATCCCGGCGGCGGTCAAGGAAAAGATGGCCGAAACATTTCGCTCACGGCCGACGAGGGTGTGGATATCGCTGCTGCGAGCGGCTGACCTTCCCGCCGAACCAGTCAGGACGCTGACAGAAGCCGTCACGAGCCCGCAGCTTGCCGCACGCGGTTATTTTCAGAAGAACCCGGGAGGCACGCCCGAAACGCTGCCATTGACCGCATTCCGGATGAGCAACGGCGGGCCGGAGCTTCACGCCTCGCCTCCGCGACAGGGACAGGATACGGGCGATGTCCTGGGAGCGCTCGGTTTTGACGCGCCGTCAATTGCCGATCTGGTTGCAAGGGGTGTCATCAGTTGACCGTACTTCACGCCACCCCCTTCACCGCCCTGCCCGACGAACACCGACACA
>JAGRLL010000345.1 GCA_020441855.1 Nitratireductor sp.
CCCATGATGGTGACGACCGGCGGACGCGGCTTCAATTCGGCCGCGCCGTCTTCGCCGGTGAACAGACCCACCTCGACGTCTGCCTCCGACACGCGCTTGACGGTATGCCCCATGTCGTTCGCGATCAGTTCGGCGGTGTCGGCGTCAATCACGTCGCCGGGTTTCATCATCTGGCCCTGCTGCATCAGGTATTTGATGACGTCGACGGAACGCTCAGACATGCGCGAGGCGAGTTCCTGCAGCGTGATCGTCTCGGGCAGGATCACCTCGCGGGCAATCTTTTCGCGCGGACCGGACTGCATGGCGGCGCGGCGCGCCTTTTCCTGGCGGCGGCGCATTGCGGCGAGCGAGGGTCCCCGCGCATTGCCGTCCTCGTCAAGCGCATTGGTCAGGGTAAGCTTGGTGCGCCGGCGGTCGTCGCCGGTTTTCGGGCGCGCAGGCTTTTCAGGCTCGACGGTGCGCTTGCGTTCGAAGGGCTTGAGCTCCTTCGCCTTGGCATCCTCGCGCGCCGGCGCAGCGGCAGCTTCCTCGCTGCCACGGCGGGCGGCGGCGGCTTCCTCGCGCTGTTGTTCGGCCTCCTCGGCGGCCCGGCGTTCCTCCTCCTCGGCGCGGCGGCGCTCGGTCTCCTCGCGTTCGGCCAGGCGCTTGGCGAGTTCCTCGGCGCGCTTGTTGCTTTCCTCATCGCGACGCTTCTTGTCCTCGGCGTCGCGCGCAGTGGCTTCCTCGAGCGCGCGGCGGCGGGCCTCGATCTCTTCCTGCGAAAGATTGGCGTGCGGCGCCTCGGGTTCGACGGGCTTGGCGACCGGTGTCGGCGCGGGCTTGGGCGCGGGCTGTTGAACCGGCTGCTCGGCCACGGCGGGCTTGGCATCGGTCGGCTTGTTGATCCGGCGCTTGCGCGTTTCGACGACAACCTGCTTGGTGCGGCCGTGGCTGAAGCTCTGCCGTACCGTTCCCTGCGACAGACCGCCAGGGCGCAAGGTCAGCGTCTTCTTGGGAGAAACGCTGAGCTTCTTGTCGTCGGTTTCCTTGTCACTCATGCTTGCTCTTGGCCTTATCCTGTCGAACATTTCCGCCGGCAATAGGCGGGCTTTTTGAACCCGCCACGGCGGAAAATCCAGCCCCAAAACCAAATAATGGGGCAACTACCCTGTCCTTGCCGGGCGCGTCGCGCCTGGCACTTTCAACCTCGTCAACTCTCGCGGTAGCGCTGCAATCGAACGACGCGCTCGATCAGAGCACGCGCAGCCCCACCCTTTATTGCGGCCGCATGTACCACATTTTCCCCTCCCAACGCCAAATCCATTTGCGTCGAGGTAAACGGGGCGGCAACAAGCACGGGTTCGCCACCCGCCGCTTCGAGCGCGCGGACGGCTCCATCAAGCTTGCGCACCCCGTCGGGCGCGGCGTCGCTTGCATGCAGCAACGCCAATGTTTCACCGGCGCGGACCGCCTGATCCACCTTGAAGGCGCCCGTGCGGATCTGGCCGGCCTTTCTCGCCATGGACAGGGCGCCCAGCGCGTCCTTTTCCATCAGCGTGTCGATCTCGGCGCCGAGACTGTCGTCAACACTGACGTCCCGCTTGAAACCGCGCGAAAACGCCCGCTTCCTGACCGCTTCGTCGACGACGCTGCGGCCGGCTTTAACCCAGACGCCCCTTCCCGGCAGCTTGCGCTTCAGGTCGGGCACCACCCGGCCCTGCGGATCGGCGACGAATCGGATGAGAGCCTCGGCGTCGCCAGACTCACGTGTGACGATGCAGGTGCGCGGATTCATCTCGTCGTGCACCTTTTCCACCGCGTTCATCACCGCCACCGGTCCGCATGATCCGATCAGGCCCCGGCGACCGGAGCTTCCGCCTCTTCGGCGGACGCTTCGTCACCTTCGGCCTCTTCCTCGGCAGGCGGCGCAAGATCCTCTTCCGTCACCCAACCGGCCTTGAGGCGCGCGTCCATGATCATCTGCTCGGCATCGACCCGCGACAGGTTGAAACCGTCCAGAATGCCCGGGAAGCGCTGCGTCTCGCCGGCCTTTCTTTCGGTCCAGCCGATGAGATCGTCGGAGGTGCAACCGGCGAAATCCTCGAGGGTCAGAACCTTGTCGTCGCTCTTGCCGAGTGCGACCATCATGGCGGTGGTCATGCCCTCGACCTGACGCAGATCGTCGGCGACGCCGAGTTTCTTGCGCTCCTCGTCGAGTTCGGCCTCCTGGCGATCGAGGAACTCGCGGGCGCGCGCCTGCAATTCCTCGGCGGTATCGTCGTCGAAGCCTTCGATCGAGGCGATTTCGTCCTGGTCGACATAGGCGACCTCCTCGACCGAGGAGAAGCCTTCCGAAGCCAGCAATTGCGCGACCATCTCGTCGACGTTGAGCGCCTCCATGAAGGTTCTGGTGTTTTCCACGAACTCGGCCTGGCGACGCTCCGACTCTTCCTGTTCGGTCATGATGTCGATGTCCCAGCCGGTGAGCTGGGA
>JAGRLL010000346.1 GCA_020441855.1 Nitratireductor sp.
GTGTTGACCTCATTCGGGCAGACCGCGTTGATGCGGATACCCTGATGCGCGTGGTCCATCCCCATGCATTGCGTCAAGGACGCGATGGCGGCCTTGGTCATGCAGTAGACAGCGTGGTTTGGACCCGGTCTGAGACCCCAGCAAGATGCCGTGTTGACAATCGCCCCGCCGCCCGAAGCTGCCAAAATCGGTATGGCGGCACGCGTGATGCGGAACGGCGCTTCGAGATTCACGCCGACATTGAGCCGCCAGTCGGCATCCGAGGTCTCGGTCACCGGCCCGCGCGTTATGACGCCCGCATTGTTGACGACGATGTCGAGCCCGCCAAGCGCCGCGCGCGCCGCGTCGGGCAGGCCGTCGGCATAGGCGGGATCGAGCAGGTCGCCCGGCAGATGCCCGTCCGCCTCGACCGCCGTCACGTCGCGGTCAGCGGCGGCGACCTTCGCGCCCTCGGCCCGAAGCATTCGCACGATGGCGGCGCCGATCCCGCCGGCGGCGCCGGTCACGAGCGCACATTTTCCTTCAAATCGCATCGTGTCGTTCCTCTCTTAAAATCAAGCCCAAACGGCATCAGTATTCGGTGTTCAGTGCATCCTCGGCCGGTATCTCGCGCTCGCGCCTCGCGATGTAGTCGCGCAAGGCCTCGTCGATGCCCTCGTCGAGCTTCGGCTCCTCGTATTCCCTGAGGAGCTTTTTCGCGTAGCCAAGGGCGCGTTCGGTGATCTCGACTGACCCTTCCGCCTGCCATTGTTCGATCGAGTTGTTGTCGAAGAGCTTCGGCATGAAGAAGGCGCGTTCGAAATTGGCCTGCGTGTGGGGGTGGCCAAGGTAATGGCCGCCGGGGCCGACATCGCGGACGGCTGCCATGGCCTCGTCGAAATCGTCCCAGCGCGGGCCTTCGGCCATGCGGTAGCCCATGGCGCACATCTCGGCATCCACCACGAACTTGGCGACGGAGCAGTGCATCCCGGCCTCGTTCCAGCCGGCCGAATGCCAGATGTAGTTGCAGCCCGCGTGCAGCACCGCGTTCATCGTCATCGCGCTCTCATAGCCCGCCTGGGCGTCGAAGGTCTTGGCGCCGCCGAGATTGTTGGAACTCCGCCACGGCACGCCGTAGAACCGCGCCATCTGGCCGATCATGAAGTTCATGAGGCTGATCTCCGGCGTCCCGGCCATCGGCGCGCCCGATTTCATCGACACGGTCGAGAGGTAATGGCCGTAGATCGCCGGGCAGCCCTTGCGGATCACCTGGGTATAGGCCAGCGCCGACAGCGCCTCGGCATTGAGCTGCGCCACCGCCGGCGCGACCGAGGCCGGTGTGTTGGCGCCGCCGAGGACGAAGGGCGAGCAGAGCACCGGCTGTTTGCGCTTCACGAAGGCGCGCATCGCCGACAGCATCGTCTCGTCCCAGACCAGCGGCGAGTTGCCGTTGCAGTTGCCGGTGACGACCGGCGTTTCCTCCATCACGTCCGCGCCGAACAGGATCTCGCACATGTCCATCACGTCCTCGGCGTTCTTGCCCGAGGTGGTCATGCCCATGAATGTCTTGTCGGAATGCTTCATCGACGAATAGGTGATCGCGAGGTGGCGGTGGCTGACCTTCATGTCCATCGGCTCGACGATGTGATGCGCGGTCGAATGCAGCGCCGGCGACATATGGGCGAGCTTGTGGAACATGTTGAGGTCGGCCATCGTCGGCCAGCGGCGCACGTCTTCCAGATCGCGGATGAACGGCGCGCCGGTCATAGGCACGAAGATCGAATGCTTGCCGCCGAAGGGCAGGCTGCGCTCGGGGTTGCGCGCGCGGTAGGTCCAACCGGACGGGATGGAGGCGATCAGTTCGCGAACCAGCCCGCGGTCGAGGTAAACCCGCTCTCCGTCGACCTTCGCCCCGGCCTTCCGCCAGTCCTCCAACGCGATGTCGTCGCGGAAGACCACGCCCACTTCCTCGAGGATCGCCATCGAAGCCGCGTCGATCCGCGCGACCTGGTCCGCGTCCATCGGTTCGCAGAGCGGCAGGTTGCGCTGCAGCGCCGGCAGCATCCCGAAATCGGGCGCCGACCTCATTGCCCGCCGCGCACCACGACCGCCGCCGCGCACCGTCCGTGTCTTTTCCTCGATCATGGTTCCCTACTCCGAATGACCAGATGGCCGAGCATGGCCGGGAAGACACCCCACAGGCAGTCGGTTTCGCGAAGCAAAGCGATCAGAATGCGACGCGCGAATGGGCGGTACCCGGCGGTGAAGGAGTGGTTTGGGCAGTCCATGCTCCCTGACTTCTGCCTGGCCTTCACTCCTGGCGCCAAGGAGGCAATTCGTGCGTGAACGGTTGAACGGCAGCATTCGACGTCGACAGGGGGCATCTTCGCACCCGCAACGAATAACTGCTTTCGCACGAGGTGCTGTTTGCTGCGGTCGCGAAGCGCAGAAACCTGCCGTTGGCGCACGTACGGCGAATTACTGGTTTGTCCCGCATTGCTGTCTTTCGTGCCCTTTTCGAGAGTTAGAGGCGTGCCGGTTTCCCGGTGACAGGTTGAGGACTGGGAGAGTGGCTCCCGGCGCCTGTCGCGGAGGAATGCCGATGGGCGTTGTGGAGGTTCTGGATGCGGTACAGCCGACGCGGGCTAGTGGCTGGAAAGTGGATGTGAGCCGGGGTGACCGGAACGGGCGGGTTTCGACCGAATGGTTCAACAGGCCGGATGACGAGCGGTA
>JAGRLL010000347.1:0-2093 GCA_020441855.1 Nitratireductor sp.
TGCTGCTGCTCGACGAATGGCTCGCCGGCCTCAACCCGTCCGAGCTCAGGCTCGGCATCGATCTCATCAACGAGATGCGCGATGACGGCCGCACGATCATCATGGTCGAGCACGTCATGGATGCCATCCGCTCGCTGTGCGACCGCTGTGTCGTCATGTCGAGTGGCGTCAAGATCGCCGACGGCGATGTCGCCGACGTCCTCACCCGCCCGGAAGTCGTTTCCGCCTATCTGGGGGATGACGATGCTTGAGGTGAACGATCTTACCGTCGCCTACGGTCCCCACCGCGCGCTGGAGGACGTCTCGATTCATGTCGAGCGTGGCGAGATATGTGTCATCCTTGGCGCCAACGGCGCGGGCAAGTCGACGCTGCTGAAGGCCATTGCCGGCATGGTTTCGGCCACGCCCGGCGCAAGGATCGCCAATGGCGAAGTCGACATCGCCGGGCTGAAGCCGCATGCCATCGTCGAGGCCGGTATTGCGCTGGTGCCGGAGGGGAGAGGCATTTTCGGCGATCTGACCGTCGCCGAGAACCTGCAACTCGGCGCCTATGGGAGGCAGGCGCGCGCCGGGGAAGCAAATCGTCTCGCGCAGGTGCTGGAGCTTTTCCCCAAGCTCGGCGAACGCCGCAACCAGACCGCGCGCACCATGAGTGGTGGCGAACAGCAAATGGTCGCCATCGGCCGCGCGCTGATGTCCAACCCGCAAATCCTGATGCTGGACGAGCCCTCGCTCGGCCTGTCGCCCCTGCTGACCCGCGACCTGTTCAGATCGCTCAAGGTGGTGCGCGAGACCGGCGTCGGCATTCTGCTGGTCGAGCAGAACGCCAGGCTTTCGCTTGCCATCGCCGACCGAGGCTATCTGCTGGAGAACGGTCAAATCGTCGGCGAGAACAGCGCTGCGAAACTGGCCGACGACCCGGCGGTGCAGGCTGCCTATCTGGGTGGCGCCGCCGGCCATGAAGCACAGCGTCCCTCGTTGCACCGTACTGCGACGTCGCGCCCGCCGCTGGCTGCCAGCGGCACCGAGCAGGCGTTGAACATGGCCGAGACGCTGGCGGCTCGCGCCGCCCGCATCCATCGCGCTCATGTCGCGAGCCTGCGCCCGAATGAGGTTCGCAACGGCAGGGGCGCTTCAACCAATCTTTATGGACCGGGTGGAACCGTCGAGCAGGAATTCATCGGTATGAACGGCCACGCGCACGCAATGGTCGACACGCATGTCGCCAGCGGGGAGAAGATTTTCATGTCAGACCAGGCCCACGAACTAAGCCGCCACGCCGCCGACTTTGCCGCCCGCGCGCGCCAGGTTCAGGCGGCGCATCTGGCCGCGATGCGTGCCCGGACATCGCATTCGAACGTCGGCATGCCGGTTCATGCCTCGTCAGCCGTTCTGCAATCCCGGCCAGGGCCTGAACCGGCACCTGAACCGGCACCTGAGCCGGCGCCGACCCCTGCGCCAACGGTTGCCCGCGCGCCAGCCGACATCGCCCGTGACCACGCCGGATTCGCTCACAAGGTGAGCGCGGCGCACGACGCGGCCATGCGCGCCAGCGTGGCGCGCGAGGCAGAGCGGGCAAGGCAGGCCGTCCCGGCAAGGATGCAGGAGCAACCCGCGCCGAGGCAGGAAACGCCTGAAAAAATGTCTGTCCCTGCACAGCACGCGCAGAACCCTGCAAGTTATGCACTGAAGGTGAGCGCCGCGCACGACGCGGCCATGCGCGCCAATGCTGCGCGGGTGCAGGGCGCAGGCATTGCGAACGGCAAAGATTCTCGTTCCGTTACCGAAACGAGAGAGAATGCAGAAAGGCCGGGCCTGGCTGAACCGGG
The DNA here is from genome assembly GCA_020441855.1 of Nitratireductor sp. Taxonomy (GTDB): domain Bacteria; phylum Pseudomonadota; class Alphaproteobacteria; order Rhizobiales; family Rhizobiaceae; genus BOKV01. The sequence goes on from JAGRLL010000347.1 coordinate 1,830, forward strand.
GTCCGCAAGTCGGGTAACACCCGCATCCGAATCGCCCATGGCCAGCCAGCTGAGCCGACAGGCTGGCGATCTGGCGCGCCGGGCGATGGAAAGGGAGGCTGCCTTTCTGGCCGAGACACGCATTCGTCAGGCCACCAGCCCTGTCGCTTCGCCGGATGGTGGATCGTCGGGTGACGACGTGCCGCCGCTGAAAGGCGGCAAGGTGAAGAAGAAGGATTTGCGCAAAGCCCGAAAGAAGGCGCTGAAAAAGGCGCTCAAGAAGCT
>JAGRLL010000347.1:2176-11775 GCA_020441855.1 Nitratireductor sp.
CGGACCGTTCAGCACGGGCGGTCCGCCAGCGACACGCCAAGGAAGGAGCGCCAAATGGCCAAGATCATGGACGGCATGTACATCGCCGGCGGCTGGACGAACGCTGCGCGTACGTTCCCCGACTACAATCCCTCAGACGGTTCGAAATGGGCCGACATTCCCGACGCCAGCGTGGAAGACACGCGCGCGGCGATCGAGGCCGCGCACGCTGCCTTCCCCGAATGGTCAGCGATGCCCTTCAACAAGCGTTCGCACATCATACTCAAGGCGGGCGAAATCTTTGAAAGCCGCCGCGACGAGCTCGTCGAGGCCATCATGGCGGAAGGCGGCGGCTGGTTCGGCAAGGCCATGTTCGAGACCGGTTATACCGCCGAGATATTTCCCGCCGCCGCAGCCGCCAATTATGGCTCGATCGGCGAGATGCTGCCGTCCGAATACGGCAAGCTGTCGATGGCGATCCGTCGGCCGATGGGTGTCGTCTCGGTCATCAGCCCGTGGAACTTCCCGCTGATCCTGTCGGCGCGCGGCTTTCTGTTCCCCCTTGTTGCCGGCAACACGATCGTGCTGAAGCCGTCCGAGGACACCCCCTATCTGGGCGGCCTGGTGTTTGCCGAGATCTTCGAGGAAGCGGGCTGCCCAAGGGCGCGCTCAACGTGGTTACCTGCTCGCGCGATTCCGTTGCCGCGGTGGGTGACGAGCTGATCGAGAACCCGTTGGTCAAGGGCGTTTCCTTCACCGGTTCGACCGCCGTCGGCCGTCAGATCGCTGCCAAGGCAGGCGCGCATCTCAAGAAATGCTGCGTCGAACTGGGCGGCAAGAACTCGCTTATCGTCTGTGACGATGCCGATCTCGACCGCGCCGTGCAGGCCGCCAATTTCGGCGCCTTCATGCATCAGGGCCAGATCTGCATGTCGATCGAGCGCGTCATCCTCCACGAAAAGATTCACGACGCCTTCCTGGAAAAGTTCCTGCCGCGCGTCGGCAAGCTCAAGGTCGGCGATACCACCAGCAAGGAGAACGTGCTGGGCCCGGTCATCAACGACCGCGCCGCCGGGCGTATCGCCCGCCAGTTCGAGGATGCCCGCGCCAAGGGTGCGAAACTGCTCGCAGGCGGCGGCATCGACGGCCGCTTCGTCGAGCCCACCGTCTTCGCCAACGTCACGCCCGACATGCTGCTCTACGAGGAAGAGACGTTCGGCCCCGTCTGCTCGATCTTCAAGGTTGCGAACGACGAGGAAGCCGCCCGGATCGCCAATGACAGCGAGTATGGCCTGACCGCCGGCGTCATGACCAATGACGAACAGCGCGGTCTGGAAATCGTCAACCAGCTCGACACCGGCAATTGCCACGTCAATTGCTCGCCGGTGAACGATGAACCGCACGTACCCTTCGGCGGCTTCAAGGCATCCGGTTCGGGCAAGCATGGCGGGCGCTGGTCGATGGAGACCTTCACCGAGACGCGCTGGGTGACGCTCGACCGCGGCGGCCGTCCCTTCCCGCCGGTATTCTGATGAAATCATTGTTCCGGTCCGCGAAGTGACCGGGGCCGATGAAATGGCGAGGCCGTGTCCCATATGAGGGGCATGGCCTCTTTTCTTCGATATGCCGCCTTGGTCCTTGTCGGCTCACTGCCGGCAATCCTGCCCGCAAAGGCGCTTGCCGGTTCCGATCTCGGCGTCGGCACGCGGTTGAAGGGCGCGCCGAGTACGGTCTCGCCGCCCCCGCGAGAAATCCTGCCCCAGATCTTCCGGCCCGATTGCCGCTGGCGCACCATTCGCCAGTACGACCCCAATCTCGGCTGGGTCACAAGGCGCGTCATGGTCTGCGAGTGAGCCGGCGGCGGTGCGACCTTCCGCGCGGCTTGACCATCGCCACCTCCCGATCTTAGCCTCATTTCTGTCGATGATGCGTTGGATGCCGGCGATTCGCGCCGGGGCAATTCCCCGGAACGCTCGACGGCACCGGGCTGGAAGGAATGGGGTCCATGATTCGTGCAATTGATCTTGTCGCGGGAAAGATCGGCCTGACGGCAGCCATCGCGCTTGTCGGCCTGGCCTGTTCCAGCCTTGCCGCCCAGGCCGTCAACCACAGCGTCGAGCACGGCCGGGAACTGGCGGTCAACAATTGCGCGCGCTGCCACGCCATCGGCAATACCGGCGAGAGCGCCCATCCCGACGCGCCGCCCTTCCGCACCCTGTCGCAGCGTCTGGACGTCGACACCATCGACGAGGCGCTTCTGACCAGGGCGACACCGGCGCATTCCGACATGCCGCATTTCACGATCACGATGGGTCAGGCGACCGATCTTGCCGCCTACATTGCCTCGGTCCAGCCGACAGCTCATGGCAAGGAACTCGTCGAACTCAATTGTTCGCCCTGCCATGCCATCGGCCCGCAAGGAGACAGCCCGCACGCCGATGCGCCGCCGTTCCGCGAGCTGGGCCAGCGTTACCCCATCGAAGCGCTGGAGGAAGCCTTCGTCGAAGGCATCGAGACCGGTCATCCCGACATGCCGTCCTTCGTTGCCGCGCCCGACCAGATTGCCGATATCATCGCCTATATCGAATCGGTGCAGGTCGGGAAGTAGAGCCTGCGCCGAAGCAATTTCCCGAGAAGCGGGAACCGGTTTCCGGCCGCAATTGCGACAAGGTGCCAGGCCGGATCGTTTCGTCCGTCCGTGGAGGGGATGAAACGCACTAGCCTTCGTCCCGCGTCGCCACCGGCTTGCCGTCTTCCAGCAGGTCGCTCGGATACAGGATGACGGATTCGCCTTCGTCGAGGCCGCTTTCGATCTGCGCCCGGTCGGCGTTCATGTGGTCGATGGTGATCTTCTTGCGATGCGCTGTTCCGTCCTCGACGACGAAGACGCTCCAGTCCCCGCCCGCGCGGAACAGCGCGCCGATGGGAATGGTGAGCACGTCGTCGGACGACCACACGACCAGCCGTGCGAACACGCGATAGGCGTGGCCAAGTCCCTCCGGCACGGTATCGGGATCCAGGATGGCGTTGACCCGCTGTTCCTCGATGCCGAGCGCGGAGACCTTGGTGAAGGCGGCCGGGTCGATCCGCCGGATCGTCGCGGTGAAATCCTTGTCCCCGCCCCAATCGCTTATTTCAGCCTTGCCGCCGGGTTTCAGCCGCACCGCATCCTTTGACAGGAGGTCCACTTCGATCTCCAGATCGCGCGGATCGCCGATCTCGGCGATCTTGGTGCCGGACGCCAGCGCCTGTTCGCTGCGCACCAGCACTTTGAGCACCACGCCGTCCACCGGCGCGGTGATGTGGACGCAGCAATCCTTTTGCCCGTTTTCCTTGGTGATGTCGGATGGCTGGGCGAGCTTGGCCTCCGCGCTTGCCAGTTCCGCCTTGCGCAGGCGTATGTTGGCCTCGGCGCTCGCGACCTGGGCCTGTTTCAGCTTCACGTCGCTGGAAGCCTTGTCCAGCGAACTCAGCGAGGCGAATTTCTGCTCGGCGAGCCTGATCATGCGCTGGTATTCCGATTGCGCGAAGCCGAGCGCAGTCTTGGCGCTTTCCAGTTCGGCCTCCGCCAGCGTCACCCCCGAGCGCGCGGCTTCCACCGTCGCGGTCAGTTCCGCGCGCGTGCGCTTGTCGAGGAAGGGCGGGTCGAGCGGGCGGATGGAGGCGATCGTGGTCCTGTTTGCATTGACCGGGTCGCCTTCCTCCAGCGTCACCCGCTCCAGTTGACCGGCAATCGGCGAGGAAAGCGTGTAGACGTTGCGCACGCGGGTGACGCCCTCCTCGTTGATCGTCACTTCCATCGGCCCGCGCGAAGCCACGGCCACGTCGACCAGCACCGGCTTGACCCGCGCCACCACATAGATGCCCCAGGCGACGGCGGCCACCAGCAGGGCGATGACGCCCCATTTGATCAGGTTGCGCAGCATGGCTCCACCTTCTGCTTCATTCTCTTGTCTTCAAAACGGCGACGAGATCGAAACGGTCGATCCGCCGCCGCACGATCAGCGCCGAGACGAATGCCGCCGCAAGCACCACAAGGCTCGACAGGGCGAGGGTCTTGTCGGTTACCACCAGGGGTATACGGAACAGATCGCTTTCGAAACCTTTTGATACGCTCCATGCGAAGGCATAGCCGATCGCCCAGCCGAGCGGCTGCGCAAGGACGACAATGATGCCGAGTTCGGTCAGCAGCACGCCGGAAACTTCCATGCGCGTAAAACCCAGTACGCGCAGGCTGGCCAGTTCGCGCGCGCGCTCCGAAAGCTGGATGCGGGCCGAATTGTAGATCACGCCGATGGTGATGATCACCGCCAGGATGATGTAGACCGACGTCATGACGACGATGTTCTCGGCGATGGTATCGCGGAAATTCTTGCGGGAAATGCCCTGAAGCGTGATTTGGGCGATCGCCGGTGTCTCCTTGATCTCCCGGTATACGTTCTTGAGCTGGTCGGGGTCGATTTCCACGCGTACGCCGGAAATGCGCGGCCCCTGCGGCACGGCGCGATCGAACGCCTCCATGCTCATATAGGCGTTGAGGCCGATATAGCTCTGCGCGATCGCCGTCACCGTCAGTTCGGCGACGCGGTGGTCCTTCTCCAGGAATTCGACGCGCACCTTTTCGCCGGCGCGCAAGTGCAGCAGCTTGGCCGCCCTTTCGCTGAGCATCACGCCCGTCGGCGGCGGCGGGATCGGGTTCTGGTCGAGATCGAGCACGCGCGACAGATCGGCATCCGGCGCCATGCCGATCAGCGACATGCGGCGGGCGCGGTGTCCGTTTCGCAACTCGACGGTGGTCGCGCGATAGGGTTCGACGCGCAGGATTCCGGGCAGGCTGGCCGCCGCCTGCACCGCGCGTGGCGATTTTTCCTCCGCGAAGGTCAGCGTGGCGTCCTGACGTTCGGCCTTGAAATAGATCGTGTCGATCATCTCGTCGATCGAATCGAGCGAGAACAGCGCGGCAACCAGCAGCGCCACCGACATCGAGGTTCCCAGAACGGTGAAGGCCGAACGCACCGGCCAGCGCAACAGGTGGCGGATTGCCATGACCGTCATCTGTGACAGGAAATGCTGGCCGCGCGAGTGACCCAGCAGGCTGTGGTAGCGCGTAGGCGCGGGTGGCCGCATGGCCACTGCCGGCGGCAGGCTGACGATGGACAGGATCGAGCGCGCCGCGCCTGCGAGCGCCGCCGCCAGCGTCACTCCGCCGGCGAGCAGATAGAGATCGGGGTCGGACCGGAAGATCAGGAAGGGGAAGGAGTAGAACTCGGCATAGAGCCGCGTCAGGCCCCGTCCCGCCCAGGTGCCGGACGCACCGCCGATGAGGAGGCCGACCAGCGAGATGGCGATCACCAGCTTGGCATAGTGCCAGCCGATCGCCAGATCGCTGTAGCCTACCGCCTTCAGCAACCCGATCTGTTCGCGTTCCAGCGCTACCAGCCGCGACAGGATCATGTTGACCAGAAAGGCGGAGACGAGCAGGAAGATCGGCGGGATGATCCGCGCCATGGCGTCGAGCTGCGTCAGTTCGCTGTCGAGAAATGCGTGGCTGATCTGGTCCTTGCGTTCGTGCGCGCCCGATCCGCCATAAGGCTCCAGAATGTCGTCGAGCTGCTCGACGACGTATTTCAAATCGGCATTGCGTCTCGTCGTCAGCACCACGTCGTTGAAGGCATCCTCCATGTCGAACAGCCCCGAAAGGGCCTTTTGCGACATGAAGAACACGCCGAAGCGCTTGTTGTCCGGCACCAGATCGCCGGGGCCGATGGCGTAGATGTATTCCGGCGACAGCACGATGCCGACAATCGTCAGCTCGCGCTTGCGCCCGTTCATCACCGCCTTGAACCTGTCGCCCGGCTCGAAGCCGTGCGCGGTCGCGAATGTCTCGACGACGGCGATCTCGTCCTGCCGCCCGGCACCGGGCAGGCGTCCCTTTCGGATGTAGACCCGGTTCACGCTCGGCTCGTCGAAATCGGGCACGGAGACGGCGATGCCGGTTGCCGGCTCCGCCATGCCCTCGATATCGAGCAGGGTGTAGCTGACGATCCGCAACTCCGCCGACGAAACGCCCGGGATCGCTTCGATCCGCTCGTTCAGGTAGAGTGGCGCGCGCTTTGCGCCCGAGAACACCGAAGCAAAACGGTAGCGCTCGTAAAAGGCGTTGCGCGTTTCTTCCAGCGAGCGCGAGGCGCCGACCGCGATGAGGATGGTCGCCACGCCGCAGGCCATGACCATCGCCAGCGCCAGGGCCTGCGCCCACAGCCGCATCAGGTCGCGAATGAGCTTGCGGTCGAGCATCGACATTGGCGGCTACCAGCTCACGTCGGCCGGCTCCAGCCGCCTGTCGTTGACATGGGCGGAGGAAATCTCGCCGTCCATGAAGGAAAACACCCGGTGGGCGATACTCTGGATGCCGGCATTGTGCGTGATGATCGCCGTCGTCGTTCCCAGTTCCTCGTTGATCCGCGTCAGCGCTTCCAGCACCAGAATGCCGGTCTTGGAATCGAGCGCGCCGGTCGGTTCGTCGCACAGCAACACTTCGGGCCTTTTGGCAATGGCGCGCGCGATTGCCACGCGCTGCTGTTCGCCGCCGGACAATTGCGCCGGGAAATGGGTCATGCGCTCGCGCAGACCCACGACTTCGAGCGCATCTTCCGGTTTCATCGGGTGCCTGGCCACCTCGGTCACCAGCGCCACATTTTCCCAGGCGGTAAGGCTCGGGATGAGATTGTAGAACTGGAAGACGAAGCCGACATGGTCGCGCCGGTAGCGCGTGAGCTGGCGTTCGGAAAGCCGGGTCAGGTCGAGATCCTTAAACAGCACCGTACCGCCGCTCGCCTTGTCCAGCCCGCCGACGATGTTGAGGAAGGTCGATTTGCCGCTGCCCGAAGGACCGAGCAGCACCGTCATCTCGCTCTCGTAGAGATTGAGGGTCACCCCGTTCAGCGCACGGACCTCGACCTCGCCGCTACGGTAGATCTTGGTCAGTCCGTCGATGCGGAAAATGGGTTCGGAATCGCTCGCAGCTGCCTTGTCCATGCGCCTTACATAGCGCAGTGCGAAGACACTGTCTTGATGCCGCTCAAGGTTGGCCGTGTCTTCGTCGGGGATTTGCGTGCCGCACAACGAACCGCTTTTGCAGGATCGGACGCCGGCATCCGGTTGCAGCGGCAGGCTCGGGAAAGAACGGCCGCTTGTTGGCGGCCGCCGCGCGATCCCGCCCTACTGCAATTCGACCGTGCTGCCGACCCGCGGACGCAGGAAGATCTCGTCGCGCATATCGATCGGCGTGCGGGAGAAATAGATGCCCTTGTCCTTGCTGAAATGTGCCCAGCCGAAGGACGGTGTGTAGGTCGTCGACACAACCGCCGATACGAGGAAGCTGCCGTCCTTCTTGATCTTTGTCGGCACGTCGTAATTGGTGCCGTTGAGTTTGGCACAGCCGGTCGTGATGTTGCAACGCCATTGCGATTTGGCGGCGCCACTCGCGATCTCGATGCCTGTGATGGTGATGTCCACGTCCTCGCTGTAGGGGAACATGATCTTCGACGAGATATCCATGATGTTCTGGACGTCGCTCGCCGACAGTTTCTGGCTCTGCGTGACAAGATCGCCGATGGCGCTCGACACGCGCGACAGCTTGCGGTCGGTCGAAATGCCCGCCGACAATTCGATCGTGCCGACGAACAGCAGGATCATGATCGGCGCGATGAAGGCGAATTCCACGGCCGCCACGCCACCGCGATCTTGGCCGAACCGGGAGAGCGTTTGCGCCAGGCGCCTGCGCAGCGTGTTGAAAGTGAGTGCAGCTTTCATGGTCGTTTTCCCCGATCGTTCGTTCTAGCTGCAGGCGCCGGTATGAGCCGGGTAGGGCTCGGTGCGGAACACGGCGATGGCATTGAGAAGCGCGTTGCGGCTCTCCAGCCTGGATATGTGCGACGCCACGTAGTTCGTGAAGACCGGCCATTCGTAGGTCACCGTGACCATCGCGATCTGTTCGGGACAGGGCGCGGTGAAACTGTAGGACGAGAGGTCGAGCTTGCCGTCGGCGTCGGGCTCCGGCGGGTCGTCGAGTTCGTCGAACGTTGCCGCCACCTTGAGATCGACATTGACCTCCTTGCAATTGAACAGCAGCGCGGTGGCGTCGCAGATTTCCTGCTTAAACTGTGATTCGGTCAGGGTGTCGTCAAGCTGGCCGGTGCGAATCCTGCGGCCGACATCGTCGACCGCGCTTTCCAGCATCTGGCCGGCGAAGAACAGCAGCGAACATTCGATGATGCCGAAAAGCAGCAGGAAGAAGGGAAAGGCGAGCATGGCGAATTCGACCGCCGTCGTGCCTTCCCGGTCGCCATTGAACCGGCGTATGATTTTCGGCGATTGCAGATAGCGCGACAATCGCGTTCTGCCGCACGTTCTGCCGCCTGTCCGTTTTTCCGTCCCGCCGCTGTAAACTGGCTTAGTCATTGCATCCACCCGAGCGAACCAATTCGCATGAGTGAAAGTCATAACAGAAGCCGATTTAGGCTCCGTTTTAGGGTTGAGTAAAATCTGTATCGTCGGGTTGACGCTTTGCTAACCATCAAGCGCGGGCACAGCGCCCGCGCCGCTGCGGCAATTCTCGCCGCTGCGCGGCAGGCAGCGCCCGCCGCTCGACAAACCCGTTACTGGGTGCCCGAAGCGGAGAGTTCGTTGCGCGCCTTGATCTGTTCGTTGGCGTAGGCGAACGATTCGGAATTGTCGCCGATCGTCAGCGTCGGCTCACATACCGGTGCGCAGGCAAGCGTCTCGCGGCTCGAACGGCGATAGATGCGAACCGTGTTTGTTTCGTGCCCGCGCACAACCAGGGTCTGGTCGATGATCGCCTCACCTGCCGCGTCCAGGATAATCAGATTGGTGACGCCGAAGGAGCGGCCGGTCAGCACCAGCGTCCTCTCGTCTTCGATGGTCGCATCGGCGATCGAGGGATTGCCGACAATGACCGTCGCCGCCGGACGCGAAACGCGGAACACGCGCGCCCTGTCGACGGTGACAATGACAGGCTCGCGCAATTCGGCGGCATCGGCGGGCTGGGCGATATGGGCCATGGTGGCGGATTCGCCCGCCGGCATCGCCATGGGAATGGTCCCGTTGGTCTCGGCGGCGTTCGCCACGGATGCAGGCAGCGCCAGCGCAATAACCAATGCCACGGCAGCGCCCAATGCGGCAGCCGGGACTTTATGAGGTTTCGATCCGTTCATGACGTTCTCCGCAACACGATGCAGGACACTGCCTTTGGGTGATGCAGGACACTGCGTTGCGCGGATAATCGCCGAGCTTGGTGAATGAAGCGTTAAGCGGCGGTGGACGGACCGAAATGCGTGACGTGCTCCGCATCGGTGAAACAGGCCGGTTTCCCGGCTTTCGCGCCCATAAAGAAGCATTTGCGCGGGAAGCTGCCATACCGGGCATCGTATCGAGTTTTATCAATTAAGCTTTTGCCAACCCTGTCCGTTAAGGAGGCTTAAATTCGGTGTCGCTATGGTGCTGATCACGGCCGGGACAACTGGCACGTATCAAAACCAACAAAAGAAGCCAGAATGGCATCAAGGAGCACAGAAATGAAACTCGTAGCCCGTTTCTTC
>JAGRLL010000003.1 GCA_020441855.1 Nitratireductor sp.
GAACCGTGATCTGCGGCACGCGGAAATAACGGGCGATCTTGTTGGTAAGCTCCTGGAGAGCACCGAATGGGCACAGCCATCCGCAGAACACCCCCCTGCCCCAGAACAGTAGCGATGCCGCCACGGAAAACCAGAGAATGAAGATCAGCGGATCCATCAGGAATGCGGACCACGAGAAGTCGGTCATTGCGGCATTGAAAAATGCCAGCACATTGACCACGGAAAGCTGCGCATTGGCATGCCAGCCCAGCACGACAAGCGTGAAGGTCAGAAAGGCAATGCGGAACCAGTAGACGAAACGCTCGCTCCTTGTGATCTGCATCTGAAAGAAGAAAACCCCGGTCAGAACGCCGATGGCTGCAAGCAGAACCGCCACTTCGACCTGCTTCTGGCGCCAGATGCGTTCCCACAGATGGCTGAGTGCATCGGGATTGCTGGCCGGAGAAGCATCAGCAGCACCGTTCTTACCGGTGGATGGCATCTTGTGAACGGTTTCGAGATACCGATCCGGGGTCCGGTAACCGAGATCGAAGGTCGTGAATGCCTTCTCGATGGCACCGACTGCTCGTTGAACCAGCAGTTGCAGGCGAAACGGCTCTGCCGGATCGAAACCTGAATCTGCCGGTATCCTGAAGAGATCGAGTTCGGTGAAGCTAGGCGCATCCGCCGGTGCAAGCCGTCCGAGACGCCGGTGCATCCGGTCATGAAAGCGAACCGAACCGTCTCCCTGGATGAGCTGGATTCGGTCGAAAATGCCCCCACGGACATAGCCTGACCCCTTGAAGGAGTATTTGCCGCGCCCGAGCACCAGGATGGCCTGCTCTCCTTCCTCGAGCCAGTCTTCAAGATTGGCGTACTCATCAGCACCCAGCAAGGTACGGCCGATCTCCGGCGCGCTGACAAGTGCCACATGCATGTTGATGAAGGTATCCTCGGCAGCACCGCGCTCCGGCCGCCGAATAGCACGATCGTCGCCTGTTTCTTCGAAGGCCCTGTTGACCTGTCCTACGTCGAGTTGCAGCGAGCGGATCGAACCGTCGCCTGCCAAGGTTTGCCAGTCGGAAACCGGAACATCGCCATCATCATAATGCTTCAATTGAAGACCGGGCCCGGCTTCCGCAACTGACGGTTTGAGACCGCCCAGCCCCAGCCGCCGGGCAACCTGCAAACCAGCCCGCACGATGGAATCGTCGATAACCATCACCGTTACCGTCGCGCCGGAAACAATGTCGAGTTCATGGGCGGAACCACCTGTTTGCGCCTCCGCCACAAGGTCGAGCCCGGTGTATTTCTCGGTAACCGCACGGATTGCGCTTTCGGGAATACCGACCAGAACGATCGGCTCAGAATGCTCAACGAGTTTGACGCCAGTTATTCGACCCTGCAGATCAACCCCCATGACGACGTGGATCGGTTTGCCCGAATAGCCGGTCGTGGTGACGAAATCGGAAGTCAGAAAGACGTAACCTGCAACCGCGCCACCTTTCTGCGCCTCGTAAACGGCAATGTCCTCCCGCAGCCTGCCAAGTTGATCCGCCGCAGGAACGATCTCGGAGACTTCAACTTCGTTGACGAACTTGGAGATCAATGGCGCAGCAGAAGCCGTTGTGACGGACCCGATTGCCATTACCCAGATGAAAAGAAGAAGCGCCGTCGGCACTCGGCTAAACCACAGGGCAGCATGAGGGAGAGACCATTTGCCAAACCGGAGTCTGGCTCCCGGATGCTTCTCGACTTTCCCCTGCAAACACGACATCTGAGCCTCGGACAGCAACGGTGAAACGGTGCTATCCGATGTCTAGAAAATGCGTCGTATTTCCTCTTTGTTGAATCGCAAAGAAAAGCTCATCCGATCTGTATGCCCTCGTGACCAACTGCCTGCCAAAGGTAATGGATATCGCCGTTGATCTTCACTTACATCTCATCGAGATGCCACTGCCAGTTTGAATACGATCTCAGCCGTCAAACCCGCATTCGCCTGATGTTCGAAGCAAACAACGGCCCGAACCGATTCCACCCGTGCAATTCGGCAAAAGCCGAATGCGAGCCGCACCGTTTCATGGCTGATATCGATGCCGCTTTCGTGCAGCAGGCCTTCCACATTTCGAAGCGACAACGGAAACCGGACATACAACATCACGGCCAGGCGGATCACCTCAGGCGACGTCTTGAAGTAGCGAAAGGGGTTGGACTTGGTCATTCACAAAAGCTACGAACACCGACTTGCCAGATCAACCGGTTTTCTCTGACAATGCCCGTCCATCGAATGAAGGAATAGCTCATGCCGAATGCAACAGAACCGCGCGACGGTGTCGGCCACTACACATCGGTAGCAGGGATAAACTATCAAAATTACCTTTTGATTCTGCATCAAATACTAAAGCCAAAAAGATACTTCGAAATCGGCACCCTTTCCGGCGGCACGTTAAAGCTCGCGAGTTGCGCGTCAATATCGGTGGACCCGAGGTTCCAGATTAGCTCCGATGTCTTGGGAAGCAAACCGGCTTGTCATTTTTTCCAATGCGGCAGCGATCTATTCTTTTCGGAGAACGACCCATCTCAAATCCTTGGTGGACCCATCGATCTTGCCTTTCTCGACGGCATGCACCTCTTCGAATTTCTGCTCCGAGATTTCGCGAATACGGAAAGCAAATGTCGGTCAAATTCCATCATTGCAATGCACGATACGCTTCCGCCCGATGTCTGGATGACCTCGCGAAACCCCAATGATCCGCGAAGACAGCAATCTCAACAGCCAGGGTGGTGGACAGGTGACGTTTGGAAGATCATTCCCGCGCTCAAACGTTACCGTCCGGACCTCAGGATAACGGTTCTCGACTGCCCGCCAACGGGGCTCACGCTGGTTACGAACCTCAATCCGAACGACCGAACAATCGTCGAGTCATATGCTGAAATAGTCGAGACATTCTCTCGAACTGATCTCGATGAACAGTTGTTCGACGACTTCTGGAACGAGGTGGATGTTACATCTAGTAACAATCTAAAGGACTATTTCAATATATCATCCATGTTTTGGCTGTAATTCACAAAGAGCACGTCAGTCTGCATCCATCAACTTTAGAGGAACTAATTGCATTTTCTGAAAAACACGCCCTGAAGGGTCTTGTCAGATTAAACCGGGCTAATCGGCAGAAATTCGAAACGCAACGCAGTCTCCCCACGCGGCATGGTTCGGCAAGCTGCGGAAACAACGGCAGAATTACCGGCAAAATGACAGGGAGCGAAAATGTGGGAATTGGCTGGCGGTGGAGAGAGGCTGGAGCGAACGGGTCTCTGGCGTTGATTTCCCTGTTCTACGGGAAAATACAGGGAATATTGCCCGGAATCGGCAATTTTCACCGTTTTGGCACATTGCAACCTACTGATAAATAGCAGTTTTTCCTGAAAATTCCCTAAAAACAATAACAGGGAATGGTTTTCGCGGAACAGGGTATTTTCTTCGCCGAACAGGGAACGCGCAGCGAACTTTCAGGGAACCCAAAATTACAGTAAATTGGAGCATGAGATCTCATGATCCACCCCATCTGGATTGGCTAACCATGTAGGCAGAAAATAGAAGACCGGTGCAGATGAGACTGCTCAAGTCCTCTACATTTCGGCACTACAGGGGAAGACACGTCCAAACCATAACGGATGACTTCGGGCGACGTCTTGAAGTAGCGAAAAGGGCTGATCTGGGTCATCCACAAACGCTATGAGCCTGCTGTCGCCTGATCAACCGGTTTCTTCTGACAGGCCCCTTTCGTACTAGCCATACTTCCAGATGCTACACTCTCCCGGTGGAATTGTCCTGGCGTTGGTGCTAGATTTTTCTGATGTCAGATGCTCTGCGGATCAGAACCGGGCAGTTCGGCCGGGTAGCGTTGCTGGATATGGACAGGTCGCTCGTGCGCCATGCCCATCCGCATTGCCATGTCCTGCTGAAGGTGGATGGCGCAGATACCTCATTCCTGGTCGGCGACCGTGTTGCCCCCCTGACCGACAACACGGCCGTTCTGGTGAATGCATGGACGCCTCACGCTTATGTCCACCGGCCAGAAGCGCCGCGGACAATCATCCTGGCACTTTACATAGAACCCAATTGGCTTGCCGGCTTCCGTTCCAACTGGGTATCCAGCGGGGAAGCAGGATTTTTCGGTTCTACCGCGGGAGAAGTCACCCCACTGATCACCAAGCTGACCCTTGAGCTGTCGTCGAGCATGGTACATGCGCCCACGGCCATTGCCGAACACGAGAAGCTGCTTGGCGAACTAATGATCGCAGTCATCGAGCGTTTTACCGAGTGGAGAAGCGTTGGCTCGATGCTGAGGAGTAATTCCCGGATAAACTCGGTGGACTGGCGAATCCGCAAGGCGATTTCACTCATCCGCAGCGATCCCGCGACACCCGACGGTGTGGACAGGCTGGCCGAGAATGCCGGCATGAGCCGGGCCAATTTCTTCCGGGTTTTTGAACGCTCTACCGGCGTCACACCTCGTGTTTTCATGAACGTGGTCCGGCTTGAACGCGCGGTCCACGCAGCGGTCAACAGCGACATCAGTTTTGGCGAGCTTTCCGACGAACTGGGCTTCAGCAGCCAGGGGCATTTCACCCGCTTCTTCCGCGATCACGCAGGCGTTGCCCCCTCCCACTTCCGCTCCATCTCGCGTCTTGGAGATGTGGCGGAGTTTCTCCGAATTTGAGACCTCTGGGTAAAAAGCGGGATTTTTGGTCATCGGTTTCCATGACGCGGACTGGCTAGTTTCCCTCCAAGGCACGGCAGAGAATTCGTGCCGCGGGAGGAGCAAGCTTGCATCAGGTTCTGGAAACAGACCGGCGAACCGGCATGGAACGCGTCGAGGACGCGGCATTGCTTGCAGGTGCGGGCCGTTATCTGGACGACCTGCCGGAACCGGCGCGAACCGTCCATGCCGCAGTTCTGCGCTCACCCCACGCCCATGCCAATATTTCTACCCTGGACACATCAGCTGCCGAGGCAATTGATGGCGTCATAGCCGTCATCACAGCGGCGGATTTCGCACAAGTCGCAGATCCGCTGATGGTTGGCGTCAAGATTCCGATCCGCTGCTGGCCGATTGCCCGGGAGAAGGTGCGCTATGCCGGCGAGCCGGTGGCAGTGGTCCTGGCCGAGGACCGTTATGTCGCAGAAGACGCCCTCGACCTGATCGAAGTCTCCTACGAGGTTCGCCGCCCGGTCATCGATCCGTTGCAGGCACTGGCCGAAGGCGCGCCGCAGGTTCACAGCGAACTCGGCAGCAATCTCGGCCATGAACGCTCTTTCCGCTACGGTGATCCCGAACAGGCCTTCAAACAGGCACCGCACGAGATCAGTGTCAACATCGAATACCCCCGCAATGCCTGCACTCCGATCGAAACCTATGGGCTGATCGCACAATACGATCCGCACGGCGAGGCATATGATGTGTTGGCCAATTTCCAGGGGCCATTCTCCATCCATCCGGTGATTGCCCGCTCGCTTCGCGTGCCCGGCAACCGGCTGCGCCTTCGCACCCCGCCGGACTCAGGCGGCAGCTTCGGCGTAAAGCAGGGCATCTTTCCCTATATCGTGCTGCTGGCCGCCTGTGCCCGGATCGCCGGCCGGCCGGTCAAGTGGATCGAGGACCGTCTGGAGCATCTGACGGCATCCGTCTCCGCGACCAACAGGGTCGTCGCGCTCAGGGCTGCGGTGTCGAACGGCGGGCGCATTACCGCGCTGGCGTGGGATCAGGTCGAGGATGTCGGTGCTTATCTGCGCGCGCCGGAACCGGCCACGCTCTACCGCATGCACGGCAATCTCTGCGGCGCTTACGATATCCCCAATCTGAAGGTTCGCAACCGCGTCGTGATGACCAACAAGACGCCGACCGGGCTCAATCGCGGTTTCGGCGGGCCGCAGGTATATTTCGCGCTTGAACGCCTCGTTCAGCGCATCGCCCAGACGCTGCAACTCGACCATCTGGATGTCATTCGCAGGAACCTCGTTCCCGCTGCCGCATTCCCCTATCGAACGGCAAGCGGCGCGGTTTATGATTCTGGCGACTTCTACCGCGCGCTGGACATCGCCGTTTCCGGCGACCGCTACAAGGCACTTGTCCGCCGCCGCAACCAGGCGCGCATGGAAGGAAGAATTTACGGCATCGGCCTGACGGCTGCGGTTGAGCCCTCGGTATCCAACATGGGTTACCTGTCGACCGCACTGACGCCGGAGGAGCGCGCCAAGGCGGGGCCCAAGAACGGCGCCCAGTCTTCGGCCACGATCTCGATCGATCCTGTCGGTACCGTCACTGTCCAACTCGACAGCGTACCCCAGGGCCAGGGGCATCAGACGGTTGCAGCCAGCATCGTCTCGCAGGCATTCGGCATTGATCCGTCCGCCGTAAGGGTCGTCACTGAACTGGACACGGCCAAGGATGCCTGGTCCATCGCCGCAGGAAACTATTCAAGCCGCTTTGCTGCAGCTTCCGCCGGTGCTGTGAAGATTGCCGCAGACCGGCTGCGCGAAAGACTGGCGAAGGTCGCGGCAGCGCAGCTGAACGCCCGGCCTTCCGACATGGTGTTTTCGGGCGGCAGGATAAGCTCGAAGGACAACCCGGAAAATGCGGTTGCGTTCTCGCGGGTGGCTTCCGCAGCCCACTGGGCTCCGGCCACCCTGCCGGAAGGGATTGACACGCCCGTGCGCGAGACCGCGATGTGGAGTGCACCGGAATTGACCGCTCCCACAGATGCGGACGCCATTAATTCCTCGCTCTGTCACGCCTTCATCTTCGATTTCTGCGGTGTGGAAATCGACCGCGACACGGGCGAAATCCGGATCGACGACTATACGACGATGCACGACTGCGGGGCGATCCTGCATGAGGGAATGGTCGAGGGCCAGATCCGGGGCGCTTTTGCCCAGGCCGTCGGTGCCGCACTCTACGAGGAATATGCCTATGACGAGGATGGTGCATTCCTCGCCGGCACGTTTGCGGACTACCCCGTGCCGACGGTGCACGAAATCCCGCAACTGGAAATCCTGCACATCTCCACGCCTTCGCCTTTCACGCCACTCGGGGCAAAGGGCGTGGGTGAAGGCAACTGCATGTCGACGCCGGTCTGCATCGCCAACGCCGTCGGCGACGCGCTTGCGGCAGAACATGGCTGGCTCGACCTGACCCTGCCGCTGACCCCGGCAAAACTGATGCATTTCCTGGCACCTGAACGGGAAGCCCCGAAAGGTGCCGGGGAAAAGCGCGAAACGGGCGGAACCGGAGGCAAAAGTCTCTCCGGCTTCGGCGACGCCCGGGTTCGCGCGACGCCGCAGCAAATCTGGGACATTCTGATGGACCCCGATCAGCTTGCGGCGATCATTCCCGGCGCCCACAGCGTGCGGAAACTCTCCGAGACGAGCTTCAGCGCCGACGTCACCCTGGGTGTCGGGCCGGTGAAGGGCAGATACAGGGCCGAAGTCGCCCTGTCCGACCTCGACCCGCCACACAGCGTGTTACTGAGCGGGAAAACGACCGGCGCGCTCGGTTCCGGTGAAGGTGTAGGCCACGTCACGCTGACACCCGACGATAGTGGCAACACCATCATCGCCTACAAGTACGAGGCGAAGGTCGGCGGCAAGGTTGCCGCTGTTGGTGGAAGATTGCTGGACGGCGCTGCCAAGATCATCATTCGCCAGTTCTTCACAGCCCTGGGAAAACGCGCTGGCGGCGGCAAATCCGCCAACAGCGGTTCCCTGCTGGCCCGTCTGCGCGCATTGACGGGGAGGCGGTCATGAA
>JAGRLL010000040.1 GCA_020441855.1 Nitratireductor sp.
CGCGAACTGGAGCATCAGCTCAAGGATAGCGGCGCCAAGGCGATCTTCATCCTGGAGAACTTCGCCACGACGCTTCAGAAGGTTGCCGGCAAGGTGCCGGTCGAACATGTCGTGGTGACCGGCATGGGCGACCTTCTTGGCGGGCTCAAGGGCATGCTGGTCAATTTCGTGGTGCGCCGCGTCAAGAAGATGGTGCCGGCATGGTCGATCCCCGGCCATGTTGCGTTCAAGGACGTGCTGGCGCAGGGGCGCGGCAAGACGCTTGCGCCCGCCAACGTAACGGCCGACGACAACGCCTTCCTCCAATATACCGGCGGCACGACCGGGGTCTCCAAGGGCGCGACACTGAGCCATGGCAATGTGCTGGCCAACGTTCAGCAGAACAAGGAATGGATCCAGGTAGGTTTCCGCGAGCGCGGCGAACCCGAGCAGCTTGTCTATGTCTGCGCGTTGCCGCTCTACCACATCTTCGCACTGACGATTAATGCCGTGATCGGCATGTCGAAGGGCGCGAACAACATCCTGATTCCCAATCCGCGGGACATACCCGCCTTCGTCAAGGAACTGTCGAAGCAGACCTTCCACATGTTCCCCGGCCTGAACACGCTGTTCAACGGATTGTTGAACAACAAGGACTTCGTTGCGCTCGACTTCTCCGAACTGCGTCTGACGGTCGGCGGCGGCATGGCTGTGCAGCAGCCGGTGGCCGAGAAGTGGAAGAAAGTGACCGGCGTGCCTATCCACGAAGGTTACGGCTTGTCGGAAACCTCGCCGGTGGCGACCACCAATCGCTTCGATTCCAGGGATTTCACCGGCACGATTGGCTTGCCGCTGCCCTCGACCGATATCGCGATCCGTGGCGAGGATGGCAAGGATTTGCCGATCGGCGAGGTTGGCGAGATTTGCATTCGCGGCCCGCAGGTGATGAAGGGTTACTGGAATCGGCCCGACGAAACCGAAAAGGTGATGACGCCGGACGGTTTCTTCCGTTCCGGCGACATGGGCTTCATGAACGAGCAGGGCTACGTGAAGATCGTCGACCGCAAGAAGGACATGATCCTGGTCTCCGGCTTCAACGTCTACCCCAACGAGATCGAGGAGGTCGCAGCCTCCCATCCGGGCGTGCTGGAAGCTGCCGCAATCGGCGTACCGGATGAGCATTCGGGCGAGGCGGTAAAACTGTTCGTCGTGAAGAAGGACCAGAACCTGAGCGAACAGGATGTGCGCCATTGGTGTCACGAGAACCTGACCGGCTACAAGCGGCCGCGCCACATCGAGTTCCGCGACGAACTGCCGAAGACCAATGTCGGCAAGATCTTGCGGCGTGCGCTACGCGACGACTAGGCCGGACATGGCGGCGCCACGATTCCTGCCGGTTGTCTGTGCCGTTATTTCAGCGATTTCCCTCTGGACCGGGCCGACGGAAACGGCTCGGGCTGCCGGGTTCGTCGACGTAGAGGTCTCGCAACCCGTCGATACGCGCCGCATCGAGGTCGGATATCCGGACGGGCGCAAGTCCTCGCTCGAGGATGCCCTGCCGAGCGGGCCGGCAATCGTTCATTTCTGGGCGATGTGGTGCGTGCCCTGCCGCGAGGAACTGCCGAAGCTTGCGGCGTATCGCGATGCATTGGCCGCGAAAGGCCACGCCGACCGTCTCGTCATTGTCGCGCTCGAGAAGGGCGATCACGCTCGTATTGAGACCTTCCTTGCTGAAAAGCTCAATCTTGCCGGTCTGCCGAGCCTGCGAAGCGGCGACGGGCGCGCGGGGCCCGCCTTCGGTCTGTTCGGCATGCCTGCGACAGCGCTGATCGACGGCAAACGCCATATCGTGATGCTGGGGCGCGGCCCGGTCGAATGGGAAGACGAAGGATTGCGCGCCCGGCTGGAACGTCACCTCTCGGGAAAGAAATAAGGCGGGTAGGGTTGCCGGTTCAAAACCGGTCTCAAGCTCAAGCGTTCAGGTTCTCAGGTCAGCGATCACGGGCCGGCGCAGCGCGGCGAAGGCAGGCAGCAGGGCGAGCAGCAGGGTGAGGCTGACAAAGCCGGCAACGAGATGGAATTCGGGCCAGTCGAGGCTCGCATGCACGTCGATGTCGGTACGCGCGGTGACGATCGCCGATATGATCCGGGTTGCGGCAAAGCCGATCGTCACACCTATTGCCGAGCCGATGCCGATCAGGATGGCGGCATAACCCCACACCACCGCGAAGACGAAGCGCGCGGGCGCGCCGAGCGCGCGCATCAGCGCAAGCCGGCGCGCGTAAAGCCGGGTGACGATGACCAGGCCGGTCAGAACACCGGCAGTGACCAGCAACTGGGTCAGCATGGCCATGACCGACATGGCTTGGCGCACGTCGCCCAGCAGCGAATGCAGGCGGGCAAGCACCGCGCCCGGAAAGAAGGCCATGGTGCGCTCGGTGGTGAATTCCGAGTGCAGCGCGTAATTGGCCCAAAGCGCGGTGGCGCGCACGAGGACGGCAGGTGTGCCGGGGAAGTAGGCAGGATCGAAGGGCGGCCCGATGTCTTCCTCGTGTCCCGGCGCGTGGCCGGAGGCGAGGCCGTGTACCTCCCAGACCGCTTCGACTGGCACGAGTATGGCGCGGTCCCATGGACTGCCCGAACGGGCCATGCGCCCGACGACGGTGTAGCCGTGACCGGCATGGGCGTCGTGGTCGGCCCCGTCGCCATGGCCGTGGGCGGGCACGAAGCTGTCGCCGAGCTTCAGATCGACGCGGGCACCAATGACGGCTTCCCCGTGGGCGGAGAACGGACGGCCTTGTGCGAGCGTGCCCGACAGATGTTCGACGAAGCCGGCGGTGGTGCCGATTACCGGCGCGGCGCGGTAGCTGTCGCCATAGGCGAGCGGCGCGGCGAGGACGACGTTGTCGTGGTGGGCGATGCGGTCATAGGTCTCGCCTTCGATGAGCGGCGCATCCGTTGGCTGCAGGAAGACCGCGGCAAGCAGCATCTCGATCTCGCTGCCGGGGGCAGAGACGATGAGATCGAACTTGGCGGCGGCGTGTGCGCTGCCCTGGCGCAGGCCGCGTTCCTGCGCGATCAGGCCGACGCCGAGGCCGACGGAAACGGCGATGAGTGCGACGAACAGTGCGTTGGTCCAGCGGAAGCGCCAGATCATGGCGCCGATCATGCCGAAGGGGCGGTAGCGCCGGGTGGCGGCGATTCCGACCAGCATGGCGGGCAGGAGCAGGGCGACGAGGCGCGCGATGTCCTGCGATGTTGCCGAAAGCCCGACCCAATAATCCTGCATGAACTCAGCCATTTGCATCATTCGACCAGTCTGCCGTCGACGATCCCGACGACCCGGTCCATGCGCGCGTACATGGCGGGATCGTGGCTGACGACGACAAGCGTCGTGCCTTTTTGGGCGGCAAGCGCGGCCAGATCGTCGATCAGGCGGTCGGCGCTGGCGCGATCGAGACTGGCGGTGGGCTCGTCGGCGAGCAGGACGGGCGGATCGGCAGCGAGCGCACGGGCAATCGCCACGCGTTGGCGTTCGCCACCGGAAAAGCTCGCCACGGATCGGCTGGCATGCGCGCCAAGCCCGAGGTGGTCGAGCATGGCGGCCGCGCCTTCGCGAATTTGTTTGCGCCGATCGGCATCGGCATAAGCGGCGGCAAGTGATGCGTTGGCGAGCGCGGTCAGTTCCTCGAACAAGAGGAAGTCTTGAAAGATCATGCCGACATGGCGGCGGCGGAAGCGCGCGCGCTCGGCTTCAGACATTTGCGACAAATCGGTATCGCCCCAGAAAATCGTGCCGCTCGATGCTGGCGCAAGGCCGGCCAGCGCCATAAGCAGGGTCGATTTGCCGGCGCCGGAAGGTCCGCGAATGCCCAACCGGCAGCCGGAAGGTATTTCCAGCGCTTCAATGCGCAGGATGGGACGGCGATCGTCGCCGTGAACCTGCAGATCGGAAATGGCGAGAGGCAGGCCCATTTCAACAGCCCGTCATGCGCGATCATAGGACGTGTCGACGAGGCGCACGCGGCTGACAAAGCCGAATTCTGGGTCCTCGTAGGTGCCGAGTTCGAGTACGCCGCGCGCGGCTATGTGCACGTTGAACGGGACGATCTCGATGATGCGCTTGGTGTAGATGGCGACGATGTCGAGCGGCCAGTCGGCCTCCGTTTCGCAGAAAGGGCATACCGCCATCGGCCGGTTCGTCAGGACGAAGAATTTCGATTCGCTCTTCAAGGGCGGCGCCATGAAACCAGACAAGGTGATCCGTTTGCC
>JAGRLL010000348.1 GCA_020441855.1 Nitratireductor sp.
CATTGCTCGCGCTACAACACCAATACCGGGAGGCTGACACCGCAGATGTTCGAGGCGGTCTTCGAGCAGGCGGCTCAATATTTGCGCGCCGAAAGCAACGACCGTCCTCACGGGTGACACATTCGGCATGTTATGGCATGCAATAAATATTCCCCGGTCACGTGCGAATCGTTCCATTCGGTCGTTCGCCCGACCAGTCCGGGTCCAGGGGCGGTCGTTTGAAGTTCGACAAGACATGGAGCCAAAGATGATCTCAGGAATTCCGGCCGTTCGTTTCCTCTCCCCGAAGCAGGGCGCGGGGCGCAGGATTGCGACGCTTTTCGTCGCCGCGGCGCTTGGCCTGTCCATGCCGGCGGCGGCAAACGCCAAGACGTATCTGGTCAACGGCATCTTGAGCGCCACGGCAATCGGTTACGGGTTCAAGAACCTGAAAAAGAAGATTCCGCGCGCGACGCTGTTCAACAACATGTTCGGCGGCGAAGGCAGCATCCGGCGGACCATCGTCCAGGATATCCGCAAGCGCCATGCCGCCAACCCGGAAGAGCAGTTCACGCTCGCCGGCATCTCTTCGGGCGCCAACGTCATCCTCCAGGTGGCCAGCGATGTGGCCAAGGACGGCATTCCGATCTTCTATCTCGGCATCGTCGAGAGCAGTGGCGGCGCCCTGCCCGCCAACGTCCAGAACGCCGACAATTTCATATGCTCCCGCAAGGGGCCGCTGTGCACGATGGCGCCGGTGCGCGGCGCCAACACCATCCAGATCAACACCAGTCACATCGACATGGGCGACAGCCCGATCGTGCACAACAAGGTGATCTCGATGGCGCGCTAGGCATCGCGCATCCTCGCCTTCCACTGGCATGAAAACAGGCCCGGAGACTCGCTCCGGGCCTTTTCATTTTGTCCCTGAAATTATCCCCGGCGAAGCCGGCAGGTGCGCAATGGCGAACGCGGCCGGCTAGCCCTTTTCGCGTAGCAGGCGGCCCTGCTCGCGCTTCCAGTCGCGTTCCTTGGAGACTTCGCGCTTGTCGTGCGCCTTGCGGCCCTTGGCGAGCGCTATCTGCAATTTCGCCCGGCCGCGATCGTTGAAATACAGCCGGTTCGGCACGATGGTCATGCCTTCCCGCTGCACCGCATTGATCAGTTTGGCCATTTCCTTCTTGTGAAGCAGCAGTTTGCGGCGGCGGCGCGGATTGTGGTTGAAGCGGTTGGCCTGGGTGTATTCGGGGATATAGGAATTGATCAGCCAAAGCTCGCCGCCTTCCTCGGTGGCGTAGCTTTCGGCGATGTTGGCCTCGCCGTTGCGCAGCGATTTGACCTCGGTGCCGGTCAGCGCCAGGCCCGCTTCAAGCGTGTCGACGTATTCGTAGTTGAACCGCGCCTTGCGATTGTCGGCTATCAGCTTGCCGTTCGCCGAATCCTTCTTTTTCGCATTCGCCATGAAGGCCGCCGCTCTAGTTGATCAGGCCGGCGTGGACCATGGCGTCGCGGATCAGGGAGCGTGTGTTTTCCTCCAGCGGCACCATGGGCGTGCGCACATGCTCCTCGATCTTGCCGAGCACACCGAGCGCGTATTTCGGGCCTGCCGGATTGGGCTCGACGAACAGCGTCCTGTGAAGCGGGGCCAGCTTGTCCTGGAGTTCGAGCGCCTTGTCGTAACGCCCGGCCATGCAGGCTTCCTGAAATTCGGCGCAAAGGCGCGGCGCGACATTGGCCGTGACCGAGATGCAGCCCACGCCACCGTGGGCCATGAACCCCAGCGCGGTGATGTCCTCGCCGGAAAGCTGTATGAAATCGTTGCCGCAGGTGCGGCGCTGTTCGGTGACGCGGCCGAGATTGGCGGTCGCATCCTTGACACCGACGATGTTGGCGTGCGCGCGGGCGAGATCCCCCATCGTCTCGGGCAGCATGTCGATGACCGAGCGCGGCGGAATATTGTAGATGATGATCGGCAGGTCTACTGCCTGTGCGATTGCCGAAAAATGCGCCTTGAGGCCGCGCTGGCTCGGTTTGTTGTAATAGGGTGTGACCACGAGAACCGCATCGGCGCCGGCCTTTTGCGCATGCAGCGCCAGATCGATCGCCTCGGCGGTGTTGTTGGAACCGGCGCCGGCGATGACCGGCACGCGGCCGCGCGCGACTTCGATGGTCACCTCGACGACATGCTTGTGCTCATCATGGCTGAGCGTCGGCGATTCCCCGGTCGTGCCGACCGGCACGAGGCCGTGGCTGCCTTCCTCGATCTGCCATTCCACGAAAGCGCGGAACGCTTTCTCGTCGAAAGCGCCGTCGCTTGTGAATGGCGTGATCAACGCCGGAATCGATCCCTTGAAGGCACCGTTCTTCATGCCCGACTTCCCCAAAATGCTAGGCTTTGCGCAGGTCGGCGATCCAATTCGCCTCTCACCCCGGCAAGGAGGGGCGACAATAGCGGCGGCCCCGGCAATCCGCAAGCAGGACGGGGCGCCAAACACGGACGTCGATCATGACAAATTTTGTTGCCACGCTAAGCTTTCGTTAACCTGCATTTCACCGATTCGTTCGATAATGCCTCAAAGGGGCTGCATTTGGCGCGAATAAGGAACCGGTTGGAAAACCGGGCTGAGGACTTCATGAATATCAGCATGGTGAAGAGCCCGATCGTGGCGGCGAGGCGGATTACGATCTCACGGCTGGCACTGACGGGAGCGTTCATGTTTGCGCTCGCGGGCGCGGCAGGCGCGGAACCGCTCGAACTGCCGAGGGGCGGCGACATACCCGTACCTGAACCCCGGCCAGCCTACTCAGCCAATCCGATCGCCTTTTCCCCGGCCACCGACAGCCAGACGGTCTCCTCGGTTTCCGCAATCTCGCGCCTCATCGTGCAGAATCCGGCAATCCCGGTCTCCGGTACTGAGCAGCTCAAGGTCCGCGCCGTTTCCGGCGATCTCAATTCCGGCCTCGACGCGCTCGAGGCCAAGGATGCCGGAAAGGCGCTGGCCATCCGCGCCGGCATGCGCGCCGGCAGCCTGGAACGCAAGGTGCTGGCCTGGGCGATCGCGCTCAGCGGCCTGCCGGGCATCCCTTCCTCCGAAATCGCGGCGATTGCCAACGATCTCAAGGACTGGCCGGGCCAGCGCGCCATGCGCATCTATTCGGAACGCGCACTCGCCAACGAGAACCCGTCGGCGCGCACTGTCGCGGCCGCTTTCGGCACCAGCAAGCCGGAAAGCGTGGAGGGCGCGATCCTCCTCGCCAAGGCGCAAATGGCGCTCGGCAATCGCAAGGCGGCGCATGCGGCGATCGCGCCCTTCTGGCACGAGGATCTGCTCAGCGACTCGCGCGAAAAGATCATCCTCAAGGAAGTCGGCCAGGTATTGAGCGCCAGCGACCATCGCATCCGCATGTCGATGCTGTTCTACCGCGAACGCGTCAATGACGGAATTGCACTCGGCAAGCTGGCGCGCGCGCCGCACCTTGCCAAGGCTTGGGGCGCGGTGATCCGCAACGACAAGAATGCGGCGGCATTGCTCGACGCCGTGCCCGCCACTGAGCGCGCGGATGCGGCCTATCTGTTCGCGCGGATGAAATACCATCGCAGGGCCGGCGATTACAAAAAGGCGGCGCAGATCATCGCCAAGGCGCCACGCGACCCGGCCAAGCTCGTCAGTCCCGACGAGTGGTGGGTCGAACGGCGCATCATGGCGCGGGGGCTGCTCGACCAGGGCGATGCGCGCACCGCCTACAAGGTGGCGTCCGACCATCTGGCAGAATCCGCCTCCAAGCAGGCCGAGGCCGAATTCCATGCCGGCTGGATCGCCTTGCGATTCCTCAACAATCCACGCGTGGCGGTAAAGCATTTCGAGCGCATCCTGGCCGTCACCTCCACGCCGATCAGCCAGTCGCGCGGCCACTACTGGATGGCGCGCGCACTCGGCGGGCCGGCGGCGCTGGAACATTACCGCGCGGCGGCGCGCTACGGCGGCACGTTCTACGGCCAGCTCTCGGCCCAGGCGCTCGGCATGCGCGCCTTGCCGGTTTCGAGTCCCGAGCCCGGCGCGGCGGCACGGGCGCGCTTCGAGTCCAACGAACTGGTCCGTGCCATCATGGCCCTGGAAGACGCAGGTCGGGAGTGGCGCGCAGACCTGATCTATCGCGACCTCGCGGACAGGCTTACCGACGCCGACGAACTGGCGCTGCTTGCCTGGCGCGCGGAAAAGCGCGGCGACAACACGCTGGCCCTGCAGATTGGCAAGCTCGCCCATGTGCGCGGGCTTGAGGTCGACACGGTTTCCTGGCCCATCGGCGCCATTCCCGACAAGGCGCGGATCGGCGACACCGGGCGGGCGCTCGCCTATGCCATCGCGCGGCAGGAAAGCGCCTTCAACGTCTCCGCCGTATCGCCGGCCAATGCCAAGGGGCTGCTGCAATTGCTGCCCGGCACGGCCAAGATGATGGCGAAGAAGACGGGGCTCAAATATTCGAGCAAGAAGCTGGTCACCGACCCCGCCTACAACGCGACCCTCGGCTCGGCCTATCTTTCCGAACAGCTCGACACGTTCGGCAATTCCTACATCCTCACCTTCGCCGGCTACAATGCCGGACCGGGTCGGGTGAAGGAATGGATCGGAACCTATGGCGATCCGCGCGGCAAGCCGATCGAGGAGGTCGTCGACTGGGTAGAACGCATCCCCTTCACCGAAACACGCAATTACGTGCAGCGTGTGATGGAGAATTATCAGGTCTACAAGGCGCGCATCGCCAGGTCGAACCTCGATATCGTCGGCGATCTGCGCTTCGGGCGGCGCTGAGGGAGCTTCAGAACACCAGCGGCTGGACGAGGAAGGCCACGCCGACGGCGACCAGCGTGCCGATCACGTCGAGCGGCGCGCCGGCGCGCAGCATGCGCTGGCGATTGACCGCTTCATAGGCAAAGACGATCGCGTTGGGTGGTGTCGCCACCGGCAGCATGAAGCCGATCGACGCGGCAAGCGCCACCGGCAGGGCAATCTCGGCGGGCGACAAGCCCAGCCCGACCGCGCTGGCGCCGGCAATCGGCAGGAAGATCGCGGCCATCGCCGTATTGGAGGCGAGTTCGCCGACCGCGACGATGGTAACCGCCAGCAATATCGCGAACAGGATGGCAGGCAGCGCGTCGAAGGACGCGACCCGGTCCGCGATCCAGATGGCTAGCCCGGTTTGCTCGATGGCCTGGGCGAGCGCTAGGCCGCCGCCGAACAGGATCAACACATCCCAGCGAATTTCGTGTGCATCGGGCCATTCGAGCAGCCGGCCGCCCTGCCCGTCCGGCACGACGAACAGCGCGAGCGCGGCAAGGATCGCGATGCCGGGATCGGTGAGGCCCAGGCCGGGCAGCAGCCAGTCGACGAGCGGACGCGTGATCCAGGCGAGCGCGGCCAGCACCGCAATGGCCGCGGCGCGGCGTGCGGCCTGCGTCATCGGCTCGGGCGCGGCAAGCGCGAAACCGACATCGGCATCGCCGAGCGGGAAGGCGATCCGCGTCAACACGAACCAGGCAACGGGCAGCAGGACAAAAGTGGTGGGCAAGCCAATGGCCGCCCATTGCGCGAAACCGATGGTGATGCCGTGCGCCTCCTCCATGTAGGCGGCGAACAACGCATTGGGCGGTGTACCGATCAGCGAGCCGAGCCCGCCAATGGTCGCGGCATAGGCAACGCCAAGCAGGGCGGCGGCGGCAAATCGGTCGTCATGGCCACGCGCAGCGGCGGCGGCAACGGGAACCATGATCATGGCCGAAGCCGTGTTGGATATCCAAAGGCTCAGGAAGGCGGTGGCAACCATCAGCCCGCCGACGATGCCCGCCGGGCTGCGGCCGGCAAATCCCATGATCCACGACGAAACACGGATATGCAGGCCCCACTTTTCGACCGCGCGCGCGATCATGAAACCGCCGAGGAAAAGCATGATGAGCGGGTTGGCGTAAGACGAGGCGGTCGTGGCGAAGGAAGACGCGCCGATCAGCGGGAAGATCGCCAACGGCACCAAGGCGGTGGCAGCAAGCGGTATTATCTCCGTCAGCCACCAAAGCGCCATGGCCAGCATGATGCCGAGCGCGTGCCAGGCGTGCGGATCGAGCCCTTCGGGCGTGGGCAGCAGCCAGGGCGCAAGCGCCAGCAACAGCCCCGCGGGAAAAGCGATATTCATGCGGTTCCTTCCAGATTTCGCCAGAGCCGGGTTTCCAGCGTCAGCGTATCACATGGACCGAGCAGGTGGCGTGGCGCACGACGCGGGCCGCCGTCGAGCCAAGCAGATAGTCCTGCAAGCCGGGACGGTGCGAGGCAATGATGACGCAGTCGGCACCCATCTCGTTGATGTAGTCGAGAATGGCATGGCTGGCATTGCCGCTGACGGAAGCGGACCTGACATGGCTGCCGGCGGTTTTCGCGATGGCCGCAAGCCTTGCGTCGATTTCTTCGAGACTTCGCTGGATGGTTCCGGCGGGCAATTGGGCGGCAACGAATTTCGGAATTTCCTCCATGGCGTGAAAGAGCGTGATCTCGCCGCCTTCGGCGAGCAGCACATGCGCCACTTCAAGCGCCATTTCGATGTTGGGCTCGTGGTCGAGAACGACCGGGACCAGTATCCTTGCGTACATAGGGTCTCCTCCATTGGAAAGCTGAGCCACTATGGGGCGCGCCATTATGCGCTTCGTTGATCCGTGTCAAAATCGGGGTGGACCCTTCAGGCGCAAACACCGTGGTCTTGTCACTTCGTGCCGCCGGAAAACATCGCGTGGCGGTTCGCGTTTTTACTGCCGATAAACGGTTTCGGCACATTCATCTTCCACAAGCGCCGATGGAAGATCGGTTTCAACTTTGCCCGGATTTGCTCTAGAAATCCCTTCGGCGAAACATTCGGAAAGGCCACCATGTCCGAACCGCAGAACGACAGCGAAGGCTGGACACGCTTCGACTACAGCGCACCGGACGGATTGCGGCTCGCCGGGCGATTGTATGGCGGGGACAACGAGGGTCCGCTGCCGGTTGTCTGCCTTGCCGGCCTGACGCGCAACTCGGCGGATTTTCACGAGCTCGCGCTGTACCTGGCCTACGAGGCAAATCCGCGGCGCAAGGTATTGTGCCTCGACTATCGCGGGCGCGGCATGTCGGCCTGGGACCGCAATTGGGAAAACTACAATCCGCTGACCGAGGCCGAGGACGTGCTGGCTGGCGCAATTGCTGCGGGCATTGGCGAAGCCGCAATCATCGGCACTTCGCGCGGCGGCATGATCGCCATGATCCTGGCGGCGATGCGGCCCGCAATGCTCAAGGCCGTCGTCCTCAACGATGTCGGGCCGGAGATTGACGGGCAAGGCCTGTTACGCATTCGCGCCTATGTCGAAAAAGGCCGTGATTTCGACAATTGGGCGGATGCGACCGACGCGGTCCAAGCGATCGGCCAGAACCAGTTTCCCGGATTTGACCGCAAGGATTGGCAGCGGCACGCAAGGCTCATCTTCGAGGACAAGAACGGCAAGGTTGTGCGGCGTTACGACCCGAAAATCATGAACACGCTGAAATCGATCGACATCGATGGGCCCCTGCCGTCGCTGTGGCCGCAATTTGTCGGCCTGAAACGGGTGCCGCTGCTGGTCGTCAGGGGCTCGCGCTCCGATCTGCTGTCGCGCGAGACGGTGGAGAAGATGCACGTCGAGCACCCGACCATGCGCTCGACCGTCGTGGCCGATCAGGGACACGCACCCGATCTCGGCTCGGCAGGGCTGCCCGAGCGCATCGCCACCTTCATCAATAGGGTGGAGACGCCCGACGAAGCGACGGCCAGTCCGGCGGCCTGAACCTTCGTGCCGTCAACCGGCCGTTAATGACCGCACGGTCCCGAAATCAGACCTGCGCACCGCAAGCCATGCAGAATTTTGCGCCCGGCGTCAGTTCCGCCCCGCATTGGGTGCAGAATTTGTGTCCACCGCCGTATCCTGTATCCTTTTTCGGCGGCGCTTCCGCCACCTTTGGCTGTGGCGTCTCTACCGGAGCGCTCAGCAGGGCCTGAAGGGCAAGCAGGAAGGTCGTCTCGCGCACGGTGCCGACGCGGATCAGCGGCGTGTCGCCGGAGCGGAACTCGAAGGCCCAGAGCGCACCGATGGTGCGCAGCCCGCCGACACAGGCATGACGCGGTTCATTCCCGATCCAGTCGGCAACCGACAGGGCGGCAAAAGCGACCGGTGCCGACAACGTACGGCGGGGGATGTCCATGTCCGGATTGAAGGCATGATTGCCGCTCTTCGCATTCTTCGCGACCCAATCCAGCTTGACGAGTTCGCCAAGCCCGGCCTCGACCGTTTTCCGGTTCGCTTCCACCTCAACGGGAATCATCTGGCGCACGACGGAGGAAAGCCAGCGCGTATCCGTGGTCAACGCGCCCGCCTGGGCGGCACGCGTCACCGAAGCAAGGTCGACGCCGTCCTCGGGATTGGGCTCGCGCGCAAGCAGCGCCTCGATCTCGCTTTCGCGGATTGCGTCGACCAGCGCGGCGAAGGCTGTGAGCGCGCGCGGCGTGAGGTCTGCGCCGGCGCCCAGATCCGGCGTGTTGGCCTCCAGCCCCAGTGCCGTCGTGGCGAGCGCGAGCAGGTCCATCGGCTCGACTGGCCATGCAAGCGTGCATTCGTTCTCCCCGCGTGGCGTGAAGCCTGTCAGCTTTTGCGGGCTGGCTGCGCCCTGAAAGGCATGAAGCTCGGTGATGCTGGCCGTGTTGCCGAATGCGGCTACGACTTGCCGGGCCGGCGCGACGAGGTTTTCGATGGCCGCGCGCCATTGCGCCGCCGGCATGCCCTCGTCGTCGAGCAGCCCTTCCTTCGCGAGCAATCCGGCGTCTTCATCCCCCGGTTTGGCATTCCTGGCGAAATGCAGCGGCGAGGTGTCTGCCGGCTTCGGCAGATGTTCGGCAAGCAGGCGCATCTGCCCCATGGAAAGGTTCAGCGTCCGCGTTTCCTGTTTCTTCGCCGCTATGGTGCTGGTTCCTATTTCAGTGCGTCGAGCAGTCTGTTGGTCAGTTCGGTCGCTTCGGCTTTGCTCAGGGTTGGCGCGATGGACTTGGCGTTTCTGGCCAGGTTCAGAAGTTCGGCATCGAATTCGTGCACCATGCCGCCCGGCATTTTCGTTTCCACGACATGGGCAAGACGGAAGCCCTTGGCCGCCTGGATCACCTCTTCGGCCGCCGTCTTCATCTCGGGGCGTTCTTCCATGAACTTGTTGATCAGGTCGCTGCGGAACTCGGTAACCTGCGCGCGCGCGGCCTGGGGCGTGGTGCCACGCTCGAATAGACGCGTCGCCTCGAAGGTTTCGCCGGGTTTGGCAAGCTGCACCGCGTCGCCACCACGCAACGAATGGGTGATCTTGCCCTCGGCATTGACGACGTCGATACGCCCGGACGTCTCGCTCATCAGATCCTTGACCTTCAGGCCCAGCCTGGAGCGGAAGGCGCCAGTGCCCTGATTGCCGCCATAGGAATGGGACTTGATATCCCCGACCGTCAGCCTGCCACCGCTCAGTTCCTCCACCGCATCTGCCTGGTACTTGCCCAACAGTTCCTCTGCCTGTCTTCCCGCTTCCGTGCCGTTGCCCTTGGGCCTGAAATCGAAGTCGGATTCGCCGGGGCGATAATTCATGCCTCGCCGGGCATGGGAGCCGACATTCTCGATATGCTCGATAGAGCCCTTCAGTTCGGGGTGGGCTTCGTACATCTTCTCGAGGCCGCGCTCGACGGAGCGCATGTTGAGGTCCTGGCGCACGGCATCGGCGACCATGCGCGACTTCTCGGTCAGGAGTTTCGGATCCTTGGTCAACGCCTCGAGGCCCTTTTGATAGGTCTGGCTACCGGGATCGAGGCGCATATGCGCGTTGACCAGTCGCGGATTGTATTCCGAACCGGCCTTGGAAAGCGCCTCGTTGATACGACCGATCTCGCGCATCGGATGGTCGGCCGGCAGCTTGTTGGCGGCGCGCGTGTTGATCTCCTCGCGAATGGCGTCCATGCGCGAACCCCAAATGCGGGTCCCGCTGTCCTCGGCCGGCGCGGCGCGGCCGAACAGATTGATCTCGGTGCGGCCCGCCTTTTCGATCAGGGTCGTGACGCCGGGAATCCTCTTCGCCAGAGAGCCGGCGATCTTGAAGGCCTTGCCCATCACCGCAAACTCGAAGCCGGTCTCGACCCCGGTCTTGAACCCCTCGCCCAACGCCTCGCCTACTGTCGCACCACCGGCATAGGCTTCCTGCGCGCGTTCATAGGCATGCAGGGAAACGGTTGCCGCGCCGTGCGCGCCGGCCAGGTCGATCAGCATGGCGCCGCCATGGACGGCACTGTCGCGCAGGGCGTCGTCATAGGTGTAGTCCACCTCGAAACCCGGACGGAACTGAACGCCGACAGCGCGGCGCAGCCCCTGTAGCTGGCCGGTACTGTCGGATTCGTCGACGGCCTCCACACGCGAGCGCAGATCCTCGAAAAACGCCTTGCGATCAGGATCGTCCTCGCGGCCGGAAAGTACGTCGAGCTTGTCGTCCAGCGCCCATTTGATGTCCTGGACACGGCCTTTCTCGCGCGTTTCCTCGAGCTTTTGCTTCGAACCCTGCCACTCGTCGTAAAGTTTCTTGACGTCCTCGTCCTGGCCGGTTCTGCGGGCGTTAATATCGCTGATGAGGTCGCAGCGCTTCTGTTCCTCTTCATAGAGGTTGCGACCGATCCAGCCGCCGTCCTCGTCGCTCCACACCTCGCCCGTGTCGGGATTGGTATCGCCGTCGCGATAGGTCGGCAGATCGGCGATCGTGGGTGGCTCGGCATAGTCAACCGGCGGATCGAAGATCGCGACGCCGTTTTCCTCGCGATAGGTCCAGCCCTTCGCCTCGTACTCGGCTTTCCAGGCTTCGAAGCCATCGTCGGGCAAGCGGCCGCGCAGCAAATCGCCCATTGCATCGAACGCCTCGCGCCGTCCGACGCCCGCCTGCCCCAGCGCCAGCCAGGCGCCCAGCCCGGCAATGCCCCCCGCCGCGAGTGCGCCGACCCCCGTGGCGACCGCCACACCCGTGTCGCTCCAGCCATCGCCGCCCTGCACGTCGGGCTGACTGTCATATTCTTCACCTCCCGCGCCGGGCGGTTGTCGGGTTGACGTGGTGTCGTTGGGTATTCCTGTAGCGGATTCGAGATCGGGCCGCGTAACGCCGGATACGCAGCAAGTCCGCGACAGCGGGCGCGGGATGGTGCTCTTGAGCCAGCAACGCGGTTGCGGTCCCTGGATCGTATCGGGTTTGACGTAGGTCCAGGCCTTGCACCGGGCATTGCCCTGGCAGGCCCGCTGGCACAGTCGTGGATTGGCGTCAGGCAACGTAAAGCTGTCGAAATCGCCGCCGAGCCGGTCGATATTGGGTTCGTACTCGGCCTGTGGCTTGTCGACCGGTTGGCCATCCGCGGCGGCAACGACCTTCGGCTCATTTTCCGGCCACGGATAGGGTTCCGGCTCCAGGAGGCGTTTGACGACACGGGGATCGACCGCGCGCATGCGTCCGAGGACTTCCTCCGGCGACGTAATGTACGGCGCGTTCCAGTTGCGGCCCAGATGCAGTTCGAGCACGGAACTTCCGTCACGAACAAGGAATCGGCGTGTTGCATTCGAGTCCCCCGTCTGCCCACCGCGATCAAGAGCTATGGCCAGCGCCTCGTCGCCCAGGCCTACCGGGGACGGCCCGGCCATGCGGTCTCCACGGCCTGGATTGATCTTGAAACCCTGCCGCAATCGACCGAATTGCTCGCTGGCATCGTTCTCATTGTGGAAGAACCAGTATTTCGCATCGAACCAGCTCAGTCTCGTACCGCCGCCGGGACCTCCGGCGTAAGCGGACTGGGCCTTGGAAAAGAGGGTGATGCGGCCGTCGCTGTTGAAGCCGAACCAGGAGCCATTCATATGCGGCTCGGAAGCTGCCGTGTTACCTTGGAAAACCAGCCCGCCGAGACCCTCAGGTATCGAATAGGCATTGCTGTGCTGGCGCATCGAAGCCGGGCTGATGCGAACGGTCACCTGCTGGCGAAGTCCGTTGGCCGGATCGACATTGAGGGTCTGCTCGTT
>JAGRLL010000349.1 GCA_020441855.1 Nitratireductor sp.
CCCTATCAGGTGCAGAAATCGCGCCTGATCGAGAAGATCGCCGAATTGCTGCTCGCCCGCAAACTGCCGCTGCTCGAGGATGTCCGCGATGAATCAGCCGAGGACATCCGCATCGTCATCGAGCCGAAGAGCCGCGCGGTCGATCCCGAACTGCTGATGGAATCGCTGTTCAAGCTGACCGAGCTTGAAAGCCGCATCTCGCTGAACATGAACGTGCTGTCGCGCGGGCGCGTGCCGAAAGTGCTCTCGCTGCGCGAGGTCTTGCGCGAATGGCTCGACCATCGCCGCGAAGTCCTGATCCGCCGCTCGAAGCATCGCCTGGCCGAGATCGAGCGGCGTCTGGAAGTGCTCGGCGGCCTGCTGATCGCCTATCTCAACATCGACGAGGTGATCCGCATCATCCGCTTCGAGGATGAGCCGAAGAAGAAGCTTGTGGAGCGCTTCGACCTGACCGAAATCCAGGTCGAGGCGATCCTCAACATGCGCCTGCGCGCGCTTGCCAAGCTCGAGGAAATCGAGATCCGCAAGGAGCACGAGGGTCTTTCCGCCGAAAAGAGCCAGATCGAGGCGCTGCTCGGTTCCGAGGATGCGCAGTGGAAGGTGCTGGCCAACGACATTCGCGAGATCCGCGACCAGTTCGGCCCCGACACCGATCTCGGCCGCCGCCGCACGACCTTCGGCACCGCGGCCGAACACGATCTGGCCGATATCCAGCAGGCGATGATCGAGAAGGAACCGATCACCGTCGTCCTGTCCGAAAAGGGCTGGATACGCGCGATGAAGGGGCATCTCGCCGATTTCGGCACGCTCTCCTTCAAGGAGGGCGACCGCCTTGCCGCTGCCTTCCACGCGGAGACGACCGACAAGGTGCTGATCTTCGCCACCAACGGCAAGTTCTACACGCTCGGCGCCGACAAGTTGCCCGGCGGGCGCGGCCATGGCGAGCCCGTGCGCGTCATGATCGACATGGAGAACGATGCCGATATCGTCTCCACCTTCCGCCACGAGCCCTCGCGTCGCCTGCTGCTGGTCTCGACCGCCGGTGACGGCTTCCTCGTGCCTGAGGCCGAAACCATCGCCAACACCCGCAAGGGCAAGCAGGTGATGAACGTCAAGCTTCCGGTGGAGGCCGCACTCTGCATCCATATTGGCGAGGGCGACGACCATGTCGCCATCATCGGCGAGAACCGGAAACTGCTCTGTTTCCCGCTTGCCCAGGCGCCCGAGATGACGCGCGGCAAGGGTGTGCGCCTGCAGAAATACAAGGATGGCGGCGTCAACGCCGTGCGCACCTTCAGGCTCGCCGACGGCCTGTCATGGACGGATTCGGCCGGCCGCACCCATTTAAAGCCCTCCGAGGAACTGGCCGAATGGCTGGGCGAGCGCGCACAGGCCGGCCGCATGGTGCCAAAGGGCTTTCCGAGGAACGGCAAGTTCGAGGGGTAGGGCGCCCGCGTTCCCCCTACTTCACCAGCCGGGGCGAGATGGCCTTGGTGTAGAGCTCTTCGGGAACCGGCAGGTCCTTGTATTTCGTGTCCACCTTGAGATGGATATCGGCGTTGCCGTTGAGTGTGATCGTGTTGGCGAACAGCACGGAGAACGGCGAGTTCGTATTCACGGTGCCTTCGCCGTTCACGGTGAGGTCGCGCCGGCCGAAATACAGGATGCCCTCGAAATAGGTGCTGGAATTGCCTGAAATGGCAGAGGCCTTCGAGGTGTCGCCGTCCGGGTCGAAGAAAAAGATGAAGCCGGCAATCGGGCCATCGTCCATGGCGACAAAACGATAGGTCGTCCCGCCTGAAAAATTGACCGCGATATCGTTGCCGGTAAAGAAGAAACTCACCCCGTCGCCGTTCAGCATTGCCGATCCGGTGGTCTTGAACACGCCATTCTTGATGACATATAGGCCGGGCTCGAAGGTGACGTTTGCCCCCGAGCCGATGTCGATGCCGCCGCAATAGACGCCATCGCGCATGGTCGCGCTGGCATTGGCGTTGATCTTGAAATCGTAATGATCGCACGAGCCCACACTGGGCAGCGCGTATTCGTCGAAGGGGTCCGGCAGCACGGGACATTCGTCCATGGGTTGGGGCCGGATGCGGGACAGCCCGGACTGGACGCCGCCCACGAAGCAATTGCTTTGCGCCGTGATTTCGGTTCCGCTGCCGTTGAGATCGACGGCATCCGGTGAGTTGGAATTGACCTGAACCCCGCAGGTCGGCGCATCGATGACGGCATTGCCGTTGAGGTTGAATACGCCCTTGCCGGTCTCGCTCAGTGACACGAAGCATTTCGCGCCCGTATACACCTCGTTGTAGGTGACTTCGGCGACGACACCGATGGTAAGCGGGTCGGGATGTATGAGCGCGAGGAAGGTCGGCTGATACTGTTTCGTCAGCCTGACTGAAAGCAGGTTTACCTCCGTGTCGAGATTGACCTCGACAGCACCCGGGATGGTGAAGTTCGATTCGACCACATCCCCGGCGTCCTTGAGCAGGTCGCTCTCGGTTTTCCCGGCCTTTTCCAGTTCCTTGACCGCATAGAATGCCGAGGAATCGGCCGTGGCCTGCAATTCCCAGCGCTCGAGCTGGATCATGGAATAATCGAGCGCCAACCCTGCCGAAAACAGGATCGGGAGCGATGTGAGCGCAAAGGTGAAGGCGAAGTTGCCGCGGCGGTCGCGGAGGAATTTGCGCAACAGGCCTGTGGCCATGGCGATACCCGGTCAAATCGAGGATGCGCATCGCGGCCCCAGCGCTGCTGTAGGCACTGATAGTCTCGCCGAGGTAAGATTGATTTAAGAAAATCGAGATGATTTGTTAATGATTTTAAAAATAGTTATTCTTAAAAAATCTAATAAAAACAAAAGCTTGTATCGCAACACCTCGCATCCGGAGCATGGTGTTCATGGGTGTGCGGTCCGGCAATATGCCGCTCTTGTGCCAACACCTGGCCAGATTGCTCCGGCATGGACCGGGCAGTCGTCGTGGACGCCCTTGATGGCGCCCACGCAACGACCTCACATCTCGACAATGGGCGCCACTTCCACCGTGCCGTCTTCGAGGATCGGACAATTCTTCGCCATCGCGATGGCGGCGTCCATGTCCGCGGCGCTGACGATCGTGTAGCCGGAGATCGGGTTGGCGCCGCCATTGTTCTCGATCCCGGTGGCGGTAACCGTCACCGACTTGCCGACAGGTGCGCCGCCGTCGACGACGGCGCTGCCCATTTTCTCGTACCAGGCATTCCATGCCGCCATGAGCCGCTGCCCTTCCTCGGGCGTGTCGGGCATCTTGCCGCCATGATAGGCGAAAACGTAATTCGGCATTTTGGTCTCCTTCGACAAACGCGCGGCCGCTACCCGGCCGCAGGCAATCAGGCCGCAAGCCGTTCCAGCTTGCGAAGTGAAGACGTCCAGCCCATTTCGTGGTTCCTTGCCGCGTCCTCGTCGGCGAGGCCGCTGTGGATCAGCGAAAAAAGCGTGCCGCCCTTGCCGTCGGGCCGAACCTCGAACCGTACCGTGCTTTCGTGGCCGCGCCGGTCGTTCTCGTCGTGCCAGGCCCAGGTGATCTCGACGGATTTCGGCGGATCGACCGCCACGACCTCGCCGGTGACCTTGAAGCGCTTGCCCTCGGCATTCATCATCACCGACATCCACGGCCCTGGCTTCGTCAGATCGAGTTGCGTCTGCGGCAGGGTCATGCCTTCCGGTCCCCACCATTTGGCCAGGTGCTCCGCCCTGGTGACGAAGCCGAACACGGTTTCGGGGTCGGCGGCGAAGCTGCGTTCCAGTTTCAGTTCGCTCATTTCCTTTTCACCTCCTCCATCAGGGCGGCTTCGAGCCGCTTCAGGCTGGCCTCCCAGAACTCGCGATGGCTGATCGTCCAGGCGCTGATCGCCTCCACTGCCTCGGGGCGCACCGAATAAAGCCGTCTCTGGCGGTCGATGCGCTGGGCGATGACGCCCGCCTCGCGCAGCACCTTGAGATGCCGAGACACCGCAGGCGGGCTGATCGTCACGCCCTCCAGCAATGCGCCGGCACTCAATTCGCCTTCGTTGAGCAGGCGTTCGACGATGGCAAAGCGCGTGGAATCACCCAGCGCGGCGAAGGTTGCAGGCAGACTGGACATGATCGGCATGCTTCTTGTTGCTGTTGTTAATTAACATAATCGCGAAATAATGAGAGTCAAGCGCCCATGCCGGGAACGGCGTGTATGCGGGTCAGGCGGCCTTCGCGCCGGTGACTTCCACGACAAGATTGCCGAGCGCGACATAATCCGGCTTGCGCGGCGAACTCTTGCGCCAGGCGAGCCC
Organism: Nitratireductor sp.; assembly: GCA_020441855.1. Taxonomy (GTDB): domain Bacteria; phylum Pseudomonadota; class Alphaproteobacteria; order Rhizobiales; family Rhizobiaceae; genus BOKV01. Next base: position 4,315 of record JAGRLL010000349.1, read on the forward strand.
GATGCATCGGTAGGGTTGGGGTTCGGCGAAGCGTTTCAGACCGACATGCTGATGCCGCGTTTCCAGGTCGACGGCGATTTCGGGCAGCAGCGTCATGCCCATGCCGTTTGCCACCATCTGCACGATGGTCGAAAGGCTCGATGCGCCGAACGTGTTGATCGAATCGATCTGGCGCATTTCGCACAACGCCAGCGCCTGGTCGCGCAGGCAATGGCCTTCCTCCAGCAGCAGCAGCCGGTCGGCCTTCAGCAGTTCCGGTGTGGCAAGCACGTCCTTGTCGAGCGATCGCTCGGGTGGATAGGCGAGCAGGAACCTGTCTTCGAACAGCGTCATCGTCTCGACCTCGCCATGCTCGACTGGCAAGGCCAGCAGCAGCAGGTCGAGCCGCCCGTCGAGCAATTCGTCGACAAGATGCTGCGTCTGCGTCTCTCGAATGGAAAGGTCGAGTTCGGGAAAGCGCCGCTGCACGAGCGGCAGCAAGGGTGGCAGCACATAGGGCGCGAGCGAGGGAATGACGCCAAGATGCAGCGGCCCGGCAAGTGGCGCGCCGCGCTGCTTGGCGTAGTCGTCCAGATCCCGGATTTCGGCCAGGATGCGCGCCACGCGCCGTTCGACTTCACGCCCTTCCGGCGTCAGCCGCGCGCCTCTGGCGAGCCGCTCGAACAGCTTCAGCCCGAGTTCCTCTTCCAGTTCCCTGATCTGCATGGAAAGCGCCGGCTGGCTGACGGCGCAATGTTCCGCCGCGCGTCCGAAATGGAGGTGACGCGCCACGGATTCGAAATAACGCAACTGTTTCAAGGAGGTCATGCGGAAATCGCAATTCAATCAGAAAAACTTATCGCTATGGCTAGATACATTGATTGGACCTGATCGACAAGCTTCACTAAATCAGCCTGGTCAGTTTTGAATTGGAATAAGAACAAACAGCCTGGCGTGCGCGAACGGCCTGCGGAGCGTTACGGAAAAACGCCATGCCGGATCTCGTATCAGCGTTGCCATTGCCGGACTTGATGCCGGTCAAAGACGCTCTGCTGACACAATGGTTCGCTACGGATCGGTCCGAAGAAGATTGCATTAAGAGGAGCCCAAGAAGATGGATACCAAAGCCCTGGAAACAGGCGGTTGTCCCGTGATGCATGGTGGCAATACGCATATGAGCAGTTCGGTGATGGAATGGTGGCCGAACGCCCTCAATCTCGACATCCTGCACCAGCACGACACCAAGACAGACCCTATGGGCAAGGACTTCAGCTACCGGGAGGCGTTGAAGAAACTTGATGTCGCGGCGCTGAAGAAGGATCTGACCGACCTGATGACCGACAGCCAGGAGTGGTGGCCGGCGGACTGGGGTCACTATGGCGGCCTGATGGTCCGCATGGCATGGCACGCCGCAGGTTCCTATCGTCTGGCGGACGGTCGCGGCGGTGGCGGCACCGGCAACC
>JAGRLL010000004.1 GCA_020441855.1 Nitratireductor sp.
GTCAATGGCGGTGACTGGCGCATCGTCGGCGCCAGCCTGCGTTCGAGCGATATCGTCGATGCGCTAAACCATCAGAACGGGCTCTACACCCTGCTCGAACGTGGCCCGCGCGGCACGTCTGCGCGCGTGATTGCGTCCATCGAGAGGGCGATTGCCGCTTCGCGCGAACCGGAGGCCTTGCTCGCGGCGATGGCCGACCCGGCAATCCGCATCGTTTCGGCGACCGTGACCGAAAAGGCTTATGGCATCGACAGAACCGCCATGGCGGTCGATCCGCAGCACCCCGCCATTGCCTCCGATCTCGCTGCGCCGCGCACGCCTTCCGGCGCGATAGGGCTGATCGTCGAGGCGCTGCGCCGCCGCCGGCAGGAGGGAAACGCGCCTTTCACGGTGCTTTGTTGCGACAACCTTCCCGACAATGGTGGATTGATCCGGGCCGGTGTCGTCGACTTCGCGCGGCGCTTCGATCCCGATCTTGCCAACTGGATCGCGGGCGAGGTCGCTTTTCCCTCGACCATGGTCGATCGCATCACGCCGGCTTCCACCGAGGCGACCCATGCCGATGCCGCGCGGCTGACCGGTTTCCGCGACGATGCGGCGGTCGAGACCGAACCGTTCACCCAATGGGTGATCGAGGATCGTTTTCCTTCCGGCCGGCCGGCCTGGGAGGCGGGTGGGGCGATCTTTGCAAGCGATGTCGCACCCTACGAACACATGAAGCTGCGCATGCTCAATGGCAGCCATTCATTGCTGGCCTATGCCGGTTTCCTCTCCGGCCTGGCCTTTGTCCGCGATACGCTCGGCTGGCCGCCGCTCGCCGCGTTGGTGCGTCGGCACCTGAACGCGGCCGCTGCCACGCTGAGCCCGCTTCCCGGTGTCGATTTCGCCGAATATGGCGATGCGCTGTTCGAGCGTTTCGCCAATCCCGCGATCGCCCACCAGACCTACCAGATCGCGATGGACGGCACGGAAAAGCTGCCGCAGCGGATCTTGCTGCCGGCGCTGGCCTGCCTCGAAAAGGGAGGCGATATCCGTTCCTTCGCGTGGGCGACCGCCGCATGGATGCGCTATTGCCTCGGCCGCAGCGAAACGGGGGAGGCCTATGCCTTGCGCGATCCGCGCGAAGCCGAGATCGCGGCCACACTCGCCAAAGCCGGTAACAAGGCCGGCGACATTGCCGCTTCGCTCTCAAGTCTGCCCGGACTCGTGCCTCCGGCACTTGCCGCCAACCCGGTCTGGCGTGACGCGGTGGCCGACAGTCTGGGTGAGATGCTGGAACGCGGCATGCGCCGGGCCATCGAGACGGAAGCGGCCCGTGCCGTCAGTCTGGAAGGCTGAGGTTCAAAGCCGATAGGCGTCTTTTGCCGCCTGATAGGCGAGATGCGCGGCGAGTTCGCGCGCCGAAGCTCTCGACAGCCGATGCTCCGCCACCAGTTCGGCAAGAAACCGGCTGATTTCCCGCCGCCACACGTCGTGGCGCGCCGGGATCGACAAAAGCGCGCGCGTGTCGTCGTTGAAGCCCGCGAGATTGTGGAAACCCGCCGTCTCGACCACAGCGTCGAGGTAGCGCCGGATGCCGTTGGAACTGTCGAAAAACCACCAGGGCGGGCCGATCATCAGCGACGGCCAGTAGCCGGCCATCGGCGCCAGTTCCCGGGCATAGGCCGTTTCGTCCAGCGTGAAGACGATCAGCCGCAAGCCGGGCGCGTTGCCATGGCGCGCCAGCAGGGGCTGCAATCCGTCGACATAATTGGTCGGCACGGGAATGTCGGCGCCCAGATTGGCGCCGCGCACCGCCATCAGCGCCGGATCGGTGTTGCGTTTCGAACCGGCATGGATCTGCATCACCATGCCGTCTTCGGCCGACAGCCCGGCCATTTCGGTCAGCATCTGGCCGCGAAACAGTTCCGCTTCGTGCGGTGACAGGGTGCCGGCCAGTGCGCCGTTGAGCAATTTCTGCTTGGCCCCGTCGTCGAGATCGGCCGTCATTGCGCTCGGCACGCCGTGATCGGTCGCCAACGCGCCCATCTCGCGGAAGCTCGCGCGGCGTTTGCGGTGCGCCTCGATCAGACCGGACCATTTCTCAACGTCCTCGCCGGTCAACTCGGCCAGCGCCGTCAGATTGTCGGCAAAGTCCGGATTATCCGGATCGCTCACATCGTCGGGACGGTAGGTGGTGCGGACACGCCCGAGGAGACCGGCTTCCTTGAGCGTGCGATGGTGATCCAGCGGGTCGAGCGCGAATTCGGTCGTCGCGATGGCCTCCACCTTCGCCCGGTCGAGCAGGGCAAGGGGACGCAGATCCGGTTCGCCGAGTTTGGCGTTGATCGCGTCGTAGATCGCATCGGCGCTTCCCGGCCCGAGTTCCTCGTCGATGCCGAACGCCCATTGGAGCGAATGGTCGAGCCAAAGCCGCGACGGCGTGCCGTCGAACAGATGATAATGGGCGGCGAAGGTGCGCCATGCGCTGCGCGGATCGGCGACCGGCGCACCATCCTTTCTGGGCACGCCGAGATCGTCATAGGAAACGCCGCGGCTCGCCAGCATGCGCAGCAGATAATGATCCGGCGTCAGCAACAGCGCCGTGGCATTGTCGAATGGCCTGTTCTGCGCGAACCATGCCGGGTCGGTGTGGCCGTGCGGGCTGACGATCGGCAGGTCCGCGATGCTCTCGTAGATCTCGCGCGCGATGGCGAGCGCCGGCTGCCATGCCGGCAGGAGCCGGTCGGGATGCAGCTCATACATCGCCAAGACCGACGCCCGCGTGGCTGAGCGCCTTCGCCACGCCGCGCAATTCGGCGAGGCCGCGCATACGCCCAACGGTCGGATAGCCTGGCTGGCACTGGCGCTTGAGGTCGTCCAGGATGTGGTGGCCGTGATCGGGCCGCATCGGAATACGGTGATCGGACCGCCCGGCCTGCCTGCGGCGCGCTTCCTCGCGCAACACTTCTGATATCAGAGCCACCATGTCGACATCACCGTCCAGATGTTCGGATTCGTGGAACGAGCCGCCGATGCCTGCCGCTTCGCGCTTCACGTTGCGCAGGTGCAGGAAATGCACGCGGCTGCCCAGGCGCGCCATTATCCCCGGCAGATCGTTGTCGGGCCGCGCGCCCAGAGAACCCGAGCACAGGGTCATGCCGTTTGCAGAACTGTTCACCGCGTCCATGATCCTGACGAAATCGGCTTCCGTCGACATGATACGGGGCAGACCGAGCAGCGGGAAGGGCGGATCGTCGGGATGGCAGCACAGCCGCAATCCCAGCTTTTCGGCGGTCGGCGCGACCTCTTCGAGGAAGTCGATGAAATGTCGGCGCAGGCGCTGCGAATCGATGGAATCGTATTCGGCCAGATGCGCGCGAACGTCCTCGATCGTCAGATGTTCGGCAGCGCCCGGCAGGCCGCACGTCACATTGTAGGCGAGCGTCGATTGCGCCGACCCGGACATTGCCGAAAAGCGCTTGCCGGCTTCCTCCCGGATGCTCTCTTCATAATCAATTTCGGCGGCGTTGCGTTTCAGGATGAACAGGTCGAAACCTGCGAAGTCGATCGCGTCGAAACGCATGCAGGTTCCGCCATGGCCGAGTTTCCAGGCCAGATCGGTGCGCGTCCAGTCGAGCACCGGCATGAAATTGTAGCAGACGGTCTCGATGCCGGCCTCTGCCAGATTGGCCAGGCTCTGGCGATAGGCGGCGATGTGCCCGCGCCAGTCGCCCTTCTGCTTCTTGATGGCCTCCGACACCGGAAGACTCTCGACGACCTCCCATTCCAGTCCGGAAGGCGAACCGTCGCTGCGCCTTCGTATCGCCTCCTGGCGTTTGGCGATTTCCTCCGCCGTCCAGATTTCTCCGGTCGGCACGTGGTGAAGCGCACTGACGACGCCCTCGGCGCCCGACTGGATGATGTCGTCGATACCGGTCGTGTCGTCCGGCCCGAACCAGCGCCAAGTCTGTCTCATGGATGCTCTCCCGAAGCCGGTTCATGGGGGTGATGGTTCATGGCGCTCATCCGAAAGCCAGATTGGGAAGGAACAGCACGACACCGGGCATGAACAGCAGCACGGCGACCAGCAGCAGAACGGCGGCGACGAAGGGCAGGGATTCGCGCACGTAATCCTCGATCCGGCAGTCGAGCAGGCTGCACACGGTGTACATGGCCACGCCGACCGGCGGCGTCATCGAGCCGAGCGTGACCAGCGTCATCATCAGGATGCCGAAATGCACCGGATCGACGCCGATATGCTTGATGATCGGCACGAAGATCGGTGTCAGCAACAAGACCAGCACCGTGCTTTCGACAAACAGGCCGGCAACGAACAGCATCACCAGGATGATCGCGACAATGGCGCGCGGATCGCTGACGCCCGAAAGCAGGGCCCCGGCGATCGATTGCGGCACCTGCAGGAAGATGATGGCGAAGCCGACCATGCCCGACATCAGGATAATGAACATGATGAGCCCGATATCGCCGACCGAATGCTCGATGGCGCGCTTGATCCGGGCCAAATCGAGTTCGCGATGCGCGAAGCCGCCGACCAGGAAGGCATAAACGACGGCGAACGCGCCGACTTCGGAAGGGGTGAAGACCCCGCCGCGCAGCGAGACGAGCAGCAGGACGGGAAAGAGCAGGGCCCACTTGGCTTCCCAGGTTGCCGCGCCGACCTCGCGAGCGGTGGGCATCCTTCCTTCCTCGGCGACATAGCGGCGTCGGCGCGCGATGAGATAGGCCGTCACCATCAGGAAGAGCATCATCAGCAGGCCCGGCACGATGCCGGCCATGAACAGCCGGCCGATGGAGACATCGCCGACATAGCCGTACAGGATCAGCCCTATCGAGGGCGGGATCGTTGCGGTGATCAGCGAAGAGAGCGCGATCACGGCCGCCGTGTAGCCCTTCGAATAGCCGTTGGCGATCATCGAAGGGCCGAGCACGCGCGCTTCCATGGCGGCATCGGCGACGGCCGAACCCGAAACGCCGCCCATCAGGGTCGACATGATGATCGACACCTGCGCCAGCCCGCCGGCCATCCACGACACGGTGACATTGGCAAACTTGAACAGCCGGTCGGTGATGCCGCTTTCGTTCATCAGGTGGCCGGCGAAAACGAAGAAGGGCACCGCGAGAAGCGGGAAGCTCTGCGACACCGAGGCGATCTTCTGCACGCCGATGGTCAGCGGCATGACATCGCTGTTGACGAAGAAGACGAACCCGGCAAGCCCGATCGCAAAGGCGATCGGTGCGCCGATGACAAGCAGAACCAGGAAAACGGAACCGACGGCGAGCATGGCTACAGCTCCGTCACGGCGGGTCCGCCGTCGGTCTGCGTAAAGATCAGCTTGCGCTCGCTTGCGCGGCTCCGCCATGCATCGACCGTATTGGCGACGATGGCGAGGATGAGCGCGACAGAGCCGAAGGAGACCGCAATGGTGACCCAGGCATAGGACATGCCGGAATAGCCGAAGACGCGCTCCTTGTTGGCGACGGCGAGCTTGTAGCCTTCGAAGGTCAGCACCATAAGGAAGGCGACAAAGACTGCGGCCTGCGCGGTTTCGATCCACAATCGGTGGCGGTAGCCAAGCATGCGTACCAGCAGGTCGACGCCGATATGGCCTTTCAGCCGCATGGTCCTCGCCGCACCGACAAAGCACAGCCATGTGAACAGGAGCTGGGCCAGATCGACCGACCAGATCAGCGGGTAGCCGGCAAACCGCATGATGGCGGCGATGAACACCAGCACGACGATGGCCAGAAGCAGGGCCGCGCCGGCTGCAAATTCCAGTTTTGCGATGATGGATGCCATGTCCGACCCGCCTGAAAAGCCGTCACGCCCGTCTGAATGGCCATCACGACAGTTCGTCGTGTCCGGCCGGGGCGTGGAATAGGGGGCGCGAACAGGAAATGTCCGCACGCGCCCCGTTTTCTAGCCGGACTTACTGTGCCGCGATAGCGCGCAGCTTGTCGCGAAGTTCGCCATAGCCGAGCTTGTCGTAGACCCCGGCAGTTCGGGCCTGGTACGGTTCCAGATCGGGCGTGGTGATGGTGATGCCTGATGCGGTCATCTTGTCCTCGTAATCCTTGAAGGAATCCCGCGTCGCATAGGAGGCGACATCGCCTGCCTTCAGCGCTTCGTCGCGCAATACCTTCTGCAGATCGGCGGGCAGCGAATCGTACCAGCCGCCGGAGGTCACCATGCCGGTGATCAGGTTGATGTGGCCCGTCTTGGTGACGTACTTGATCACTTCATACAGGCCGGAGCTCACGATGGCCGGGATCTGTGCCTCGGCCGCGTCGATGGCGTTGGTTTCGATGCCGGTGCGCACGTCGGACCAGGCCATTGCGGTGGCCGTTGCGCCCATGGCATTGATGGTTTCGATCCACACGGGCGCGCCGGGCGTGCGCATGCGAACGCCGGCAAGGTCCTCGGGGCTGTTGATCGGCTTGTTGGTCAGCAGATGGCGTTCGCCCTGCCACCAGTTGAAGCTCAGCACCTGAAGGCCGGAACTGTCGTGCAATTGCTTGACCCAACCCTCGAACATGTCGGAGGTCACGACCTTGCGCATGCCGTCGTAGCCATTGGCGAGGAAAGGTGCGCCGAGGACGCCGAATTCCTTCTGAAAGACGGCGAGGCGGCCGCCATCCACGATCACCGCCACGGGCGCGCCGGCGCGCGCCTGCTCCAGAACGTCTTCGTCCGAGCCGAGCTGCGAACCCGGGAACAGCTTGATCTCGATGCGTCCGTCGGATGCCTTCGCGACATTTTCCACGAATGCGCTCAGGCCGGAATAAAGCGGATCGGATTCGTTGAGTGCGGTATTGACGCTAAGCGTGTAGTCGGCTGCCGATGCGTTGTGGCCGTATGCGACCACGATCGCCGTAAGGGCGATCATGCCCAGCTTCTTGAGTTTCATGTTTTCCTCCCGTGATATATCGCAGAGACAAGATACGATATCGAGTGGTATGGTAGTATGGTAAAACAAGGACTGTCAACATGAACATGCTTGCGCAACTCGATGCGATCGGGGCCGGTTCCACCAGCTCCCGTCCGGCCACGATGGGACAGCGCGTTTTTGAAACGCTGCGCCAGGCCATTGTGCAATTGCAATTGCGGCCGGGGAATCTTCTTTCGGAAGCCGAGGTCGCCAGACAGCTTGGGGTATCGCGCCAGCCCGTGCGCGAAGCCTTCATCAAGCTGGCCGAGGCCGGCCTGGTCGAAATCCGGCCCCAGCGCGGTACGCTGGTGCTGCTCATCTCCCGCCGCGAGGTTGAGAGTGCGCGCTTCATGCGCGAGGCGATCGAGGTTGCGATTGCAAGAAAGGCGGCGCTTGAAAGCGATGGCAGGCAACTGGAGGCAGTCACCCAGACACTGGCGCGCCAGCGCGAGGCGAACGAGGCGGGCGATGTCTCCGCCTTCATGCGCGCCGACGATGCGTTTCACCGCGCCATCGCCAGCATGGCCGATTGCGAGGATGCCTGGAAGCTGCTGGAGGGACTGAAGGTCCAGATGGACCGGGTGCGCTATCTCTCGATGCCGCTCGCAACGCCCGTCGGCACGCTGATTGCCCAGCACGAGCGCATCTATCAGGCCATTGCCGACAATTCGCCGGACGAGGCGGAAGCCGCGATGCGGTTGCACCTGTCCGAAATCCTCAAGTCGCTGCCGCACATCGTCGAGACACACGGCGACATGTTCACCGATTGAGGTTCCCGGTTTTCCTGTCTTGCTGCCTTGCGCGGCAAGGCGGCCGGGTACGTGCTATGAAGCGCGTCCGGTCGAGCCGCCGCCCAGTGCCCGCAGCGCGTTGAGGATCACCGCGACATCGATGAATTCCTGCAGGATGGCCCCGGCAACGGGTGTGAGATAGCCGAAGGCGGCGACCACCATCGCCGCACCCGAAAGCACCAGCCCGGCAACGATGGACTGCATGGCGATGGCACGCGAGCGCCTTGAAATCGCGAGCGCGTCGGCAACGCGGTCGAGCCGGTCGATCAGTACGACGATATCGGCCGCCTCCGAGGAGGCCGTCGCACCCTTCGCGCCCATCGCAATCCCGACCGTGGCCGCCGCGAGCGCCGGCGCGTCGTTGATGCCGTCGCCGATCATCATGGTCGAGGCTCGCGCGGTCTCCTCGACCACGATTTCCACCTTGCCGGCTGGCGTCTGACCGGCCCACACCTTGTCGAGATCAAGGCCGGTTCCCGCCGCGGCCGCGGCTTCCTCGTTGTCGCCTGTCAGCATGGCGATGCGTACGATGCCGTTCTCGCGCAGCGCCGCCAGCGTTTGCCCGGCCTCGGGCCGCAGCAGATCTCGCATCGACAACACGGCGGCCAGCTTTTCGTTGACCGATACGAACACGGTAAGCGCACTGCCTTCGCCAGGTCGTTCCAGCGCCGCCTGCGCCCATTTCGGCAGGCGTTTGTCGTCGCAAACAAGCTCGCGCGAACCGATACGCACGAAGGTACCATCGACCCTGCCTTCCATGCCCTTGCCGCGATGCTCGCGAACATCGTGCGGTTGCAGGAGCGTCAGATTGCGCTGGCGCGCCGCGCTCACCACCGCCTGCGCCACCACATTGGAGGATGCTTGCTCCAGCGAGGCGGAGAGCGCCAGCACCAGGTTGGGATCGTGTCCTTTCGGCGTGTGAATGGCGACCAGATGCGCGCCGCCCTCCGTCAGCGTGCCGGTCTTGTCGAAGATCGCGGTCTGCGCCTGCGAAAGCGCTTCCAGCGCCGCGCCGCCTTTCATCAGCACGCCCTCGTGCGCCGCGCGGGACACGCCGGCGACATAGGCGATGGGGGCGGCGAGGATGAGCGGGCAGGGCGTGGCGACGACGAGCACGGCGAGTGCCCGCACCGGATCACCGGAGGCGAGCCAGGCTGCGCCCGCGATGATCAGCGTCACCGGCAACAGCAGGATGGCGAAGCGGTCGGCCAGCCGAATGAAGGGCGCTTTTGCCGTATAGG
>JAGRLL010000350.1 GCA_020441855.1 Nitratireductor sp.
GCCGCCTGATCTTCGGCTTCGCGGTTACCGAAGCTCTGGGCATCTTCGCCCTGCTGATCGCACTTCTGCTGCTCTTCGCCGTCTGATCAGACGGTAATTGGCGACTTCGGCGACCGTCTCGCAAGGGGGCGGTTGCCTGGCGCTTTTAGGAGCCGAAGATGACGAGCATGATCGACAAGCAGCCTGTCTTCCTGATTGCCCAGAACGATTCCGGCGAATCCCACGCCGTGACCGAAGGTGGTCATTCGGGTGAGCAGACGGGCGGGAACACCGAGACCCACAGCGAGACCGGAGCGGCACACGACGCCCATGGTGGCGAGGCCGTGCCTTTCCCGCCGTTCGACGCCAGCCTCTATGCCTCGCAATTGCTTTGGCTGGCGATTACCTTCGGCTTTTTCTACTGGTTCATGAGCCGGGTCGCGATCCCGCGCATAGCCAGCATTCTGGAGGTGCGGCGCGACCGCATTTCCGGCGACCTCGACGAGGCGCAGAACCTCAAGGAAGAGGCTGACGCTGCCCATGCCGCCTACGAGCATGAGCTGGCCGAGGCCCGCGCCCGTGCGCATGCCATCGCGCAGGAAGCTTCCGACAAGGCCAAGGCCGAGGCGGACGCCGAACGCAAGAAGGTCGAAGAAGAGCTTGCCACACGCCTGGAAGGCGCCGAGGCGAGAATCGCCCAGATCCGCGTAAGCGCGATGAGCGAAGTCGGCGGCATCGCTGCCGATACCGCCGGCGCGATCGTGGCGGAACTGATCGGCGGCTCCGCCACCAAGGCGGAAGTTACGAAGGCCGTCGAGTCGGCGCAGAACAAGGGCTGAGGCAAATGGCGTTGGACGCAACATTCTGGGCACTCATCGGCCTGCTGATCTTCCTGGGCCTTGTCGTCTACCTCAAGGTGCCGGGCATGCTGGCGAAATCGCTGGACGCGCGTGCCGACAAGATTCGCGACGAACTGGAAGAGGCGCGGCGCCTGCGCGAGGAAGCGCAGGAATTGTTCGCCGAGTACCAGCGCAAGCGCAAGGCGGCCGAGACGGAAGCCGAGGAAATCATCGCCGCGGCCAAGAACGAAGCGGTTTTGTTTGCCGAAGAATCTGCCAAGAAGACCGAGGAATTCGTCGCCCGGCGCACCGCCATGGCCGAGCAGAAGATCGCCCAGGCGGAAGTGCAGGCGATTGACGACGTTCGTTCCATCGCCGTCGATATCGCCGTTGCCGCGGCAGAAGAGCTGATCGCCGGCAAGGTCAAGGGTGCGGCCGCGGGCAAGATCATCGACAAGTCGATTGCCGAGGTTAAAAACCGGCTGAACTGACACGAAGTCGTCGGTTGTCGCGAATTGTCAAAGGCGCCCGTCGGGCGCCTTTTTCGTTGATGTGTTCAGCCCGCCAGCAATTCGCGGACCGGTGCGAAGCTGCGCCGGTGCAGCGGGCAGGGACCGAGCCGCCGCAACGCATCGAGATGTTCTGCCGTGCCGTAGCCGGCATGCTTTGAAAAGCCATAGTCCGGAAAAGCCGCGCAGGCCCGTGTCATCAACCGGTCTCGCACCACCTTGGCGACGATCGAGGCTGCTGCGATCGAAAGGCTGATACCGTCGCCGCCGACCAGCGCCTTGCCCGCGTTCCCCAGAGGGGCAGGCACGTCCCGGCCGTCGACGAGCACCGCGTCGACCGGCAGGCTCAATCCATGCACCGCCGCTGTCATCGCCGCCAGGGTCGCCTGGCGGATGTTCACTCGGTCGATTGCCGTCGCGCCTTGCGCCGCCCAGGCGACATGCGCATGCGTCATGATTTCCGCGAACACCTTTTCGCGGCGCTGTTTCGACAATTTCTTTGAATCGTTGATGCCATCCGGAATGCGACCGCGTTCGAGTATCACGGCAGCCGCCACCACCGGTCCGGCGAGCGGTCCGCGTCCGGCCTCGTCGACGCCGGCGATGAACGCCGCACCGTCTTCGTAGAGGCGCTGCTCCTCGCTGAAATCCGCCACACCCGTCATTGGCGCCGGCCCATGACAAGGGACGTGCAAACGCGCGTACGAAGGGAAGAAAGAGAATCAGTGCCGGGCCATGGGGACATGCGGGCGAGCTTGGCCCGGACACTGATTCTCTTCAAGACCCGGCGGCGCGCCACGGTTGCGGCGATGGGCGCAACCGCCGGGAATGGGAAAGCAGGAGCCTATGCGGACGGCCCCAGCCTTTGGGTTTCTTGCAGTTCCGTACAGAAGGCCAGAAACCCTGTTGCCTGGAAATGGCGCTACAGCAGCGCCAGCTGGTGACCTTCGCCCAGCGGCGGGGTGAACTGGTCCGTATCGAGGCGATGCTTTTTCTTGTTGAACCCGAGCCGCTTGGCCGCGATCTCGAAACGCCGTGCCACCTGCCAGGCATAGGGGCCGCTGCCCTTCATCCGCGTACCCCATTGCGAATCGTAATCCTTGCCGTCGCGCATGGAGCGGATGAGGTTGATCACGTGGCGGTAGCGGTCGGGGTAGTGACGAAGCAGCCATTCGCGGAACAACGGGCTGACCTCGAGCGGTAACCGTAACAGGATGAAACCGGCCTCGCACGCGCCCGCGCCCCGCGCCGAATCGAGAATGCGCTCGATTTCGTGGTCGTTGAGGGCAGGGATCACCGGGGCGACCATGACCGACACGGGAATGCCGGCGGAGGTGAGGTCGCTGATCGTCTTGAGGCGTAATGCCGGCGTCGCCGCCCTCGGTTCCATCGCGCGTGACAGCCGGCGGTCGAGCGTCGTCACCGACAGGGCGACCTTGACGAGATTCTTTTCCGCCATGCGCGACAGGATGTCGATGTCGCGCGTAACCAGCGCCGATTTGGTGACGATGCCGACGGGGTGGTTCGCCGCTTCCAGCACTTCCAGAATTTCGCGGGTTACCCGCCAGGTCTTCTCGATCGGCTGATAGGGATCGGTATTGGTCCCCATCGCGATTTTCCTGGGCTTGTAGCCTGGCTTGCCGAGTTCGCGTTCGAGCAGGCGTGCCGCGCCCGGCTTGGCGAACAGCTTGGCCTCGAAGTCCAGCCCCGCCGACAGGCCCATATAAGCGTGCGTCGGCCGTGCGAAACAGTAGACACAGCCGTGCTCGCAACCGCGATAGGGGTTGATCGAGCGGTCGAAGGAAATGTCCGGCGACTGATTGCGCGTTATGATCGTGCGCGGCTTTTCCACCTGCACTTCTGTTGCGAAGGGAGGCAATTCGTCCACGGTCTGCCAGCCGTCGTCGAAAACGTGTCGGCTGATCGGTTCGTACCGCCCGGAAGGGTTGATCCCGGCGCCGCGGCCACGACGCCTTTCCGCGCCCACAATTTCGCCGACACCGCCGTGATGGCGTGCCATGGCCGATCCCGCAACGAAAGCTTCGTGGCTGGCGCGCATGGAAGGATCGGGCATGGTGCTTTCGCGATGCTTGACGCTGTGTTGTCTTGCCTGCTGCATGGCACCCTCCAGGTGGCGCTCTCGATTCGTTCGATGAATATATTCCTACATCGTCAAAACGAACAAAACAAGAACAAATCAAGCGGGACTGTTGTTTCGTTGCGTGGGAGGAAGGGATTCGGGAGAGAATCATGCTCTACCTCTCGCTTTTGTGCGCCTTTGTGGAGTATGCAGCGTCGCCATGATGAGCGTTGTGATCGCAGTGGAGGACGAGGAAGAGGGTCTGGCCCGCACCCTGGCCAGTCTCGTTCCAGCCGTCGCGGAAGGCGTTTTGCGCGACGCGGTGATCCTCGATTCGGGTGGCAGGGAATCGACGGCGGCCATCGCGGATGCGGCTGGCTGCCAACATGTAAGGGGCTCGCCGCGCGAGGCATTGGGCCGGATCGCCGAACAGGTCAACGCTTCGTGGCTTCTGATGCTCAAGCCCGGTGTCATCCTGGAGCATGACTGGTTCCGCGAGGCTGCCGAGTTCGTCGAGCGTGCCGATGCCCAGGGTGAGGCCGCGCGTCTGTGCGCCGCCTTTTCCTACGCCAGCCAGCGTTACGGCCTTGCCGCCCGCATGGTGGAGACCTGGCGCTTCGTCAGCGCCAACCTGCTGGGTCGCGTCGTCGAAGATCAGGGGCTGATCCTCAGCCGCGAGGCGGTACGCCGGATTTCCGGTGGCGGCGCGAACACCATACCGCCACGTCCGCCCGCCGGCTCGCGTCTGGTCCTGCTGCGCGCCAAGGCGCACGCGCCAGCTGCCTAGATCGTTTCATCTCTTCTCCGAGTCGACATAACGATCCAACTTTCTACTTTTTGCCGCAATTCCTGACGGAAAACCGGTTTCCTCTATTCCTGGAATTGCTCAAGTCACGAATGGCCGCGCTTGAGGTGTTCGTCCAGCCGCGGCATGATTTCCACGAAATTGCAGGGCATGTGCCGGTAGTCGAATTGCTGGACGAGAATGCCGTCCCAGGCGTCCTTGCAGGCGCCGGGCGAACCGGGCAGGCAAAAGATATAGGTCGCCCCGGCTACCCCGGCCGTCGCGCGCGACTGGATCGTCGAGGTGCCTATCTTGTCGTAGCTGATCCGCTGGAAGACGGCCGAAAAGCCGTCCATGCGTTTTTCGAACAAGGGTTCCAGCGCCTCTGGCGTCACGTCACGCCCGGTGAAGCCCGTGCCACCTGTGGTGATGATCGCGTCGATGCTCTTGTCCTCGATCCAGCTGCGCACCTGGGCGCGGATCTTCTCGACATCGTCGGTGACGATGGCGCGGCCGACGAGACGGTGGCCGGCTTTCTCCACGCGTTCGGCCAGTGTCGCGCCGGACTTGTCGTCAGCCAGGCCGCGCGTGTCGGATACCGTGAGTACGGCGAAACCGACCGGAATGAAGGGGCGTGTCTCGTCAATGCGATCCATGGTCTGGCCTTTCAGGCGGTGCCGCCGATTTCTGCGGGAACCGACCACCAATGCGGAGCCTTGTCAACGATGGCGCGGTGCGCGGCGTTTGCCTCGCCCTTCGTGGCGAAGAGCCCGAAGCAGGTCGCACCCGATCCGCTCATGCGCGCCAGCAGGCAACCTTCCTGCCGCCCGATGCTTGCCAGTACGTCGCCGATGACGGGAAACAATTTGCGCGCCGGCGCTTCAAGATCGTTGCGCATTCCGGCCAGAAAGTCCGGATCGAACGGATTTTCTGGCGCATCGCCAATTGGCGGATTGGATCTGGCGTCCAGTGCGGCGAACACCTGTGGCGTCGCCACCGCGACACGCGGGTTGACCAGCACGGCGTGGAGTGCGCACGCGCCGGCGAGCGGCTCGACGACCTCGCCGATACCTCTTGCCCTGAGCGGCGCCGAGACGAGGCACATCGGCACGTCGGCGCCAAGTCGCATGGCGAGCGGTTCGAGCGCGATATCGTCGGCAACTTGCCAGAGCTCGCGCAAGCCGAGCAGCGCCGCCGCCGCGTCGGCCGATCCGCCGCCTATCCCGCTTGCGACCGGCAGGTTCTTTTCAAGCGTGATGGCTGCGCCGGCAGGGATGTCTGCCGCTTGCGCCAGAAGGCGCGCGGCACTGGCAACGATATTGTCCTCGCCGGACAGACCGGGTTCCGCGGCGAACGGGCCGGTAATCTTCAGGCTGATCTGGCCGTCGGGTGCCGGTTCGAAACGCAAGAGGTCGCCGAAATCGGCAAACCCGGCAAGCGTGTCGAGCAGGTGATAGCCGTCCTCGCGCCGCCCGGTTACATGCAGGGCGAGATTGATCTTCGCACGGGCGATGCGCTCGATCATGCCTGTTACTGCCCGTCTCTTATGCGGGAATGGCCTATTGGCCGTTATTGGCCGTCGCGGGGCCTTTGTCGATCAGACCCTTTTCGAGTTTCTCGCGGATCTTTGCCTCTTCTTCCTGCTCCGGCTCGAAGGCGAGCGCGTGATTCCACTGGAACGTGGCTTCCAGCCTGCGCCCGACCTTCCAGTAAGCGTCACCGAGATGGTCGTTGACCACCGGGTCCTGCGGCATCAGATCCACGGCGCGCTCCAGCTCGCGCACCGCGTCTTCATAGTCGCCCAGCCGGTAATGCGCCCAGCCGAGACTGTCGACGATGAAACCGGAACGCGGCTTGAGCTTCACCGCCTTGCGGATCATCTCCATGCCTTCGTCGAGATGAATGCCCATGTCGATCCAGGAATAGCCCAGATAGTTGAGAACGTCCGGCTGGTCGGGCGACAGTTCCAGCGCCCGCTTGAAATTCGGTTCGGCGTTGGCCCATTGCTTGAGCCGCTCGTAGGCGATGCCGCGCCGATAATAGAGTTTCCAGTCGTTCGCCTCCGGCTCGCCGAGATGCTCCACCGCCGCGTCGTAGACCCTGGCGGCTTCCTCGTATTCCTCGTGCTGGCTCAAAACGCCGCCGAGCGTCATCTGGGCGATCAGGTCTTCCGGTTCTTCTTCCACCAGAGAGCGCAGGATCTTCTTTGCCTCGTCGACATGCTTGAGATCGTTGAGGTTGAGCGCGTATTCCAGCTGTGCCGTGCGCCAGTAGGGCGATTGCGACTTGATGTGTTCGTAATAGCCGTTCGCCCGCTCCGGGTTCTTCTGCTTTTCGAAGACGCCTGCCAGCCCGAACGCGATAACGTCGCTGCCGGGGTCGAGATATTCGGCAAGCTGAAGGTAATTCTGCGCAAAGGGCGCGCCGCCCTGGCGGGAAATGGCCGAGCCGACATTGTAGAAGAGTTCCGCGCCACCCTGCTGCGCGGAGGCGACGAGCGGCGCCAAAGGCTTGCCTTCCTCGAGCTTGGCGGCGAGTGTCAGGAAGGGCGGATGGCTGGGCAGCAGCCTCTTGCCGCGTTCGAGCGTTTCGCGCGCCGCGTCGGTCTTGCCCAGCCTGGACTGCGTGCGGATCAGCGCTTCAAGCGCTCTGAGATAGCTCTCCGAAAGGACCGCGGCGGCCACTTCGTTTTCCGTCGCCGCCGTCAGCAGTTTTTCCGCCTCGGCGTCCTTGCCCGATGCTGCGGCGATGAGGCCGGCGTGATAATTGCCGATGACCTGAACCCAATCCGGGCCGCCGATGGCACGTACGTCCTCCAGCGCCTTGTCGGCGGCGCCGGAACCGAAGACCGCCCAGGCCATCAGGATTTCCTGGATGATGCGGTCGAGATCGCCGCCGCCCGTGGGCTCCTTCATCAGTTCGATGGTTTTCGTCCAGCTATTCTGCCGCAAAGCGTCGACGGCGAGAACGAGCCGGATGACGCTTCCGCTGGCGCCACGCTGGGGCAGTTTGCGGCCGATCTCTACGGCGTCCGCGATCCGCCCGTTCGAGGCCAGCGCCAGGAACAGCGCGTGCTTGAGGTCGGTATTCTCCGGGTCGAGCGTGACGGCGCGTTCGTAGAAGGCGACGGCGGTTGCGTCGTCATTGTCCTTTGAGGCGATCTGCGCGGCGAGATAGCTTCCCGATAGCGTCGATTCGGCGATCGTGTTGGCGAGCGGAGGATCGGTGAGATCGGCTTGCGCTCCGGCGTTGGCGCCGAGCAGAAAAGCCAGAAAGGCGGCGCTGCCGATCGTGTGGGGGAGGCGGCGCAGCGGTGGGATGATCTTCAACGGCACGAATGGATGTCCTGAACCTGTTGTTCGGGAAATGCCGTCAATCCGCGGATTTCCGGCGCCCCGTGATTTCTTCGGTGCAAAGCATGGCGAATTTGCGTCGTGCGCACAAGGCATTGGCGCTTGTGCGATGTATTGCACCGATCAAACTTGCGTGTCGGGCCGGGATGCGTAACGGCCCCACTGGCGTCTTCGGACGGCCAGCGCGCGAAGCGCGGTCCCTCAGACAGCCCTGGCGACGCAGAATTCGATGACCTCGATCAGCGCGTCCTTGTGTGCTCCCTGTTTCATCGGCGCCAGCGCGTCGCGGGCCATCTCGCCGTAATGACGGGCCCTCGCAATGGTGTCGGTAATCGCATCGTATTTGTGCATCAGCCGGATGGCTTCCTTCAGCCGTTCGTCGTCGGCCTGATTGTCGACCAGTGCCTCTTTCCAGAAGGCGCGGTCGCTGTCGGTGCCGCGCCGGTAGCTCAGGACCACGGGCAGGGTGACCTTTCCCTCGCGGAAATCGTCGCCGACCTTCTTGCCGAGCGACGATGACGAACCGCCATAATCGAGCGCGTCGTCGATGAGCTGGAAGGCCAGGCCGAGATTGGTGCCATAGGAGCGGAACGCGCTGATGGTCGATTTGCCGGCGCCGGCGATGATCGGCCCGACCTCGGCCGCCGCCGAGAACAGCGCGGCCGTCTTGGCCCGTATCACGGCAAGGTATTCGTCCTCGTTGGTATCGAGATTGCGCGCGGTCGAAAGCTGCATCACTTCGCCTTCGGCGATCACTGCCGCGGCGTTGGACAGCACGTCGAGCGATCCCAGCGATCCGGTCTCGACCATCATGCGGAAGGCCTGGCCGAGCAGGAA
>JAGRLL010000041.1:0-13642 GCA_020441855.1 Nitratireductor sp.
TGATCTCCAACGATCTGGTGCTGCCGTTCATCCTGCGCAGTCAGGCGAGCGGGCGCACAAGACCGTCCGAGAACATGGAGCAACTGATCCTGAAGATCAGGCGCACCGCGATCGTGCTGCTGCTGTTCTTCGGCTACGCCTATTTCCGCAGCGCCGACAACACGCAGGCGCTGGCCTCCATCGGTCTCGTGTCGTTCGCGGCCATCGTGCAGCTGGCGCCGGCCTTTTTCGGCGGCCTGTTCTGGCAGGGGGCAAACGGGCGCGGCGCAATCGCCGGCATGGTCTGCGGGTTCGCCGTCTGGGGCTATACGCTGCTGATGCCGACCCTGCTGTCGCCGGAGCACTGGCTGGTCACGCAGGGCCTGCATCCTTCCGGCGTGCTGCGGCCCGAAGCCCTGCTCGGCGTTGAGATCAGTCCGGTCGCCAATGGTGTGATCTGGAGTCTTTCAATCAACGCGCTGGCATTCGTCATCGGATCGCTGTCACGGCTGCCGAGCGCCAGCGAGAGCGCGCAAGCCTCGATTTTCGTCGACCGCAACCAGCCGCTCGCCATCGGGCGGCGCGGGGCGGCGGCAAAGGTCAATGTCGGCGAGCTGATCGCAACGGTGGCGCGCTATCTCGGCACGCGGCGGACGCAGCGCTCCTTCGAAAGCTATTGGGCGGAGGCGGGCGAGCGGCCCAAGGACAGCGATCCCGTCGACCAGCGCCTGTTGCGCTTTTCGGAGCAATTGCTGGCGAGCGCGATCGGCGCCTCGTCGTCGCGCCTGGTGCACACATTGCTGCTGCAACGATTCGAGGCAACCACGCCGGCCAGCATCAAGTTGCTCGACCAGGCATCCGAAGCGCTGAAATACAATCGCGACATCCTGCAATCGGCGCTGGACCAGATGGATCAGGCGATCTCGGTGTTCGACGCCGATTTCCGCCTCGCCTTCTGGAACCGGCGCTTTCGCAGGCTGCTTGGCCTGCCGGCGAGTGTCGGGCAGGTCGGCACACCACTCAACGAAGTGATGCGGCAGATCGCCGATATCCACAAACTGAGCGAACAGGGCATCGACGACGGCGACCTGGCCGACAAGATCGTGAACCAGAACGAACCCTGGCTGCTGGCGCTCGCCGCCTCCGAGCGGATCGTCGAAATCGGAACGAGCCCGATGCCGGGCGGCGGCGTCGTCGTGACCTGGCACGACATCACCGAACGCATTCTCGTCGCAGAGGCGTTGCGCGAGGCGAACGAGACGCTGGAACGGCGCGTCGAGGAACGCACGAGCGAACTCGTGGAAGCCAACCGCGAACTCGCGCGCGCAACGAGGGCCGCCGACGACGCCAATGCCGGCAAGACACGCTTTCTCGCCGCTGCCGGACACGACATCCTTCAGCCGCTCAACGCCGCCAAGCTCTATGCCTCGACCCTGGAGGAGCGCTTGGAGGAAACCGACAATTCCACGCTCACCGGGAACATCATCAAGTCGCTGGAATCGGTGGAAAACATTCTCGGCGCCATCCTCGCGATCTCGCGGCTCGACACCGGGCGCCAGGAAACCAAGGTGTCCACCTTTCCAATCGAGGCCATCATGGAGCAGATGGCGGTCGAGTTCGCGCCGTTCGCGCGCGAGCGTGGCCTCGAACTGAAATTCGTGCATTCCACCGCCTGGATACGGTCCGATCCGGCACTGTTGCGACGGCTTCTGCAAAACCTGATCTCCAACGCGATCAAGTATACGCCCCGCAACGCCCCTTCCGGACGGATTCTGGTCGGTTGCCGTCCGCGGGACGCAAAGGTCGTGATCGAGGTGCTCGACACGGGAATCGGTATTGCCGACTCCGACCGCCAGTCGATCTTCACCGAGTTCAGCAGGCTCGACGAGGGCATGCGTCAGGCACCGGGACTGGGGCTCGGCCTGTCGATCGTCGAGCGCATCGCCAAAGTGCTCGATATCGACGTGATCATGTCTTCGACACCGGGCAAGGGCACGCGTTTTTCCGTGGCGGTCGAGCGCGCGAAACCGGAAACGGCTTCCGCATTGGCCAGGACGCGGGAACCTGTCTCGCGTGCTGCCTCCAAGCTCAACGACCTTTTCGTGTTGTGCATCGACAACGATCTTTCGATCCTCGAAGGCATGTCCGGCCTGCTCACGCAATGGGGCTGCGAGGTGAGGACCGCCCACGACCTTGCCTCGGCGTTCGCCACGATCGAGGAGGCCGGCAAGCCGCCACAGATCGTTCTGGCCGATTACCATCTGGAAAAAAGCAATGGCATCGAGGCGATCCATGCCTTGCGCCAGTCCTTCGGGGTGGAACTGCCTTGCGTGCTGGTTACCGCGGACCGGACGCCTTCGCTCAGAAGCGAGGCGGAAGCCGAAGGCATCAAGCTTATCTACAAGCCGGTGAAACCAGCTGCATTGCGCGCGGTGCTGGCGATGGGGCATTCACGCCGCGAGGCAGCAGAGTGAAGGGTTCAGTTCCCCGAGGCAATTCCGGGAAAATGGAAACCGGTTTTCCGTCAACAATGGTCGCCCACGGGAAGCCGGACCGCCTTTTCCGATTTAGGGAATGACCATCCGGTTCTAATCGGCCAGTTCCTCGCCGGGCGCCAAACCCAGACGTCCGAGCGCAATCACCGCCTGTGTGCGGCTCTCCACCCCGAGCTTCATCAAGACGGCGGAAACATGCGCCTTGACGGTCGCCTCCGAGACACCAAGCTCATAGGCGATCTGCTTGTTGAGCAGGCCTTCGCCCAGCATCCCCAGAACCTTGCCCTGCTGCGGCGTCAGCGTCTTCAAACGCCCCGCCAGCTCGGCGAATTCGTCGTCTTCCTCGCTCTGGTCGGCAATGCCGGACGGCGCCCATATCTCGCCTTCCAGAACGGCGGAAACAGCAGTGCGGATTTCGGTCATGCCCGACGACTTGGGAATGAACCCGGACGCTCCCAGTTCC
This sequence comes from Nitratireductor sp., assembly GCA_020441855.1. Taxonomy (GTDB): domain Bacteria; phylum Pseudomonadota; class Alphaproteobacteria; order Rhizobiales; family Rhizobiaceae; genus BOKV01. The sequence goes on from JAGRLL010000041.1 coordinate 2,938, forward strand.
AGCGCACGGCGGATCGTTGCCGCATCCTCCGTTGCCGAGACGACCACGACGGGAATTTCGGGATGCTGCGCGCGCAGACGGAGCAGGCCGGAAAGTCCCTTGGAACCCGGCATGGCGAGATCGAGCAGGACCAGGTCGACTTCGTCGGCCCCATCGGCGAGTTCCTCCACCCGCGCCATGTCCCCGGCGGTTTCGATGCTCCTGCTCGGCGCCAGCGCGTCGATGGCCTGGCGCAGGGCGTCGCGGAACAACGGATGATCGTCCGCGACAATGATCAATCCCATCGGCCTCTTCTTCCTCCGAGTGCAACCACCTTCGAAGCGGCATTGCCGGATTATCCGGACCACACCGGTAAATTGCAAGCCGCCGCCCTTACCTGGCAAGCTGCGATGCGCGCCGGTTGAAAAAAACGCGTGGCAACGCCGGCAAATTTTCACCGCGGCGGCCAAATCATGCTAATTGGGTCCGCCGACATTTGCCTGCGGCATCCTGCACCGGCTACGAGGGCCGGCATCATCGCAAAGTTGGGGCCAACGGGAGGCACCGCTTGGAACTTGGCAATTCATTGAGCTGGATCAGGGGCTGGTGGAACAGGACCCGTGCGCTGGCATGGGCAGGCGCGGCCATTTCGGCCGTGATCGCGATCATCTGCGTAATCGCGCAAATATCGCTGACCGGGGCCACCATCTTCGCCATTCCGCTTGGACTGTTCCTGGCCACGATCATTCTGCCGATGGCACTTGCCGGCATCGTGTTCACCGCAGCGAAACTGCAGGCACTGACAGACCGGCTTCCCGAAACGTCCAACGAGACCCCGAGGAACTGAGACAGACGCATGCGGCAGGCCTTCGCCAAGCCCTTCGGGGACAGGATCGTATCGGGATCGGCACCGCTCGGGGCGATCGTGTCGGTGGGTACGCTGATCTTTGCCGGCCTGGTCATGCTGGCGGAACAGGCGGGTTTGCCGAGAAGCATCGTCTACGTGATGGCCGGGATCCTGCTCGTTGCGGGCATCGTCGTGCCCGCGTGGCAGGCGCGCACCATGTCGCCCGCCGACTGGATGGTCGCGCGGCGCGACGCAAGCCTGGCCATAAACACCATGGCGCTGGGCGCCAGTCTCGTCGCCGGCTGGACGATGGCGGCGCTGGCAGGCAGTTTTTTCGTCGGCTCGCCACAAGCAATCGGCTGGATTGCCGGACCGATGCTTGCCCTGGCGCTCGCCAGCTTCGCCATCGTGCCGTTCCTGCGCAAGAGCGGCGCGGCAACGCCCACCCATTTCATCAATGCACGGTTCGCCAGCCTGCCGGTGAACCTTTCCTTTGCCGCAATGGTTCTGGCGGTCGGCTTGCTGTTGACATGGAGCCAGTTCAGGCTCACCGGCCAGCTCGCCGAAATGCTGTTCGGAATAGACCGGACCGCAGCCATAATCGCGGCAACATGCCTGACAGCGCTGACCGTGCTGCCCGGCGGATTGCGCGGCGTTCTGCGCGTCAACGCGACGCTGTTTGCCTTTCTGGCGACCGCATTCCTGGCACCGCTCGTCTGGGTCTCGGTCGGTCTCGGCACATTCCCGATCCCGCAGCTTTCCTTCGGTCAGGGCGCACTGGTCGAGATAAGCGAGATCGAACGGCAATTGTCGCAACTGGGCTTCGACCTGTTTACCAGGCAGGTCGACGGCCTCACGGTGGCGAGCCATCCCGTTGCCGCGGCACTGACGACGAGCCTGTTTCTGGCATTGGGCCTTTGCGCCATGCCGTTCGTGCTCGGCCATTTCTCGGCTTCGCCCGACACATCCGCCACGCGCAAGACAACGGCCTGGACGATCCTGGCGGTGGCGCTCGTTCTGACCGCGGCGCCGGCTGTGGCAATGTTCGTCAAGCTTTTTCTCTACCGGGGCACGCTGGGTTTGACGACCGGGGAAATCGACGTCGCCGCCTCCTGGCTGTTCGTGTGGAGCGGCAAGCATTCGATGCTGGACACGCATTCCATGGCAAGTCTCTGCGGCCACGCCGTGCAAGACGTCAGGCAGGCCATAGCGGCCTGCGGCGGCGATCCGGCCTATGTGATCGGCCCGGCCGACATCAGGTTCTCGGGCGACGCCGTCATGCTCGCCATGACCGACATTTTCGGCATGCCCGGCGTCTTTGGCGCACTGGTCGCCGCAGCCGCCCTGGCAGGCTCAATCGCCCTCGCCAACGCGGTGGCATACTCGATCGGCGCCAACCTTTCCGGCGCATTGTACAAAGCGGATTCGACCAAGGAGCACCAGTCGCTCATCATCCTGTTCAGGGCGAGACTGGTTCTGCTCGTCACGCTCGCCTGCGCCGGATGGCTGGCCACCCTTTCAAGCTGGCCGCCGGTCGAGATATTCATGTGGGCGATGGCGGCGGGAGCAGCGATCGTGGCGCCGGTTCTCGTCGCCTCGATCTGGTGGCCCGGAATGAGCCGTAATGGCGTGCTGGCCGGCATCGGCGCAGGCGGGCTGGTTCTTGCCTTCCAGGCATCGATGCCATGGCTGGGCGGAGAATCCTTTGGCGGCCTACCTGCGCTGCCCGGACTTGAGGGACTTTCGCCAGCCATCAGCGCGTCGATCTATGCCCTCATCCCCGCGCTTGCCGCGCTCATCGCCGTGCCGCTTGCCACACGCAAGAGCGACGGCGGCGCCATGCTTGAAACTTTGAGACAACCGGGCGCACGTCAGACGCTTCCGGAACTGGACATTTGATGGCCCCATCCGACCCGAACGGGACACCTTTCGTCGAAACCCATCGCGGTTTCGTCAACACATGGGATTGCGACGAGAACGCGCACATGAACGTGCAGTTCTATTTCCGCTCCTTTCAGCAGGCCTCGGAGATCTTCGCTCTGAAGGCGACCGGCGCCAATCCGGGCGCGCGCACGGCGATCCTGCGCCACGTGCGCTATCACCGGGAACTGCACCTGGCGCGTTCCACCATCGTGCGCTCGGCGGTGCTGGGGGAAGGCCTTGCCGCGGGATCGGTCGTCCATCTCATGCACGACGCGGACAGCGGCGAACTGGCGGCGACCGCGCTCGACCAGCCCGGCTACCGCATTGCGGACATGCCCGCCTGCGGACTGGGCGAAGTCGAGGCGGCGTTGCCGCGCGGCGTCACCCACAGCCCAACACCACCCGCCGATACGCGCGCAATGATCGAAAACGGGCGTGCCATCGTTTCGAATTACACGATTGCGCGCAATTTCGAATGCGGACCGGACGCGGACCTGCTGTCCAACGCCATCATTTCGCGGATGACCGATGCCGCCTCGCATGTCTGGAACCACGCGGGCATCACCACGGAATGGCTGACGGGGACGATGCACGGACGCGTCGCGGTCGAAACCAAGCTGACCCGCTTCAAGCGCATCGAGGCGGGGGGAGCGCTGGCACTCGTCTCCTGGATCGAGTCGATGGAGGAGAAGACCTTCCTGATGCGGCACCAGCTTGAAGATCTGCTGAGCGCGGAGCCGCTCGCGGCGACAGAAATACGATGCCTGGTGATGAATCTCGAAACCCGGCGGGCGGTGCCGCTGCCGCAAGCAGCCCGCGCGGCCTTTGCCGCCAAGACGGCCTGAGCCAAATCGCCTCAACCGTCGGAGCGCAGATCCCTTACCGCATCAAGGAAGCGGCGCAGTGCCCGGCCGGCATGACGCATCGCTTCATTGAGGCGCTGGTCTTCACTGACCTTCGGTTCGGACTTTTCGGGGCTTCTGGGTTTTTCGGGTTTTTCGGGCTGGCCGGCCTCCTGCGCGTCGAGGCGGGCGCGCAAGCGGGCGATTTCCGCCTCATATCCATCGCGCTCGTCGACTGCGAGGCGGCAGACGAATTGCCCCGACTGCACCGAACAATGTTCCAGAGTGCCGGTCTGCCGGTCGAGCAGGGCAATGCCGCCGTCAACCAGCGCCATCGAATAGCGCAACGGGCCGATTTCGGCCTCGCTGTGGCCGAAATCGGACGCCTGGCGCCTTTCGTCCGCGCTTGCCGAAGCCGCTGCCGAGGCCAGGGCGAGGACAAGCCATAAAGTCGTTTTCGTTACCGGGGGCATTCCGGCCTCCCCTGCTGTTCGGGCCCAAGCCGATGGCGGGCGACATTCCACAAGGTCTATTTGGCACTTGTATGGCCGGCGCGATCGTGCCAATCCGACCCGCACGCGGGCACCCGCTTCAAGTGAACCATGCCAGCCAGGTCATGAACAGCGTCATCTACAAGATCGCGACGAAGCAAGAATGGCAGGCCGCCGAGCGCGCGGGCCTGTTCGAGGGCGCTCCGGTCGACCTTAAGGACGGCTTCATTCATTTTTCGACCGCCGACCAGGTTGCCGAGACGGCGGCGAAGCATTTTGCCGGAAAGAACGATCTGTTGCTGATCGAGGTCGACGCGCAGGCGCTGGGCAATGCGCTGAAATACGAGGTTTCGCGCGGCGGCGCGCTGTTTCCGCATCTCTTCGCACCGCTCGACCTGAAAGCGGTGACGAGGAGCTGGCCTTTGCCGCTCGACGATGAGGGGAACCACGTCTTCCCGGCGGAGATCGGCGCGTGAGCCTGTTCTCGACCCTGCTCCGGCCGGCGCTGTTTGCGATCGACCCGGAAACGGCGCATGGCATGTCCATCGCAGCGTTGAAAGCCGGAATCGTGCCGCCCTGTCCGGCGCCGGCCGATACACGCCTCAAGACCGTCTTCGCCGGGCTCGAACTGCCCAATCCCGTTGGCCTCGCCGCCGGCTACGACAAGAACGCCGAAGTGCCCGACGCGATGCTCGCGCAGGGTTTCGGCTTTGCCGAAATCGGCACGGTGACACCGCGTCCGCAGACAGGCAATCCGCGCCCGCGTGTCTTCCGCCTGCCGCGCGAGCACGGCTCGATCAACCGGCTCGGCTTCAACAATGAAGGGCATCAGGCCGCGCTGGCGCGGCTGAAAACGCGCCATTCCGGCCCCGGTGCCAGACCGGGCATCGTCGGGGTCAATATCGGCGCCAACAAGGATTCGGAGGATTTCGTCGCCGACTATGTCGCAGGTCTGGAAACCTTCCATGACGTAGCGGGCTATTTCACCGCCAACATCTCCTCGCCTAACACGCCGGGGCTGAGAAACCTGCAGGCGGGCGCGGCGCTCGCAAAACTGCTCGAACGGCTGCTGGACAGGCGCGAGCAACTCGCCGCGCAAACGAAGGCGCGCCGGCCGGTCTTCCTGAAAATCGCACCCGATCTCGACAATGCGCAGATGGACGAGATCGCGGGTGCCATCGACGGCACCGCGCTCGACGGGCTTATCGTTTCCAACACGACTATATCGCGCGCCGGCCTGGCCGCCGGACCGCATGTACAGGAGACCGGCGGGCTTTCGGGAAGACCGCTTTTCGAGCGCTCGACCATTGTTCTTGCGCGCATGCGCGAACGCCTCGCCGATTTGCCGATCATCGGTGTCGGCGGCGTGGAAAACGCCGCCACCGCCATCGCCAAGTTCGAGGCCGGCGCCAATGCGGTTCAACTCTACACGGCAATGGTCTACGAAGGGCCGAACCTGGCGGCGAAGATCAATCGCGGCCTGATCGATGCGCTCGACAAGGGCAAGTTGTCGAGCGTTGGCGAACTCACCGGCCGCAAGACGCGCCAATGGGCGCAAAAGAAACTCCCAAGCGAACAATAAACGGGACAATCCGATGGACATCACGATCTGGCACAATCCCAGATGCGCGAAATCGCGTCAGACGCTGGAACTGCTACGCAATCGCGGCATCGAGCCGAAGGTTGTCGAATATCTGAAGAATCCGCCGTCTCAAGACGAGATCCGGCGTGTACTGGACCTGCTCGGCATCCACGCGCATGCCCTGATCCGCCAAGGCGAAGCCGTCTACAAGGACGAGGGCCTGTCGGAAAAGACCGGCGAGGCCGGACTCGTCGAAGCGATGGTGCACCATCCGATCCTGATCGAGCGTCCGGTGGTCATCACCGGGGAAGCCGCGAAAATCGGCCGTCCGCCCGAAGCGGTGCTGGAGATCGTCTAGAACCGCCCACATTCACGCATTGTGAGGAAAGGCCTGACGCAGCTTGAAGCCGAGCATGGCGCTCAGCGTGATGCCCCGCGTCAGCAGGAAGATGTGGAGCGCAAGCCACAGGCCGGTATTGGCGAGCGGTTCGGCCATGAGCCACCAGCCGATGAGGTAGGTGGCGATCGACACAAGCATCATCGTGCTCATCACCCGCGACCATGTCGCGCCGATATAAACCCCGTCCATCTGGAAGGCGAGCACGCCGGTGAGCGGCGTCAGTGCCGCGAAAACGAGGTAGTGCGCAGCCTCGGTGCGCACCGGCTCGACCGTCGTCATCAGCGCGACCAGCCCATTGCCGAAAACGAGGTAGACGAGCGTCAGCACAACCGCCAGCACGATGTTGATCGCCAGGGTGAGCTTGACCCCGCGCAGGAAGGCGGCGCGGTAGTGCGCGCCAAGCGCGCGGCCGACGATCTGTTCGGCCGCGGTCGCAAGCCCGTCCAGGAAGTAGCCGCCGACGAGAAAGAAGTGCATCAGGACCGCATTGGCGGCGAGGGTCACTTCGCCGAAGCGGGCGCCTTGCGCGGTGAAGAAGGCGAAGGCGAAAAGCAGTGCGAAGGAACGCACCATGATGTCGGCGTTTAGATTGACCAGCCGCTTCCATGCGGCGCGCTCGGCAATGCGCGCCCTCGAAGGCCGCAGGGCCGGGTCCATCAGCGAGCGGCACACCACCAGCCCGACAACGCAGGCAAGCGCCTCGGCGATGACGGTCGCCCAGGCGACGCCGGCAATGCCATAGTCGAGCCACAGGCCGAGCAGGATCGAGAGCACGATGTTGCCGCCGTTGAGCAGGGTCTGGAGGGCAAGGCCCAGCCCCGTGCGCCCCAGGCCGATCAGCCAGCCGAGGATTGCGTAGTTGGCGAGCGCGAATGGGCCGGAGAGCATGCGGATGAGGAAGTAGTCGGCCGTGGCCTCGGCAACGCCCTCGCCCGGCGCCATGAACCACAGGCCGACCTTGAGGATGGGCAAGCTCAGCACGATCATGCCGATGCCGGCGAAGGCCGCCAGCAGCAATGCACGAACCAGGATCGCCTGCATCTCCTTCTCGTTGCCGGCGCCGACCGCCTGCGCGGTCAGGCCGGTCGTGCCGGAGCGCTGGAAATTGAAGGTGGCGAAGAGCAGGTCCACCAGTACCGCGCCGACGGCGAGACCGCCGATCATGGCAGGATCGCCGAGGCGGCCAACCACGGCAGTGTCGACGACCCCGAGCAGCGGCGTCGTCATGTAGGCGAGCGTCATGGGCACGGCGAGCGCGATCACCATGCGCGGCGTGATGTCGAACGGCCGGACGGTACGCGAACCTGGCCGCTTATCACCCTGCGCGCTGGATGCCGGGGAATCCATGACTGCTCCAGAAGCCGGCGATGCGCACCCGGCCGGCATTCCGCAGTAGCCAATGCATCGCTATAGAAAGGACATGAGCCTAGCTGTCGTACACAATCCGGTTTTTCAAGTGAATTTTCCTGAAGGCCGGCGCTTTCCGATGCCCAAGTCGGGCGCGATCGCGGAATTGCTGGTGGCGGAGGGGATTGTCGCGGAAGGGGGCTTTCACCTGCCCGGCCCGGCAAGCGCGGACTGGATCGCGCTTGCTCATGACAGGCGTTATGTCGATCAGGTGCTGGCGGCCAGCGTACCCGACGAGATCAGCCGCTTGATCGGCTTTCGCATCGACGGGACGATGGCGGAGCGTGCGCGCCATTCCGGCGCCGGGACGGTGCTCGCCGCGCGACTCGCGCTTGAGGAGGGCATCGCCTGTTCGACGGCAGGCGGCAGCCACCACGCCAAGCGCACGCACGGGGCGGGGTTCTGCGTGTTCAACGATGTCGGCATCGCGGCGAGCCTGCTGCTGGCCGAAGGTTTGGTGGGCACCGCGCTGGTCTTCGATTGCGATGTCCATCAGGGTGACGGCACCGCCGAAATCTTCCGCGACGACAAGCGGGTCGCCACCGTCTCGATCCATGCGGAGAAGAACTATCCGACGCGCAAGGAGGAGTCCGACCTCGATGTCGGCCTGCCCGACGACACGGGCGATGAAACCTATCTGGAAGCGCTGAAGGATACGCTGGAGCGTTCGATCGAACTCATTGCGCCCGACATCGTCTTCTACAATGCCGGCGTCGACCCGCACCGCGACGACCGATTGGGACGGCTGGCACTGAGCGATGCCGGGCTTGGCGAGCGCGACCGGCGCGTCCTCGGGTTCTTTCGCGAACGCGGCATCCCCGTTGCAGGCGTGATGGGCGGCGGCTATGGCTCGGAAATTGGCGAAGTGGCGCACCGCCATGCGATCCTGCATCGCGTGGCAAGCGAATTTGCGGATTAGCGCTTGCCGAAGCTGAGGATACGCATCAGCAGGAAGACCGGCACCACGACCATCGCGCCCCAGACGAAATAGATACCGATGCGCTCGAAGGCTTCGTAACCCAGATCGTAAAGCCAGCGGAAGAAATCGCGCAGCGCGTACCACAATTCGATCGGCGTGAAATTGAGCGCACTCATGATGATGCCGACGATGAGCGACAGCACCGCCAGCTTGACGATCGTGCGTCCCGGCGTATCGCCGAGGAATCGGGTCAATCTGCCGTTGCCGGCGGTCCTGGACTGGAAGGGTTCGGACATGCGCGCTCCGTTTCGGCGGCGCTTTGCCGCTAGCGCGCAAGGTATGGGCCGAATGCGGGCATTTCAAGCCGCGCAAGCCCCGGATTGCCCCTTATTGCAGGCCGGCCGGGTCGACGATGCCGCCCGGACAGCCGGGATCGGTCGGCCTGGCAGCGGCGATCAGTGCGGCAAGGTCGGGCGCGCGTCCGATTTCACCCGTCAGGCCGAGCGTCAGTTCGCTGATGAGGCGACGATTACCGTCCTGCACGCAGACGATGCGCACACGTTTGCCGGCACCCGCGCCGAAGGTCTCGTCAAAGGCCGCGCGTATCTCGTTGCCTGTCAGGCGCCGGCCGATATTGGCGGCGAACAAATCCCTTACCGGCGTGCCATTCAGCGCTTCGAGGAGCGCGAGGCTTTTCTCGAAATAGCCAACCGGGTCCACGCCCGCCATGCAGGTGCCGTGCTTGAGCCATTCGTGGCGATCGAGATGAGAAGCCGTGCCCGGCATGGCCGTTCTCAGCCGGTTCCAGAGCGCGTCGGGCAGGCGCTCCATGCCGATATCGCGCCAGCGGCCGGCCTTGTCCGCGTCGATCTCCGCCTGCGGCACGCCGCAATAGGCTTTCGATACGGGCTGCGGCCACAGGCCGTGCAGCGAAAACAGGCGCGTGTCGGCCCGTCCGTCCTTCTGGCTTCTGCATTCGCGGACCCTTGGGCGCGTCTCGCAGAAAGCCGGCTGCCATGAGACGGCGAGGACATAACCGGATTCCGCATTCGCCGAAGGCAGACGTGGCGCGAGGAAGGCGAACACTGCCAGCAGGGCAAACAGCGCCACGATACGCAGCGGGACGGACTTGGAGATCATGACCGCAACATCTATCCCGTTTCGTCAATCCGTACTAGATTTGTTCTCGTGTCGCGGCACCAGCAACCATTCGCCCAGGACGATCTGTTCCTGAAACTGCCGAAGCCTTTCCTCGACTGGTTCGCGTCGAAGGGCTGGCTGCCGCGCGCGCATCAGCTCGAATTGCTGGGGCGCGTGCAATCGGGCGAATCCATGTTGTTGATCGCGCCGACTGGCGCGGGCAAGACGCTCGCCGGATTCCTGCCGTCGCTGAGCGATCTGGCCAGCAAGCCGAGACGCATGGTCAGCACCGGCAGGAGCACGCGGCCGCGCGGCGTGCACACGCTCTACATCTCGCCGCTGAAGGCGCTTGCGGTCGACATCATGCGCAACCTCGAGACGCCGGTCTCCGAGATGCGCCTGCCGATCGAACTCGAGACGCGCACGGGCGACACGCCGGCGCACAAGCGCCAGCGCCAGAAGCTGAACCCGCCGGACATCCTGCTGACGACGCCGGAACAGCTTGCGCTGCTGATCGCCTCCAGGGACGCCGAACGCTTCTTCGAGGATCTCGACACAATCGTGCTCGACGAACTGCATTCGCTGGTGACGTCGAAGCGCGGCCATCTGCTGGCGCTCGGGCTGGCGCGGCTCAGGCGCTTCCGGCCGCAGATGAAGACCATCGGCCTGTCGGCGACCGTCGCCGATCCGGACGAATTGCGCCGCTGGCTGGTCGGGCAAGGTCCCGGGGGCGAAATCCGCATGGGCGGGCTGATCGAGGTCGAGGGCGGAGCGAAACCGGAAATCACGATCCTGAAATCGCGCGAGCGCGTGCCATGGGCCGGCCATTCGGCGCGCTACGCGATGGGCGAGATCTACGAGGCCATCGCCGCGCATGCCACCACGCTGATCTTCGTCAACACACGCAGCCAGGCGGAACTGATCTTCCAGGAATTGTGGAAGATCAACGAGCGAAACCTGGCCATCGCGCTGCATCACGGTTCGCTGGATGTCGGCCAGCGCCGCCGCGTCGAACAGGCGATGGCCGCCAACCAGTTGCGCGCAGTGGTCGCCACCTCGACACTCGATCTCGGCATCGACTGGGGCGATATCGATCTCGTCATTCATGTCGGCGCGCCGAAGGGTGCAAGCCGGCTGGCGCAGCGCATCGGCCGCGCCAACCACCGCATGGACGA
>JAGRLL010000041.1:13665-24015 GCA_020441855.1 Nitratireductor sp.
AACCGTTTCGAGGTGCTGGAATGCCAGGCCGCGCTCGACGCCAATTATCTCGGTGCGCAGGATACGCCTCCACTGCGTGAAGGTGCGCTCGACGTGCTTGCGCAGCACGTGCTGGGCACGGCAGCGGCGGGACCGTTTTTCGCCGACGAATTCTTTGAAGAAGTGACGACGGCGGCACCCTATGCCTCGCTCGACCGCGATACGTTCGACAAGGCTGTCGATTTCGCCGCCACCGGTGGCTATGCGCTCAAAAGCTACGAGCAATACGCCAAGATACGAAAGACGGCGGATGGAAGCTGGCGCATCACCCATCCGCGTTTCGCCCAGCAATACAGGCTCAATGCCGGCACGATCATCGAGGCGCCGATGCTCGACGTCCGGCTGACGAAGCAGCGCGGCCGGGGAAGCAATGTCCGCGGCGGCCCGGTGCTGGGAAAAATCGAGGAAGGCTTTCTGGAATCGCTGGTGGCCGGCCAGACCTTCCTGTTCGCTGGCAAGGTGCTGCGTTACGAGGGCATCCGCGAGAATGTCTGCTACGCCTCGCCCGCTTCCGACAGCGATCCGGCCATTCCCTATTACGCCGGCGGCAAGTTTCCGCTGTCGACCTATCTGGCGGATCAGGTGCGCGCCATGCTGGCCGATCCGGCAAGCTGGAAGAGATTGCCGAAACAGGTCGGCGAATGGCTCGCTATCCAGAAACTGAAATCGCTGCTGCCCGGCCGCGAGGAATTGCTGATCGAAACCTTCCCGCGCGGCACGCGCCACTACATGGTCGCCTACCCGTTCGAAGGCCGGCTGGCGCACCAGACGCTCGGCATGCTGCTGACGCGCCGGCTCGAGCGCGGCCGCGCCCGACCACTGGGTTTCGTTGCAACCGACTACGCGCTTGCCGTGTGGGGATTGCGCGATCTGGGCGCGATGTTCGCCACGGGCGAATTGCCGCTCGGCGAATTGTTCGAGGAGGACATGCTCGGCGACGACCTCGAAGCATGGCTTGACGAGTCGTTCCTGCTGAAGCGCACGTTCCGGCAATGCGCGCAGATCGCGGGGCTGATCGAGAAGCGCCATCCGGGCAAGGAAAAGTCGGGCCGGCAGATGACGGTCTCATCCGATCTCATCTACGATGTGCTGCGCAGCCATGAGCCGGACCATCTGCTGTTGCAGGCAACCCGCGCCGACGCGGCGCATGGCCTGCTCGACATCCGCCGGCTCGGCGACATGCTGTCGCGCATTCGCGGGCGAATCGTGCATAAGAGGCTCGACCGGATTTCGCCGCTCGCCGTACCGGTCATGCTGGAAATCGGCAGGGAGAGCGTTGCCGGCGAGGCGCAGGAAGCGCTGCTGGCGGAAGCCGCCGACGAATTGCTGCAGGAGGCCGGAAACTAGGAATGCGCAACGCCGCCTTTCGTCCCGTGCCGCTCGAGGAGCGCGCCGAAACCGCCGAGTTCTCCTTCGGCGGCATTGCCATGGCCTGCGACTGGACCGGCTGCCTGTTCCTGTTCGAGGAACGCATCCTGGTGGTTTCCGATCTGCATCTGGAGAAGGGCGCGACGCTTGCATCGCAGGGGCGTCTCATACCGCCCTACGACACGAAGGCGACACTGCGCGCGCTTCAGCGCCAGATCGGGACCTGGCAGCCCCGGGCGATCGTCTCGCTCGGCGACAGTTTCCACGACGGCGAGGCGAGCGGGCGCATGCCCGAAATCTTTCGCGACGAACTCAAGGCGATGATGCGGGGGCGCGAATGGGTCTGGATTGCGGGCAATCACGACCCGGCGCCGCCGGCCGAACTTGGCGGCACGCATTGCGGGGAACTCTCCGTCGGGCCGCTGACCCTTCGCCACGAGCCGGCCTCTGCCGCGCGGCGGAGCGAACACGATGCGCGGCAGCCAGGCCTGTTCGAACCGGACCTTGCCGGGAGCGGCTTCGAGATATCCGGCCACCTGCATCCGGTGGCGCGCATCGTCAGACGCGGCAAGGCGGTGCGCCGGCGCTGTTTCGTCAGTGACGGGGCGCGCATGATCATGCCTTCCTTCGGCGCGTTCACGGGCGGCCTCAACATTCGCGAGCCGGCCTTCGACGGGCTGTTCGACGAAGCGCGACTGCACGCGCACCTGCTCGGGCACGGCAGGGTCTTCACCATCGCCGGCAATCTGCTGGTCTGAGCTTTTTCAGTAGATGGCGACGAAGATCGCAATGTGAGCGGCGGCGGCAAGCAGCGTCCAGACGATGCGCATGTCGCCGAACCAGGAAGGTGCGAAGCCGCGCTGCGCTGAGAGCGAGTCCCAGGCTCCCTGGGCGCAATGTGCCAACAGAAGGATGCCAATTGCGATTTCGTCGGGCGTGAACAGCGCAGCCCAGCCGATGGCGGCGGGCAATGCCGCAAGGATGTAGGGCGCCGAAGACGCAGACTCGGCCCGCAGGGCCAACCCCCAGCGAATGCCGCCGAGGAAGCACAACGCCACGACCGACCATGTCTTGAAACCGTCGATCACCACCGCGGACCAGACGCTGTGACCGCCGGTCGCGAGCATCGCAACGACCATCGCTACAAAGGGAATCAGGCTAGCGGCGCCCAGCACACGCGCCGCGCGGCGTCCGCGATCTCCGGCCTGCTTTGCTTGTCCCTCAGCCGCCATGCGATCGCGACCCGGTCATTTGCGCGCGAAGATGACGCTGGCGAGCCAGCCGGTCGCCAGCGCCACGCCGACGGCGATCAGGCCGTACCAGAAGGCATAGACATGCGCCAACGTGAACAGGTAGCGCTCGAAACCGGCGCGCTCGACCCTGAACTTGTCCGAGCGGCTGGCGAGCAGCTCGCCATTGCGAAACAGATAGGCGGTGACCGTGTGTTCGCCGATCGGCACGCTCGACGGGATGGCGAGCGTGGCCCGGAACAGGCTCGAACCCAGAAAGACCACGCCGGCCGGATCCTCGGTGAAGAGCGATTTGTCGCGGCGGATACGGCGCAGCGAATTGGCAAATTCCGGCGCCGGCGAAATGAAGGTCTGGTCGCCTCTGGAGAACAGACTGAGCGAAAGATGGTCGACGCCGATCCTGTTGTCGCGCAGGACGGCATTGTCGGCGACCGCGGACAAGGCGCGATTGGAGGCAACGGCGTAGAAGGTCGGCACGTTGCGGTAGACGCGCGCGGTACGGTTCATCCATATGCCCAGCACGCGTTCCTTGCGGCGTACAACGATATCTTCCACCGGCCCGGTGATGGAGACGACGACGGCGTATTCGTTCAGCGTCTGGGCAAGCCTGTTCGGATTCTCGATGGTGCCGAAGACGGCGATCTGGCGGCCGGTGAAGTCCGACGTCACCGGCACGACGTCGACCGAAATGCCCATCTGCAATTCCTCGCGGGGGGCATTGGTGGAACTTTTCGTCTGGGCAGCGGCAGCGGAGGCCGAAAGGCAGGCAACGAGCAGAAGCATGACGGAGCGGACCGTCATGGCGACGTATGCATGGTGGTTGCCTACCCCTGGGGCCACAATCAGTTCGCTCCGGCGTTGAGGATGGCGAGCGAATAGAGCTCGGGCGGGGTGACGATCAGATCAAAGGCCAGCCGCAGACAGACCGAAAGGACGAGCAGGCCCAGCAGCGCCCGCAACTGGTCGCCACGCAGGCGCTGGCCCGCCGCCGCGCCGAACTGGGCGCCGATGACGCCGCCGACCATCAGGATCAGCGCCAGCACGATGTCGACGGTGTGGTTGGCCGAGGCTTGCAGCACGGTGGTGAACGCCGTGACGAAGATGATCTGGAAGAGCGAGGTCCCGATGACGACATTGGTCGGCACATGCAGGAGATAGATCAGGGCCGGCACCATGATGAAGCCGCCGCCGACGCCCATGATCGAGACGAGAACGCCGACCATGATGCCGATGCCGAGTACCGGAATCGCGCTCAGATAGAGCTTGGACTTGCGGAAACGCATCTTGAAGGGCAGGCCGTGGATCCAGTTGTGCTGGCCCGGCCGGCGCAGATCGACGCGCCCACCCGCCTTGACGCGCTTTCTCGCGCGCAGGCTCTCGATCACCATCAGGGAACCAATCGAACCCAGGAAGACGACATACATGATGGCGATGATGAGATCGAGCTGGCCGGCCTTGCGCAGCAAGGTATAGGCAAGCACGCCGACACCCGATCCCAGGAGGCCGCCGACAAGCAGCACCGTACCGAGCTTTATGTCGATGGTGCCGCGGCGGAAATGCGCAAGCGCGCCCGACACCGAGGAAGCAACGATCTGATTGGTTCCCGTCGCGACCGCGACGGCGGGCGGCACGTTGTAGAAGATCAGCAGCGGCGTCATCAAAAACCCGCCGCCGACGCCGAACATGCCCGAGAGGAACCCGACCGCAACGCCCATGCCGAACAACAGGAAAATGTTGACGGACAGTTCAGCGATGGGAAGGTACACGTTCACCGGCTCACCCGGCTCCCTGGCTCTCGCTCCGGGGCCCACGAAATAAGCTTGCTTCGGGCATTGGCGGACCCAATGCCTGTCGGCTCGCAAAACGACGGAAAATCATTCGGTTCATGCGCCCCACAGCCAGCGTTGTCAATCGCGGCGGGATTGCATGCGGCGGTCAAACGCAGGGCCTGTCGGCCGTTTTCAGGCTGCGCCCTTTTCCAGCGCCTCGATCAGTTCGCCCGTCACCTCGCCGTCGACCTTCATGCCGGCGCCGCGCTGAAAAGCCCTGATCGCCTCACGGGTTCGCTCGCCCATTACGCCATCGGAAGGGCCGGCATCGAAGCCCAGCGTTGAAAGCAATGCCTGCGCATGCTCGATCATCCGGGGGTCCGTCGCGTTGCCTGCGTCCTCGGCGCGACCCGATGTCGCGTCCGCGCGACGTCCCGCGTCGACTGTCCATTCCGGCTTGACGATGACCGAATTCACGGAGGTATCGATCGTGGCCGGCTTCCACAGACCGGCAAGGCCGCGCGCCTGTTCGAGCTGGTCGGGGCGCATGGCATTGGCGAGCATGTCGCGCTTGGTAGCCGCGTCGCTGTCGCCGGCGCGCGCCGCGACCGCGAACCATTTGTAGGCTTCAACGAGATCTTCCTTCACGCCCATGCCGCGGGTGTAGAGAATGCCCAGATTGACCTGGCTGTCCTTGACGCCAAGATCGGCGGCGCGGTGAAACCACTGAACGGCGGTTTCCATGTCCGGCTTGCCCTCTACGAGACCCGAAGTATAGAGAACCGCGAGATTGTGCATGGCGAGTGCATTGCCCTGCTCGGCGGCGCGCTGATACCAGAGCACGGCCTTGTCGACGTCGGTGGCGACGCCATGGCCCTTTTCGAAGAAATTGCCGAGCCGGTATTGCGCCGGAGCAAAACCGGCGCGGGCGGAATATTCATACCATTGTGCGGCCTTGGCCAGATCCCGCTCGACGGGGTTGCCGTCCGTATAACGGCGGGCGATCTCGAACAGGGCCGCGCCATCCCCGGTCTCGGCTGCCTGGCGAAGGGCGATGTTGCCGACTTCCTCGGGAGGCGGAGGTATTTCGGCGGTGGCTGCGACCGGCTCCACGGCAACGGGCGCAACGCCGGAAGAAACCGTGGCCGAAGAAACCGGCGTCGCCGCAATCGGGGTCTTGTCCGTTCCGATCGTCGCGGCGGGCACGGTTGCTGCCCGCTCGTTGCCGGCGTTCGAAACCGGCCGGTCGCCGAGCGCTGCTGTGGTCAACTCGCCTGCCGGCTGAGCCTGTTCCTGCTGCACGGCGGGTGCGAGCGAGGATACCTCGGTGCCGCGATTGAAGAATTTCATCGCGTAGGGCGCGGCGAAGATCGCGAGCATGGCGATTGCCGCAAGATAAAGAACCAGCTTTGCCGGACGCGACAACGGCTTGCGCAACGCGGCGGCCTTGCCGGACGCCTTCTTTTCCCTTGGCTTCTTTTCCGGCTTTCTTTTCTCTGCGGCGCCGGTAACGGCCGCTTCCTCGGCGGCCGCCTGGGCGGCTCGGCGGGCAGCAGAGATCAGATCCGTCGTTTCGCGGGCGGCGGAATGGCCGTCGGTCGCCTTGCGTTTGGCCGCAGCCTGCCGCACCAGAGAGGCAAAATCCGGCGTGCCGGAGCCTGGCTCCAGCGGCACATCCTCCACCTCTTCCTGCGTTTGATCCTCGGTTTCCACCGAAGGGGCGTCCTCGACCAGCGGAAGATCATCCCCCGGGGCCCGTGACGGCCCGGCCGTTCGCGCATCTTTCGGTGCGCCAACAATTTCACCGGCATCGTCGAATGCGGCGGCGCTGCCCTGCTCCCGCACATCGGCATCGCCGCGGAGCCCTGCCGAAGCACGAACAGGTTCGGCATCTTCCCGGGAGGCGTAGTCGCGCGGATCGGGCGTTGGCGCGACATCGCCGGCCGGTTCCGGCCGACCCGCATTCGTGCCGAGGCGCGTCTCGATGTCGCCGAGGCGGTCGACGATCACGGACAGGGCTTCATGCACGGTTTCGAAAGCGGCGACGTTACGTGCGCCGACATCGCGCGAACTCGAACTGAGATCGTGCAATTCGGTGCGCAGCGATTCGATCAGTTCCGGTTCCAGCGCGGACCCGCCGCCCACCATCCCGATAGCACGTTCGGCCGCCTGGCTGGCAACATCGATGGCGATGTCGCGGCTGTGGGCCACCTGCTGCTCGATGCTGTCGAGGCGCTCGGAGATCGGCGCGAAGTCGAGCCCGGTCTGGGAGAAGGTGTCGAGCTGAGACAGGATGCCGCCGAGCTGGTTTTCGAGACGCTCGATCTGTTCGGTCGCCGGCAACTGGGCAGGTTTTGTCTCAGCCAGCGCGTCGATGCGACCGGCGAGATCGCGCAGCATCGCGACGACTTCGCCATTGTCGACAGCTTCCTGATGGCCGCCGGATGCAAAGATGTCGAAACGCCCGGCGAGATCGGCAAGCTGGCGCTCGATCGATTCGAGCGCAACGCCGCCCTCACCGGATGCGGGCGTTCCGCCAAACGTGTCCAGCCGGCTCGCAATGGCATCGAGACGCGCGAGAAGCTCGTCGTCGCCGGCCATGCTGGTGGCCACCGCATTCAGGCTGGGCATGTTGTCGAGCTTGTCGGACAGGGTCGCGAGATGGGCCGCGATGGCCTCGTAGCCGTCGTCCTGCGCCGACGGTCCCCGCCCCAGTTCGCCGAGGCGCCGGTCGATGGCCTCCAGCGCCGATTTGACCTCGGCGGCGAAGCCGTCGGTCACGGCGGCCGGCAGGGCCGCCGAAGCCTGACGCTCTTCCGCGATCTGCTCGACGGTCTTTGCCAGCGTGGCGATCCGGGCCTCGATCCTGTCGAAGGAATCGCTCTCGCCGGGAACGGTCGAAACGGCCACCAGCGCACGCGTGATTTCATCGAGACGGGAATCGATTTCGCCGAAATGGCGGGCCAGCGAACGATCCTCGGTGTCGGCCAGCGCCTCGATCGAGCCGGCGAGCCTGTCCAGCCTCTCTTCGACCTGATCGACGGGAATGCGGCCGGGCAATTGATCGATCGCGTCGCGAATGGCGGCGACATGCTCGCCGAGCATCGCCAGTTCGCCGCGCAACTCGCCGTCCTCGCGCGAACGGGGGAGCTGGTTCAGCATGGAGGCGATCATTTCCTCCACGCGGCCGGCAAGATCGGCGTAATTCGTTTCGATCGAGCGGCTCAACCCCTCGAAACCGGGCTGGATATGATCGATCATACCGTGCAATTCGCCGTGCAAATTGCGCAATTCGCCCGTTACGTCCTGCCAATAGTCAGGCGCCTGGCGGGTCTGCTGCTCAAGCCTGGTGACCGCATCGACCAGCCTGTGCAGTTCGTCCTGCGACCTCTCGTCCATGGCGCCAAAGCTTCTGGCGCGTTCGAATACTTCGAGTGCGACGGAAATCTCGCGGCGCAGCGCATTCATTTCGTCGCGAACATTTCCGTCGAGGGCGTGATCGGAGCGTTTCGGCGCGAATTGCGGCGAAGCGGAGAACGGCCGCGAGGGCTGCTCGGCGTCTTGCCTGCGCGAGCGCGCCGCATGCTGCTGCGGATCGCCCGGATGCCGCGATGCGCCATCTCGCGCCGATCCGTGCACAGGTGCTCCCGGCACTGGCGCACCGAGCGACCCGAGACGTCCGGCCAGCCGGTCGAGACTGTCGCGAATGCGGGAAAGATCGGCGGCTTCGTTGCGCTGCTGGTTCGGCGCATGCGCCTGACGCGGCGCGGGATCAAGCATGCCGGCAGTGTTGGCCGAGGGCCTGCCGGACCAGGCCGTTTCAAGCTTTCGCTGCACTGCGTCGGGATCGCCATCGCGATGTCGCCCGTCCCTCTCCACCGGTGTGTGGGGATGGTCCAAAAGATTGTCCAGCTGTGATCTTACTCGGCTCATCTTGCTTTCCGGCTTCGGCTTTGCACCGCGTGTGCTGCAAGAGCTCGTCAAGGTTGCCCTAGAAATCGAATCGCCGTCCGATTCCCCGACGCTCGCCGACACCTTTCCGTAAACAGGGTAAACAAGCGGTTAACCCGCCGGTTATCAATTCCGTTCGAATTGAACCAATCGGCAATTGTCATCGCGCCCATCCCAATCTAGGGTACCCCAGTCAAAGTGGTGTGCCATCGAAGCTTCGGCGCATCGTTCAAGTGGGGAAGAGCATCCTGCCCGACGCAAGCGCCGGCGGATTTTGGTTGTGTCCGGCGTGGACTGGCCGGTTGGATGTTCAGGGCGAGCCGACGGGAGTGATACCGGGGTAACAGCGGATCCGCCGATGAAAGCCTGTGTGTCGCTTCTGTTTCGGCACTTGAGGCGCCTGGAGCGCCGCAAGCCGGCAGCATGCCGGGCGGAATTTCATTCACACGGTTGCCCATAGAGATATCAAACCCGCCACTCGCCTTGAATGAGGTGAACCTATGCGTGACTTGCAGCGAGGCAAACGCCTTGACCAATTGTTTGTGGCACACCCGAAGAGCCAGAACGAAACCTATCGGATCGGCGATCTTGCCCGGGAGTTCGACATAACCCTGCGCACATTGCGCTTTTACGAGGATCGCGGGCTGATCCAGCCGCGAAGGGAAGGCTCCACCCGCCTCTACACCGAGGAAGACAGGGCAAGGCTCCGCGTCATTCTGCTCGCAAAACAGGTCGGGTTTGCGCTTGTCGACATTCGTGAAGTGCTGAACATCTACGACCGGTGCGACGAACTCGAAGATTCGACCGACGAAATCCTCAACAAGTTCACCGGGCAGCTAGACGTTCTGAGGAGCCAGAAGGCGGAGATCGAACTGGCGATCGAACGGCTGGCCGCGACGATCCGCTCGCTCAAGAAGGACTGAACCGGCTCCACATATCACTTCCCGCCGGCGCACGTGGCAAACACCTGGCGGCGGCGAGACGACAGCGGGATGCCGCCGGCAATCGCTCCGGCAGATTTTCCCGGCCTGTTTGCCTGACCTGCCTGCCGGGCCTGTCTGCCCGACCTGCCTGCCGGGCCGATCCGCCATTCCCGCATCCGCCGCAAGCTTTTTCCGGGTCCCGCCTCACGCCACCTCTGGCGCCGAAAATTCGCAAGATACGACCAGCGAGAATAATTGACGTTTACGCAAACGTAAAAGTTTGATATGGAGCCGCGACAACACCATATCAGTGGCCGCAGCCATGTCCGGTCGATGAACGGCGAGATACCGGGCCGGCCATCGAGGGGCATTCGCGGGCGGCTTTTGCCATCGCCTGACAGCCATTCGTCCAAATTCGCCGGCAGATCCCGGCAGAGTGTGAGGAGAAATTTTCATGCCGACCTATCGCGCACCGGTCGAAGACACCCTCTTCGTCCTCAATGACGTCCTCAATCTGCAACGCTACAACAATCTGAGCGGTTTCGAGGACGCAACGCCCGACATGATCGAGGCTATTCTGGGCGAGGCGGCGAAGCTATCCGAGGAAGTGCTGCAGCCCATCAACCAGCCGGGCGATGCCGAAGGCTGCACGCGTCACGACGACGGGTCCGTCACGACGCCTAAGGGTTTCAGGGAAGCCTACAAGGCCTATACCGAAGGCGGCTGGATGGCGCTTGCCTCCGACCCGGAACATGGCGGCCAGGGCCTGCCCTACGCGCTGCAATCGGCGGTCAGCGAATATGTCATTTCGGCCAACATGGCCTTCGCGATGTATCCGGGCCTGACGCAGGGTGCCATCGCCGCGATCCAGGTTCACGGTTCTGACGAGCAGAAGCAGATGTATCTGCCCAAGATGAACGAGGGCATCTGGACAGGCACAATGAACCTGACCGAGCCCCATTGCGGCACCGATCTCGGCATGCTGCGGACCAGGGCCGTGCCGAACGGCGACGGCAGCTATGCGATTTCCGGCCAGAAGATCTTCATCTC
>JAGRLL010000351.1 GCA_020441855.1 Nitratireductor sp.
GGTCGGGGCAATGCCGAGCCATTCCTGATGATAGAACGGGCCGTCGGCCGAATCCTCGGTGATCATGTAGGCGATGCCTCGGTCGGAATTCTCGCACTCCATCTTCCCCTAGCCCATGGTGCCTACATGAATGCCGGACGCTCCCTGCAGTCGGCTCATCTTGGCAAGCACATGGGAAGTGTAGCCGCGTTTCGATTGCGGCGAGGTAACCGCGCCGTGACCTGCGCGATGATAGTGCAGGTATTGCCTGGGGAAATTGCGCCTTGCCGTGGTGATGGCGGCCGGGCCGGCGACATAACCGTCGACAAGGAAGGCGCAATGGTCTGCATTGGGACCGAAGGCTTCGAGGATGTATTCGCCGCGCGCGATCATCTCGTGATGGTCGTCGGCTGTGATGTTCCAGGAAAACAGTTTGGGCATTCCGGTCTCGTCCTGGGCGCGCACCATGGCGTCGCGGACAAGCTGCACCGTTTCCTTCAACGGGGCGAAGACCTGGTTGCCCTGCGGTTCGTCGTTCTTGATGAAGTCGCCGCCGAGCCAGAATTCGTAGCAGGCATCGGCAAAGGGCTTCGGACGCAGGCCGAGTTTCGGCTTGATGATGGTGCCGACGATGAAACCGCCATCGACGACGGGGCGTCCGAGCACGCGCCACAGATCCGCGATCGTGGTCGACGGCCCGTCGAACAGGCGCAGATAGGCCGGCGGCACCCAGAAATCATGCATCTTGGCGTATTCGACGTCGCCCATGCCCTGATTGTTGCCGATGGTCAGCGTAAGGAAGGACGCGATCATGGCGCGGCCGTCGATGATGTTGCGGTCGAAGAGATCGACCGGATAGGCGATCTTCATCACCTCGTTGGCCTCGTCGATCTCATAGACGAGGGCGTCGACACCACGGGTGAAGTCGTCGGTCGTGGAGACCTCGACATTGGTGCCGGTCGAGGATTCGGCGGCGAAGTGGGCGGCGGTTTCGAGATAACCGTAGCCGGCTTTCGGCTTCATGATGTAGGCGCAAAGAACGTGACGGCCATCGGCGATCAGTTCGTCCTCCTTGAGCGCCAGATTGGCGTAGCGGTTTGACTGGTCCATCACTCGGTCTCCTTTGTCACACGTTTCGTTCGGGCAGGCTTTCAGGCGGCTTTGGCGGGCGCGATCTGCGGGTCGAGCTTGCCGGCGGCGTAGCGTTTCGCCATTTCGTCCATGGCGACGACCTTGATCCGCGAGGCATTGCCTGCCGCGCCGAACGCCTCGAAGCGGTCGCGGCACAGATCGCGCATCGCGTCCATGGCGGGTTTCAGGAATTTGCGCGGATCGAACTCTGCCGGATTTTCCTTCGCGATTTTGCGGAACTGGCCGGTCATCGCCATGCGGCAGTCGGTGTCGATGTTGACCTTGCGCACGCCATGGGCGATGCCGCGCACGATCTCCTCGACCGGCACGCCGAAGGTCTGGGGCATCTCGCCGCCATGGGCGTTGATGATGTCCTGCAATTCCTGCGGCACCGAGGACGAGCCGTGCATGACGAGATGGGTGTTCGGCAGCTTGGCGTGGATTTTCTCGATGACACCCATGGC
The DNA here is from genome assembly GCA_020441855.1 of Nitratireductor sp. Lineage (GTDB taxonomy): Bacteria > Pseudomonadota > Alphaproteobacteria > Rhizobiales > Rhizobiaceae > BOKV01. The sequence goes on from JAGRLL010000351.1 coordinate 1,575, forward strand.
GAGGATATCGCCGTCGGGCTTGCGCGAGAATTTGTAGGCCCCGTGCGAGGTTCCGCAGGCGATCGCCAGCGCGTCGACGCCGGTGCGGGCGACGAAGTCAACCGCCTGATCGGGATCGGTCAGCAATTGGTCGTGGGAAAGCTTGCCGGTTGCGCCATGGCCGTCCTCGGCCTCGCCTTCGCCTGTTTCCAAGGAACCGAGCACGCCCAGTTCGCCCTCGACGGAAGCGCCAACCCAATGGGCCATGCGCGCGACGCGCTCGGTGATCTCGACATTGTATTCGTAGCTCGCCGGCGTCTTGGCGTCGGCCTCCAGCGAGCCATCCATCATCACCGAGGTGAAACCGTGGCGGATCGCGGTCATGCAGGTGGCTTCGTTGTTGCCATGGTCCTGGTGCATGCAGACGGGAATGTCAGGGTAAATCTCGGCCAGCGCGTCGATCATCTTCGCCAGCATGATGTCGTTGGCGTAGGAGCGCGCACCGCGCGAAGCCTGGATGATGACCGGCGCGTCGCATTCCCTCGCGGCCTCCATGATGGCGAGACCCTGCTCCATGTTGTTGATGTTGAAGGCGGGTACGCCGTAACCGCGTTCGGCGGCATGGTCGAGCAATTGACGGAGCGTGATGCGGGCCATTCAGACCTCCTCTGAGCATTCGGTTTCGATATCGGTGAAGGCGGACAGGTCGGGTGCGGGCAGCAGCACCCGGAGATGGTTCTGCCAGCCATTGGTTCCGGCGGACGGGGTGTTCAGCGGTGAGCCGGCATCGACGAAAAAGTCGCCGAGAACGGACAGTTTCAGCGCGAAAGAGCGCGCGTCACGATGGCGCGAGGAGTGAAAGCGCAAATTCTCCAGAAGCGCGATGTGGCCGAAACCGACCTTGTCGAGGCCTGCTTCCGCACCGCAGCCGACGCTTTCGGCAATGAAGGCGACCGGAACTCCCGTCGCCGCCGCAAGCGGCTCGACGAAACGGCGCAGGCTGAGTGCCGGGTTGATGTCGTCAGACGGATCGCCGAAGCCGGCGATCACCGCCACCTTCGCACCCGACCGCGCCAGCGTACCGGCAAGCGTCGCGAGGCTTGCCGAAACGCCATTCTCGAAGCTGGCGCGCACCAGCACGGTGCGTCTTTCAACCTCGCAATCCGTCAGGGCAGCGGCAGCCATCATCATTTTCCGCCCGCCCCCGTCAGTTCCAGTGCATGGGTGGCGACAGCTTCGGCCGTGATCCCGAAGTGCCTGTAGAGATCGCCGGCGGGTGCGGAAGCGCCAAACCCGGTCATGCCGACGAAGCGGCCCTGCGGGCCGATCCAGCGGTCCCAGCCCATGCGCGCAGCCGCCTCGATGGCGATGCGCGGTGCGGTGCCGAGCACGCTGGTCTGGTAGGCTTCGTCCTGGACCTCGAACTTTTCCCAACTCGGCATCGAGACCACGACGGCCCTGATGCCGTGTTCGGCAAGCAGGCGGTCGGACGCGGCCAATGCGATCTCAACCTCGGAGCCGGTGGCGATCAGCGTGACATCGCGCGCGCCCTTGACCGCGCGCAGGACATAGGCCCCACGCGCCGAGAGGTTCGCGGTCGAATGCCTTTCGCGCAACACGGGCAGGCCCTGGCGCGACAGGGCGAGCACCGATGGCGTGGCGCGGTTGGCCATGGCCAGTTCCCAGCATTCCGCCGTCTCGATGATGTCTGCCGGCCGGAAGACGGTCATGTTCGGCGTGGCACGCAGCATGGCCAGATGCTCGACCGGCTGGTGTGTCGGACCGTCCTCACCAAGACCGATGGAATCGTGGGTCAGCACGTAGACCACGCCCTGCTGCATCAGCGCCGACAGGCGCATTGCGCCGCGCGCATAATCGGAAAAGACGAGGAAAGTGCCGCCATAGGGGATGAAGCCGCCATGGAGCGAAATGCCGTTCATCACCGCCGCCATCGCGTGTTCGCGGATGCCGTAATGGATGTAGCGGCCCTTGTATCTGCGCGGCCCTATCGCCCTGGTCTGCGATGTTTGAGTCAGGTTGGAGCCGGTCAGGTCGGCCGAGCCGCCGACGGTGAGCGATGTGGCCTCGTTGATGACCTCGAGCACCATCTGCGAAGCCTGCCGGGTGGCAACCTTCGTCGCCTTCGCCTGATGCTCCTTGCGGAAGCGGTTCAGCCTGGACGCCAGCGCACCCGGCAAATCATGGGCAAGCGCGCGATCGAAGGCTTTGGCCGACGGGGTGGCGTCGTGCCTTTGCTGCCAGGCAAGGCGCGCTTTGAGGCCACGCGTGGCGACCGCCTCCCAGGCCTGCCTGATGTCGGCCGGCACGACGAAAGGCTCATGCGCCCAGCCGATATGGCTTCGCGTGGCAGCGATTTCCTCGGCACCCAGCGGTGCGCCATGCGTCTTGTGCGAACCTTCAAGGTTCGGCGCGCCCTTGCCGATGGTCGTTCGGCAGGCGATCAGCGACGGCCTGCGCGATTTGCGGGCCTTCTCGAGTGCGGCGGCAACAGCCTCGAAATCATGGCCGTCGACGGCCTGCACATCCCATCCGGCGGCCTTGAAGCGCAGCTTCTGGTCCATCGAGGT
>JAGRLL010000352.1 GCA_020441855.1 Nitratireductor sp.
GCTCTCCGGCGAATACTGGAAGCGGAAGCCCCCGCCCCCATGCTTGGCAGTGGCATCCTCGGCCATGTCGCGGATCATCTTCGCCGCGTCCGTGGCGATCTTCATGATCCCGGGCCGGTCCATGCCGAACACGACACGGCGCTGCAATTCCGAGGTCGAATTGTAGAAATGCACGATCGGCCGGTGCGACCCCTTCAGCGCCTCGAAGGTGCGCGTGATCAGTTCGGGCCGGCACTGCACCAGCACCTGCAACGACACGTCGTCGGGCACATTGCCGTGTTCCACGCACCAGCGTGCGAACTGGAAATCCGTCTCGGAGGCCGACGGAAAGCCGATCTCGATCTCCTTGAAGCCCATGTCGAGCAACAGGGCGAACATGCGCTCCTTGCGGTCCTGACCCATCGGATCGATGAGCGCCTGGTTGCCGTCGCGCAGATCGACGGAACACCAGATCGGCGGCTGCGTGATGCGCTTTGCGGGCCAGGTGCGATCCGGCAAATCGATGTTGGGATAGGGTCGGTATTTTTCGGCGGCGTTCGGCATGCCCGCCTGAATGGCTGCATGCGTTCGAATCGTATCGGACATGGCTTCTCTCGTCTGACTGGAAGGCGGGCGATGCTCGCGCGCACCGACACTCGTCCTTCGTTTCTTCTATCGCTGGTTTGGGAGAAGGGGGCTCTGCCGCAAGCGGCGCATCGACCGCCGGGCGCCCTCCTAGAAACGAGCCCGACAGCCGCCGCTAAGGCCGAGGAGAAGCTCTAGGCCCAGCAAGTTTTCGCAAGCGCGGATTTTCGCGGCATTCGTCATGGGCGTTTTCATAGCCGAGGCTGCGAGCAAGGGCAAGCGTTTGCGCAAAGGCGCCGGACTGTGACGGAATGCACAGCTCGATTGTCTCCTTCGTTCATGATTACCGCCCATATTGCAGCAGCCACGGGAACGACCATGAAGTTCACGCATTTCTTGTTGACCGGTACGCTTTTCCTCTCCACCGCGATCTCTTCCGTCCTGGCGCCTTCCGCTTTCGCCATGGATGAGCATCTCGCGCACAACGTCCAGTATGCCAAGGAGGGTCAACTGGTCGTCATCAATGAAAACCTCGGCGAGACGGTTTCGGCGGGTCAGGAAGTCATCGTCATCGACGACCGCGACGATTCCTTTCGCTGGAAAGGCAAAATCTACGGCCGGATAACCAAGGATGGCGCTCCTACCGGCCAATGGACCGTCAAGGTCGAGGAAAAGCTCTGAAAAGACATCCCGGGGCCGCGACATCGTCGCGGTCCGCCTGCGTTCAGGTGCCGGTCTCCGGTGCGGCCTGCAGGACTCGGCGTCCGGCAATGTTCGCCTGGCGCACATGCCAGATGAAGGCGCTGACAAACAGCCCGGTCATGATCAGCACGATGGTCGGCGCAGGCGCGCTGTCAATGAAGAAGCTTGCGTAGATCCCGGCAAATGACGAGACGAGCGCGATTGTCAGCGCCAGCACCATCATCACCGCGAAGCGTCTGGTCAGCAGATAGGCGATGGCGCCGGGCGCGACCAGCATCGCCACGGCCAGGATGATCCCCACCGCCTTCAGCGCACCGACGACGACCAGCGAAATCGCCGCCAGCAGACCGTAGTGCAGAAATTGCATCGGCAGGCCGATGGCCCGACCGTGCTGCTGGTCGAAACAGAAGACGACGAGATCGCGCCGCTTGAGGAGAACGAAGGCCAGACTGGCCGCCGCGACCGCACCCGTCAGCGCGATGTCTGCGTAGGAGACGCCGAGCATGTCGCCGAACAGGATATGGTCGAGATGCACATTGGTGCGGATGCCGACATAAAGCACCAGGCCGAGACCGAACATGCCCGAGAAGACCACGCCCATCACCGTATCTTCCTTCACGCGGCTGTTGGCGTTGAGAAAGCCCGTCGCAAGCGCGCAGAACATGCCGGCGGCAAAGGCGCCGAAGACAAGCGGAAGGTTCAGGATATAGGCAACTACCACGCCGGGCAGCACGGCATGCGAGATCGCGTCGCCCATCAGCGACCAGCCCTTCAGCACCAGCAGACAGGAGATGAGCGCCATCGGCGCGGCGATGACCAGCGTGATGACGAAGGCGTTCTGCATGAACGCAAACTGGAAGGGGAGCAGCGCTTCGGTGAGGAAGGCGTTCATTGCGCTCCCTCCGCCGCCGGGCCGGCAGACAGCGCCTCGCGCGCCCTGGCGCGGGCGGCAAGCCAGCCATGCTTTGGCGCGAACATGAAGGCGACAAGGAACAAAAGCGTCTGCGTGACGACGATGATGCCGCCGGTCGCCCCGTCGATGAAATAGCTGGCATAGGCGCCAAGGAAACTCGATACCGCACCGATGATCACGGCGATGAGGATCAACCGCGGAAAGCGGTCGGTCAGCAGATAGGCGGTCGCCCCCGGCGTCACCACCATGCAAATGACGAGGAAGGCGCCAACCGTCTGCAGCGCGGCCACGGTCGACGCCGACAGCAGCACGAAGAACAGGAAGCGCAACCGCTCGGGATGAAGTCCGACGCTGCGCGCGTGGTTTTCGTCGAAGAAGGCGACCATCAAATCCTTCCACTTCAACAGCAGGATGGTGAGCGACACGCCGCCGATGATCGCAAGCTGCAGGATATCGGTGGGCGAGATCGCCAGCACATTGCCGAGCACGATGGTCTCCACATTCACCGAAGCCGGCGACAGGGAGACCATGAACAGGCCAAGACCGAAGAACGAGGTGAACACCATGCCGATGATCGCATCCTCGCGCAGCCGCGTGCGCTGGTTGACGAACAGCATGGCGCCTGCGGCGAGCCCGCCGGCGACAAATGCGCCAAGCGAGAACGGCAGGCCAAGCATGTAGGCTCCGGCAACGCCCGGCACGATGGAATGCGACAGGGCGTCGCCGATCAGCGACCAGCCCTTCAGCATCAGATAGGCCGAAAGGAAGGCGCAGACCGTACCGGTCAATGCGCTGACCCACATGGCGTTGACCATGTAGGTATAGGTGAAGGGTTCGAGGAGATGGCTCATCGGTCCGGCTTGTCTCCGCCCGCATCTCCCTCACTCTCGCCATAGATGACGAAGGGCCGCTCGTCGTCCGTCAGCACGGTGACCTGACGCTTGTCCTCGTCGTCGTGCAGATCGGCACCGCCCAGTACGTAATGGCGCAGCACACCGCCGAAAGCGCGTTCCAGATTGGCCTGCGTGAAGACTTCCGCCGTCGGTCCATAGGCGAGAATCGTGTGCTTGATCAGCACGGCCCGGTCGCAGAATTCCGGCACCGAACCCAGATTGTGCGTCGAGATCAGCATCACCCGGCCTTCGTCGCGCAATTCGCGCAGCAATGCGATGATCTGTTCCTCGGTGGTCACGTC
>JAGRLL010000353.1 GCA_020441855.1 Nitratireductor sp.
GGGCTGTTCGGTTCGCTCGAATGGGACACGCCTTCCGGGCCTTCCATCGTGGTCGCGGCGCTGGCGCTGTTTTTGGTTTCCCTTGCGCCGCTTGGCGGAATCGGGAAACGTTCCGAGGCCTCTTCCGCGGACCGGGGAAAGGACTGAGATGAGCGCGCATGTGCATCCGCATGACCACGAACGCGGCGAGTTGACCCGCAACCAGGGCCTGGTGCTCAACACGCTTGCAGGGGCGAAGGGGCCGCTCAGCGCCTATTCGATCCTCGACCGGCTGCGCGGCGACGGTTTTCGTGCACCGCTGCAGGTCTATCGCGCGCTGGAGAAGCTGACCGAGCTCGGCCTGGTGCATCGGCTTGAAAGTCTCAATGCTTTCGTTGCCTGCCGGCAGGACGAATGCAGTGCGCACGGTTCGATCGCGTTCGCCATCTGCGAGAAATGCGGCATGGTCTCCGAGTTCGCGAATGACGAGGTCGCGCATCTGCTCGAAGACTGGGCGCAGATGGAAAAGTTCGAACTCGCCAAGACCACCATCGAATTGCGTGGTCTGTGCCAGGATTGCCGGACGGCATGAACCTTCAATTCAATCGGTGGAAACAGGATCGATCGATACAGAATTGAGATGGCTGACAAGGGATCGGGGCTTGCTGCAATGGCGGCGTCACGAAACGCCGGGCTATCCTGCGCAAGAAATTCGAGGGTGGCCTAGCCGGAGCGTGTTCCGTTCGGCAGGGCCACCCGAAGTCGTCGTTTCCGTCGACTTGCTCTTGAATTGAGCCGCCAAATGCGCAGATTCCTTGACGTAAATCAACGGAATTCCGACGCCTTGTTCTATGGAAAAATACAACTCAAGATTGTATAGTTTACAGAAACGCTATCGCAATGCAATCGCCCCCGCTCTTTCGAGAGATGCGTTGCGTCAATTGCCTTCCAAGGCAGGCAATCTGAGACCGTTTTCCATGGCGCACTCGACCGCAATGTCATAGCCGGCGTCGGCGTGGCGCATGACGCCGGTCGCGGGATCGTTCCACAATACGCGGCCGATACGCTTTGCCGCCGCCTCGCTACCGTCACAGACGATCACCATGCCGGCGTGCTGGGAAAAGCCCATGCCGACGCCGCCGCCATGATGCAGCGAGACCCAGGTCGCGCCCGAAGCTGTGTTCAGCAGTGCGTTGAGGAGCGGCCAGTCGGAGACGGCATCGGAGCCATCCTTCATCGCTTCCGTTTCCCGATTGGGCGAGGCGACCGAACCTGAATCGAGGTGGTCGCGGCCGATGACGACCGGGGCCGACAGTTCGCCTTTCGCTACCATTTCGTTGATCGCCAGCCCGGCCCGGTGCCGGTCGCCGAGACCTATCCACATGATCCGCGCGGGCAGGCCCTGGAACGCGATACGCGCGCGCGCCATGTCGAGCCATTGGTGGAGATGGGTATTGTCGGGGAAGAGCTCCTTCATCTTCGCGTCGGTCTTGTAGATGTCTTCCGGGTCGCCGGAGAGCGCGCACCAGCGAAACGGGCCGATGCCGCGGCAGAAGAGCGGGCGGATATAGGCTGGCACGAAGCCGGGAAACGCGAAGGCATTTTCCAGTCCCTCGTCCCTGGCGACTTGGCGGATGTTATTGCCGTAGTCAAGCGTGGGAACGCCTTCGTTCCAGAAGCCGACCATGGCGGCGACGTGCTCCTTCATGGAGGCGCGCGCGGCCTTCTCGACGGATTTGGGATCGCGCTCGCGCTTTTCGCGCCACTCGGCGAGGCTCCAGCCTTTCGGCAGGTAGCCGTTGACGGGGTCGTGCGCCGAAGTCTGATCGGTGACGATATCGGGCCGTGTTCCTCCGTCCTTCATCCGCGCGAGCAGTTCGGGGAAAATGCCAGCGGCGTTTCCGAGCAGGCCGACGGATTTGGCCTCGCCAGCCTTCGTCCATGCCTCGATCATGGCAAGCGCCTCGTCGAGCGTGTCGGCCTTTTCGTCGAGATAGCGGGTGCGCAATCTGAAATCGATGCGGGTCGGATCGCACTCGACGGCGAGGCAGCATGCACCGGCCATCACGGCGGCGAGTGGCTGGGCGCCGCCCATGCCGCCAAGACCGGCGGTCAGGATCCATTTGCCTGTCAGGTCGCCGCCATAATGCTGGCGACCGGCCTCCGCGAAGGTCTCGAAGGTGCCCTGCACGATGCCCTGGGTGCCGATGAGATA